>NZ_BAAAKE010000004.1:0-507461 GCF_039527585.1 Saccharothrix xinjiangensis | reverse complement strand
GTCCTGCTCTATCACCTCGCGGTCGGCCGTGTACCGCACGACCGTGCCGATGTTGAGCAGCTCTTGTCGGGTGTTCTCTCGGAGGCGACCCAGCAGGCTGTTGCTGGGCCACACTGGATCCTGTGTCATCGTCGTGGTCGGCATGGGCAGCATGTGGATCCTGTTACTGTCGTGACCGGCGGGAACTTCCAATGGCCGACCTGCGTCGGGCGGCAAGTGATGGTCTCCCCGAACGTGCTGCGGACAGTACACCCGAATGGGCGTAACTGGCCCCTTCTGTTCGGCGTTTTGCCGGGCCACCCCCTCTTGAAGATCACGTGCGAATGCACGGGCAATACCGAATCGAATGGAATTCCGCAGCTCCCGGGACCTGGGACGCGCACCACACCGGGAACAGGAGTCCGATCCGGGACCTTGGACCTGTTGACGCGCCGAACGGCCCGTCTGGCACCCCGGACCCCGGAACCGCAGGAGACGCACGTGAGCCAGCTGTTCAGCCCCCTGACCACCCGGTCGGTCACCCTCCCCAACCGGATCGCGGTCAGCCCCATGTGCCAGTACTCGGCGCGGGACGGCCACCCCGACGAGTGGCACCTCGTGCACCTCGGCTCGCGCGCCGCCGGTGGGGCCGGGCTGGTGCTCACCGAGGCCACCGCCGTGCAGGCGGTGGGCCGGATCTCGCCCGAGGACACCGGCCTCTGGGACGACGCGCACATCGCCTCATGGCGCCCGATCGCGGAGTTCGTCCGCGCGCAGGGCTCGGTGGCGGGCGTGCAGCTCGCCCACGCCGGGCGCAAGGCGTCCACCTACGCGCCGTTCGCCGCCGAACGCGGCGGTGTCGCCGACGCCGACGGCGGCTGGACGCCCGTCGCGCCGAGCGCGGTGGCCTTCCACGACAGCTACCGGACGCCGACCGAGCTGGACCGGGAGGGCATCGCGCGGGTCGTCGCCGACTTCGCCGCCGCGGCGCGCCGCGCGGTCGAAGCCGGCTTCCAGGTCGTCGAGGTGCACGCCGCCCACGGCTACCTCCTGCACGAGTTCCTCTCGCCGCTCAGCAACCACCGCACCGACGCCTACGGCGGCAGCCTGGAGAACCGCACCAGGCTCGCGCGCGAGGTCACCGCCGCGGTCCGGGAGGCGGTGGGCGCCGACGTGCCGGTGTTCGCGCGCATCTCCGCCACCGACTGGGTCGAGGGCGGCTGGAGCGCCGAGGACAGCGTCGTGCTCGCCCGCGACCTCGCGGAGCTGGGCGTCGACCTCGTCGACGTGTCCACCGGCGGCAACGTGCCCGCGGCGGACATCCCGGTGGGTCCCGGCTACCAGGTGCGGTTCGCCGAGGTCGTGCGGCGGAAGGCCGACGTGCCCACCGGGGCGGTCGGCATGATCACCGACGCCCGGCAGGCCGAGCAGGTCCTCGCCGACGGCTCGGCCGACCTGGTCCTGCTGGGGCGCGAGCTGCTGCGCGACCCGTACTGGCCGCTGCACGCGGCACAGCAACTGGGGGCGCAGGTCAACCCGCCGAAGCAGTACGCCAGGGCGTTCTAGTCAGGACCCGAGCCCAAAGGTCGGGCTGCCGGTGTGAAGACCGGCAGCCCAACCTCCGAGCAGCGGGTGTTTGGACGTGTCAGCGACGGTAGTCGTCGTAATCGTCGTCCGACGGTTCGTCGAAGCGTTCGTCGGTACGACGAACACCGCCGCCCTCGCTGGACAGCTCGCGTTGCAAGGCCTCGAAGTCGGTGTTGTGAGAGCTGTACTTCAGCTCCCTCGCCACCTTCGTCTGCTTGGCCTTCGCTCGGCCGCGCCCCATGGCTCGACCCCCTCGCACAGGGACGGGGGCGGCCGGGGGAACGGCGGCCCCACTCGTCTCGACAACTAGTTCCTGGTAACTACCGTACCGTGCCGAAGGGGTTCCTCGCGACGCGGTAGGCGTGAGACGTGCCGTCGAATCTCAACGTGGGAGGATGCGCGGGTGCCTCGACCGTTCGTCGCCTACCTCAGGGTGTACGAACCGCTGTCGGCTCTTGACGCACCGTTGGCCGACCAGGTGCGGAAAGCCCTGGAGAGCGGGGTGCTGAGCCGTGCGGACGTCGCCGCGCGCGAACGGGAGCTGTGGTTGCGATCACAGTTGGCCCGGCCGCGCCGCCTCCTGCCGGGTGAACGCCCCGACGGGCGCGTCGCCCCCGACGCGCCGTTCGACGTGATGACCATCAGCCCCGCCGAGGTCCCCGGCGACGTCGGACCCGGACCACTGGTCTGCCCGCTGGACCTGCGCGCCAGGTCCGCCGCCGCGCTGGTCGGCTTCCTCGCCTCGACCACCGGTCCCCTGCGGGACGAGGCGGTGGCCGTCGAGCCGGACGCCGTCCGGGCGCGGGCGTCGGCGGTGATGGCGGAGCTGACCGGCGGCGCGGTCCACGTCATCTCGACCACCTGGACGGTGCCGCTGCCGTGGTTCACGCTGGTCGCCCCGGACGCGCGGCGCATCGTGCTCGCGCCGAGGAACGACCCGGAGCGGCAGGTGTCGTGGCGGGTGTCGATGGCCGACGCGCGGGCCAGGACCGCGCGGGCGCACCGCGTGGTGTCCCGCTCCCTGGGCGACGAGGGCCCGGCCAAGGTGCTCGCGGACACCGGGCGCTGGCTGGACCACTTCGCGCCGGGCTCGGCGGTCGAGCTGGACTACGGCGGCCTGGTGCAGCTGGTCGACGACAAGGACCTGCTGGAGGACACCTCGGCCACGGACGTCAACGCCATCGTCGACGCCCTGGAGGAGGGCGACGCCGAGGAGGTCGCGCTCCGCTACGAGCGGCTACGGGAGTTCTGGGGCGAGCTCGCGCGCCGCGAGCGGCACGGTTAGCAGCAGCCGCGCGGCCACGGCCGCCACCGCGGCCGCCAGCAGGGCGGCGGGCCACCCGAGGGTCACGGCCGCCCAGCCCGCCAGCGGCGGCGTGACGGTCGCGCTGAGGTAGTTCGCGGTGTTCTGCATGCCCAGGGCCGTGCCCGTGCGGCCGGGCGGGGCCAGCTCGCCCGCCGCGGTGATGGCCAGGCCGTTCCAGCACAGCGCCAGCGCCGCGGTCGGCACGAGCGCGGCGACCAGCAGCCACACGGGCGCCCGGTCCAGCGCCGCGCACAGCGCGAACCCGACCGCGATCAGCACGCTCAGCGACTTCAGCGGGCGCACCCGGTCGCGCACCCGGTCCGACCAGACCCCGACCACCAGCCTGCCGAGGCCGCCCGCGACCTGCGCGACCGCGAACAGCCCGGCGGCCACGCCCACCGCGAGGCCCCGGTGGTCGTGCAGCAGCTCCACCATCAGCGCGGCGGCGGTGAACTGGGGCACGACCAGCAGCCCGCTCGCGGCGCTCAGCCGGATCAGCCCGCGGTCGGACAGCACCACCCCGTGGCCGCGCCGGGCCCGTACCGCCCACGGCGGCTCCCGCACCCACACGGCGACGGCGACCGCGACGAACGCGGTGAACCCGGACAGCGCGAGGAACGCCGCGGGCACCCCGGCGCGCACCGCCACCACCGGCAGCACCACGGCGGCCAGCGCCGCGCCCAGCGGCGTCGCGGTCTGCCGGATGCCCATGGCCAGCCCGCGCCGGTCCGGCGGGAACCAGGTGAGCACCGCCCGCCCGCTCGCCGCGTTCACGCTCGCGCCGAACAGACCCACGCCGACCAGCGCCAACCCGGCCACCACGGCCCCGTCGAACGCCGCCGGCGCCAGGCACAGCGCCGCGCCGAAACCGCCGATCGCCATGACCAGCCGCTCACCCCGCCGGTCGGCGGCCGCGCCCCACAGGACCAGGGTGAGCATCGTGCCCAGGTTCACCGCCCCGAGCAGCAACCCGACCTGCGGCAACGACAGGTCGAAGTGGTCGCGCAGCTGCGGCGTGATCGCGGGCAGCCCGAGGAACACCGCCGCGTTGGCGCCCTGCGCCACCGCGCCGACGGCCAACACCACCCAGCGATAACGCGCGCTCGTAGCCATCAAGCGGCGACGTTAGCCAGAACTCCCACAGAGCGGGAGAGCGTTCCTACTCCTTGGAACGCCCGGGGTTGGTCGGCCACCCGCGCTCGGCCGCCAGCAGCTCGTCCACCGACGCGCTGCCGCTCTGGTAGCGGCCCGCGATCTCGGCGTTGAGCAGGTCGACCACGGCCTGCACCTCGCGCCGCCGCCCCGACACCGACGCCTCCTCGTTCACGAAGACCCGCAGCGCCAGTTCCAGCTTGTCGTCGGACAACGCGCTCACGTCCGACAGGTCCACGTCCGAGACCAGCGCCTCCACGTGCCGCCGGTGCGCCTCCGCCCGCGACGGCTCCTGCGTCTGGTAGCGACCCAGCCCGGTGGCCGGCCCGACCGCGTTCGACGACAGGATGGTCGCCAACTGGTCCACCACCGCCGAACCGCCCGACACCCGCCGCTCCTGCTCGGCCCGCACGATGTCGATCCGCGCGTGCAGCAGCCGCCGCAGGTACGACAGGTCCGTCTCCTCCTGCGCCGCCTCGTCGCGCAGGGCGCGCACGTCGGCGAGCGGGAGCCGCTCGGCCCCCTCGGCGTAGTCGGGGGCGAGCACCCGGTCGATACGGCGGCGCCCGCCAGGACGCACCTCGATCACGTACTCATCCTGAGGTAGTTCCTGCCCACCCGCCAACACAAACCTGCTTCCAAAGTTGTCTCAAACCTGTACCGGACTGCGCACGCCCAGGAGTGCACGTGCATCTGCGGGTGACAACGGCGGCCGCTGCGCGATCCGAGCCAACCCGGCCGCCCTCGCGACCAGCTGCGCGTTGTCCCGGACCGGCTGGCCCTTCGCGTACGACAGGGTGTCCTCCATCCCGACCCGCAGGTGCCCCCCGGCCGCCAGCGAGGTCAGCATCACCGGCAACGAGGTCCGCCCGATCCCGGTCGCGGAGAACGACGCGCCCTCCGGCAGCAACCGCAAGGCCGCCGTCACCGTCTCGGCGTCACCCGGCATCCCGCCGGGCACCCCCATCACCAGGTCGACGTGCACCTTCCCACCCGCCGGCAGCCCGTGCCGGTCCAGCAACCGCCGCAGCGACGCCAGCTGGCCGATGTCGAAGATCTCGTACTCCGGGACGATGCCCCGCTCCTGCATACCCCGGTGCAGCGCGACGACAAACTCCCACCGGTTCATGAACACGTCGTCACCGAAGTTCACCGTGCCCATCGTGCAGGACGCCGAATCGGGCAACGCGTCCAGCACCCGCAACCGATCGGCCTCGGCATCGGTCACCGCGCCCCCGGTGGACAACTGCACCACCAACCCCGTCCGCTCGCGCAGGGCCGCGACGGTCTCCTTGAGCAACCCGAGGTCGAGCGTCGGCCGCGCGTCCGCACCGCGGACGTGGACGTGGACCATGGCGGCCCCGACCTGCTCACAGGCCTCGGCGGTGGTGACCAGCTCCTCCAACGTGACCGGGAGCTGCGGGACGTCGGCCTTCGAGTGCTCGGCCCCGGTGGGGGCGACGGTGAGCAGCGTGCCGTGGGATCCGGGTCGGGACATGCCGTGATCCTGGCACAGAAGTCAGCCGGAACCCCGTCCCGAAGACAACGCGGAAGGGTGGCAACGCAAACGGGGAGCGTTCCCGGTCCCCGACAACGCAATACCTCAAGGACGGCGCCGCGCCCAAAAATCACACCGGGACAACCGGCGCGCCGGCGCACACGGCACCCAGCAGGCCCTTCCCCGGCGGCCTGCCCAGCGGCGAGCGACCGCTCTTAAGCTTTTCTCTCTTTCTTTTAAATCCTCAACGCCCCAAATTGCGCGCAGCCTCACGGCCCAACCCGGGCGTGTCCGGCGGCACGGAATCGGGGTCCACCGCGGCCTGGACCCGCCGATCCTCGGCCCCGACCAGCAATTCGGTCTCCGGCGGAACCGACCGCTTCACCAACGCCAGCACCACCGGCCCCAACTCGTGGTGCAGCGCCACGCTGCCCACCCGGCCGACCACGCGCTCACCGACGAGCACCGGGTCACCGGTCTCCGGCTGCACCTCGCGCGACCCGTCCAGGTGCAGCAGCAGCATCCGCCGAGGCGGCCGGCCCACGTTGTGGACCTTCGACACCGTCTCCTGCCCCCGGTAGCACCCCTTGTCGAGGTGCACGGCCCGGCCGACCCAGTTCGCCTCGTGGGGGATGGTCTTCTCGTCCGTGTCCACGCCCAACCGGGCCTGCAGGGACTCCACGCGCAGCGCCTCGAACGCCCAGCTGCCGGCGGCCCGCGCGCCCGCGTCGGTCAACCGCCGCCACCACCGCACCAGCGAGGCGCGCGGCACCACCAGGTCCACCGCGTCATGACCGGGCCACGGCATCCGCCGCGCGAAGCCGCCCCCCTCAAGCGCGACCACCCCGTGCGGCCCCTGCGGCAACGGCACGCCCAACCGCTCGAACAGCGCCGGCGCCTCGGGCCCCACCACCGTCAGCACGGCCAGCTCACCGGAGGCGTCCCGGGGCTCCACCTTCGACCAGAACACCATCCTGGTCAGGTAGGAGAGCAGCTCACCGACCCGCTCGGCCTCGGTGTCCAGGTAGACGACCCCGCCCACGTTGGCCACCACCGCGTGGTGCTCGACCCGCCCCTGCACGTCCAGGATCAGCGCCTCGGTGCCGGCTCCCTCGCCCAACGAGGTGAAGTGCTGGCTGGTCAGCGAGTGCAACCACGTCAACCGGTCGTCCCCGGCGACCGCCACCACGGCCCGGTGCGAGCGGTCGAACACCGCCACCGACCGCGAGGCCGACCGCTGCTCGGAGAACGGGTCGCCGAAGTGCCACGGCACGCCCTGGTCGGGGTTGCCGTCGAACGGCGCGACCGCGCCGCCCTCGGCCAGCAACGGCGAGTTCACCAGGATCGGGTTCTCCAGCGGTGGGTTCACTCGGACTCCTCATCGGCGCTCTCGCCCTCGTCGGCGTTCTTGCCTTCAACGGCGCTCTTGCCCTCATCGACACCCTGGCCCTCGTCGGCGCCCTTGCCGAGGCAGTCGCGGCACGTGCCGGACAGCGCGAGGTGGCTCGCGTCCAGTTCGAACCCGTACCGGCCCGCCAGTGTTCCCCCGAGAGGTGAGAGGAGCTCGCACGGCACCTCCTCGACGCGCCCGCAGCGGTGGCACACCAGGTGCACGTGCTCGTGCGGGTCCACCGAGTAGTTCGGCGCGCCGTGCCCGAGGTGGGTGTGCCGGACCATGCCGAGCCGGTCCAGCAGGTCGAGCGTCCGGTAGACGGTGGTGATGTTGACCGTCGGCGCGGTGCGCTGGACGTGCTTGCAGATCTGCTCCGGGGTGGCGTGGCCGAGTTCGCGCACCGCGTCCAGCACGAGCTGGCGCTGTGGCGTCATCCGCATCCCCCGGGCGTGCAGCGTCTTGCGCAGGGCCTTCGGTCCGGCGACGGTGTCCACCTCACCGATGGTAGACGTGAGTAGTCTCACCACATGCGCGTGCTCGCACTCCTCGACGGAACCCTGGCCGACCCCGACGCCCCGCTGATCCGGGTCGACGACCTGGGCCTCGTGCGCGGCGACGGCGTCTTCGAGACGATCCTCGTCGTCGACGGCGAACCCCGCGAACTGGGTCCGCACCTCGACCGCCTGGCCCGTTCGGCGGCGATGCTGGACCTGCCCGAGCCGGACCGCGCGGCGTTCGAGCGCGTCGTCGGCCTGGTGCTCGACACCTGGGCGGGCGACTCGGAGATGGCGCTCAAGCTCGTCTACACGCGCGGCGTGGAGGGCGGCGACGGCACGCCCACCGGGTTCGCGCTCGGCATGGGCATCTCGCCCAAGGTCATGGCCCAGCGCGCGGAGGGCATCGCCGCGGTCACCCTCGACCGGGGCGTCGAACCGGGCCTGGCGGACCGCGCCCCGTGGCTGCTGCTCGGCGCCAAGTCGCTGTCCTACGCGGTGAACATGGCCGCGCTGCGCGAGGCCGAGCGCCGGGGCGCCGCCGAGGTGGTGTTCACCACGTCCTCCGGCTCGGTCCTGGAGGGCCCGACCTCCACGCTGATCCTGGCGCGGGGTCGGCGCCTGACCACGCCGCCGTCGGAGCTGGGCATCCTGCCCGGCACCACGCAGGCCGCGCTGTTCCGGGCCGCCGCGCGCGAGGGCTGGACCACCGAGGTCGCCCCGATCGACGTGGCGGACCTGTACTCGGCGGACGGCGTCCTCCTGGTGTCCAGCGTCCGCAAGATCACCCGCGTGCACACGCTGGACGGCAAGGCCCTGCCGGATTCGGCCGACCTCCACGCCGAGCTGGCCGCGCTCTACGAGTCGGAGTACTGAGGGAAAGCGGCCCCGGCAGGGGCCGCCCGCCTCAGCCTCACCTCAAGCCCACGTCCACGGCGTTGATCAGCACACCCCCGGCCGTGTCGCCGGACATCTCCCGGATCATCGCCCCGAGCAGCCCGCGCTGCCTCAACCAGGCGGTCTCCCTCCCGATCGCCCGGGGGTCGTCGAACGCAGGGGGAGCCGACCGGGTTGACAATGGGGCTAGACCAATTCCTCCCATTCAGCCCTGCGGCGCGAACCTCAGCAGGGTCCCGGGCCGGGCCTGCCCGAGCAGCGGCAGGGCGCGTTCGGCGACCACGCCCACCACCGGGTAGCCGCCGGTCGTCGGGTGGTCGGCGAGGAACACCACGGGCAGCCCGTCGGGCGGCACCTGCACCGCGCCGGTGACCAGCCCCTCGCTGGCCAGCTCGCGCCCCACCCGCTCCGGCGCGCGCTCCAGCGAGGTGCCGGTGAGCCTGATCCCGACCCGGTTGCTGCGGTCGGACACCGTCCAGCGGCCCCCGAGCAGCTGCCCGCCCGCGTCGGCGAACCAGTCGTCGCGCGGCCCGAGCAGGACCGGGACGACCAGCTCGTCCGGCGCCGGGGTCGGCACCAGGACGTCCACCCCGACCGGCACGCCCGCGGGCTCGCCGAGCGGCACCTCGTCGCCCTCCGCGAGTGGTGCGGGGCCGAGCCCCGACAGCACGTCGGAGGCCCGGCTGCCCAGCTCCTCGGGCACCGCGACGCCGCCGGACACGGCGACGTAGGCGCGCAGCCCGCCGCTCGGCGCGCCGAGCGCCAGGGTGTCGCCCGCGGCCAGGTGGAAGGGGGAGTCGCGCAGCACGCCGTTGACGCGCGCCGGCGTGTGCGGGCCGGTCACCGCGACCGTGCACGAGGCGTTGGCGCGCACGACCAGGCCGCCCAGCAGGACCTCCAGGCCGGCGGCGTCCTCGGGGTTGCCGACCAGGCGGTTGGCGAGCTTGAGCGACGGCGCGTCGAGGGCCCCGGAGGGCGGCACGCCGAGGTGCGCGTGACCCGGCCTGCCCAGGTCCTGGACCAGGGTCTGCGGTCCGGCGCCCAACACCGTCAGCGAACGCGGAACTCGGGGGTCCCGGGCGTACGACTCGTGACCTCCGGGCGTACGACTCGCGATGTCCGAGTGGAGGACACGCGGTTCGGCGGGCGTCACGGGGTGGCCTCGAAGCGGACGCGGTGGCCGGGGGCCAGCAGGGCGGGCGTGGGGCGGCGCGGGTCGAACAGGGGCGCGTCGGTGCGGCCGATCAGGCGCCAGCCGCCCGGCGTGGCCCGCGGGTAGGCGGCGGTGAACTCGCCCGCCACGCCCACCGAGCCCGTGGGGACCCTGGTCCGGGGCGAGTCCAGGCGGGGCTGGCGCAGCGGCTCGGGCAGACCGGTCAGGTAGGCGAAGCCGGGCGCGAAGCCGCAGAACGCGACCTGGTACTCGGCGCCGGTGTGCAGCTCGACCACCTCGGCCGGGGTCAGGCCCGCGGCGCCGGCGACCAGCTCCAGGTCCGGGCCGTCGTAGGTGACCGGGATGACGACCTCCTCGGTGGCGGTCGCCGCCCGGTGGGCGAGGTCGGCGGAGGCGAGGACCTCGCGCACGGCGGGCAGGCCGCCGGGGCGGGTGGAGACCAGGACCGTGCGCGCGGCGGGCACCAGCTCGACCACGTCCGGCAGCCGGGCCGACGCCAGGGCGGCGCGCACCGCCTCCACCTCGTCGAGGGAGTCCACCTCGACGAGCACCGCGTTGGTGCCGCACTGCCGCAACCGCATGGGGCCAGTCTACGTGCTCTTGGAGGATTGTTGAACAATCCGCGGGTCCGGGCACCCCGGAAGTCAGGACGGCGCCGGGTGGGGCGGCAGGCGCGGTCGACACCTCGCGGTCAACCCCGCCGGGTCAACCCGGCCCGGTCAACCGATCGCGGGCGACCCCGCTCCGGTCAACCCCGCCGGATCAACACCTCGCGGTCAACCCAACCCGTCAACCGACGATGCGCTTGAGGTGCGCCGAGGTGTGCGGCTGGAGCGGCTGACCGGCCATGGCCCGCTCCTCCACGTAAGCGAGGTCGCCGTTGTTGACGATGCCGTACAGGCGCTGCGCCCCGACGACGTCCTTGGCGGTCGCGGTGCGCACCACCGCGTCGGTGCCGAACTCCCACGACGTCTGGTTGCGAGGCTTGCCGTAGTACAGCTCCACGACCCCGGTGTTGTGCGTGAGCAGCACCTCGATCGTGTCGTCGGCCTGCGGTCGCCAGAAGCCGGCCTCGCGGGCGGCCTGCCGCACGACGTTCCCGTCGGCGTCCAGCAGCCAGGACCGGGCCTCGTAGTAGAGGAACGGCCGGCCGTCGTGCGCGAAGGTGACCTGCTGCCCGAACCGGTACGGGCCCTCGATCGTCGGGTACACGACCTCGCCCTCGCCGCGCCACACGCCGACCAGCGGCAGCAGCGACAGGCACGCGTCGTGCAGCGAGGGGCCCTCGCGCAGGTTCGCGGTGTCCGCCGGCACGGGCAGGTCGTCGAACTGCGGCAGGTTGCGGGCGCGCGTCACCTCGGCGCGTGCCGCGGCGGCCTGCACGGCGGCGTCACCACTGCCCGGAACGGGCGTTTCGGCGCTCACCGCTGGTCGGAGAACAGCCGGTAGACCACGTACCCGGCGAACCACACGACCAGCAGGGACACGAGTACCAGCAGCCCGGTGAAGAAGTGTTCCACCAGGCCAGTTTAGGCCCACGCCCCGGGAAGCCGCCGACCCCGGTGGCGAACGCCACCGGGGTCGGGGGAGAACCGGGCTCAGGCCACCGCGACCTCGACCGGGTGCACACCCGGCCCGTCGGCGGTCACCGACGCCTGCCCGTTGCCGGTCCGGTGCAGCGCGCGGACCGTCCACCGGCCGGGCGCGGCGTAGAACCGGAAGTCGCCCTCCGCGGAGGACACGACCTCGGCGGTGAACTCGCCGGTGGCGTCCAGCAGCCGCACGAACGCGCCGCCGACCGGCGCGCCCTCCGACTTCACCTTGCCGGTGAGCACGACCTGGTCGTCACCCACGGCGAGGTCGACGCCCTGCTGGGGCGCCCCGCAACCGTCCAGGCTCATCGTCACGCCCCCTTGCCGTCGCCGAGCTCGACCGGCACGCCGACCAGCGAGCCGTACTCGGTCCAGGAACCGTCGTAGTTCTTCACGTCCTCGTGGCCCAGCAGCTCGTGCAGCGCGAACCACGTGTGCGACGAGCGCTCGCCGATGCGGCAGTAGGCGATCGTCTTGCGCGAGCCGTCGAACCCGGCCTCGCCGTAGATCTCGGCCAGCTCCTCGTTCGACTTGAACGTGCCGTCCTCGTTGGCCGCCTTGCTCCACGGCACGTTGATCGCGCTCGGGATGTGGCCGCCGCGCTGCGCCGCCTCCTGGGGCAGGTGGGCGGGCGCGAGCAGCTTGCCGGAGAACTCGTCGGGCGAGCGCACGTCGACCAGGTTCTTGGCGCCGATGGCGTCCACGACCTCGTCGCGGAACGCGCGGAGCGACAGGTCCTGCTCCTGCGCCTGGTAGGCGGTGGCCTCGCGGCTGACCTGCTCCTTGTCCAGCGGGCGGCCGTCCAGCTCCCACTTCTTGCGGCCGCCGTCGAGCAGCTTGACCGCCTGGTGGCCGTACAGCTTGAAGTACCAGTACGCGTACGCGGCGAACCAGTTGTTGTTGCCGCCGTAGAGGATGACGGTGTCGTCGTTGGAGATGCCCTTGGCCGACAGCAGCTTCTCGAAGCCCGCCCGGTCGACGAAGTCGCGGCGGACCGGGTCCTGGAGCTCGTTCTTCCAGTCGATCTTCACCGCGCCGGGCAGGTGGCCCCCGTCGTAGGCGGTCGTGTCCTCGTCGACCTCCGCGAACACCACACCGGGCGTGTTGAGGTTCTCCTCGGCCCACGCGGCCGAGACCAGGACGTCTTCACGGCTCATCGAGCTGCTCCAATTTCTTCGTTCTTACTGCGACGGTGTCGACTGGGGACGGGCGAGGAACGGTGCGCGGCGGCGCAGGAGCAGGAACACCTCGCAGCCGAGGCACAGGCCGAGCGCGGCGTTGAGCAGCGCGGCGACCAGGGCGGCGGAGGTCGCGACGACTCCCAGCGCGGTCAGGCCGGAGGCGTAGCCGATCGTGCCGACCAGGGCGAAGACGAAGCCGACGCCCTGCGCGAACCGCAGCGGGGCGGCCTCCTCGCGCTCGGTGACCGGCGCGAGCCTCGGCTGGACGGCGAACCGGTAGACGTGGCCCCACGGGTTGAGCTTGAGCGAGATGAACGCGCACATGGCGAACAGCACGGTCTGCGCCGCGAGCAGCCGCCACGACCCGGTGAGCAGCACGGTCGCGAGGATCGTGGAGGTGATCCAGGCGCTGAACCGCGGTCCGCGAGGGTCAACGGGGGCGTTTTTCGACACGGCGACCTCCTGACGGTGGACAAAGACGGGTGGTCCGTCTTCAGGCGGTGGTAAGGCAGGCGGGCACGCGAGTCAAGGTCGTGCCGGCGCCGGGAACCGCCCGGTCAGCTCGCCGCGCGACACAGGCTGCTGCGCACGCGGCACAGGTCCACCGCGAGTCGCTTGGTCAGCAGCGTGGTCATGGGTGCGAGGGTAGCCGCTCGTCCCTGCTGTCGGGAGTGCTGCCCATCAAGTGGGAAATGCCAGGTTCACCCGATCGGGGGCGGCAGGTGTGGGCGCAACGCCGCCGCGAGCTCGCCCGGTTCGGGGACGCCGCCGACGCGCAGCAGCTCGGTCCCCTCGCGGTCCAGCGCCAGGGTCGTCGGCGCGCGCAGCACGCCGAGGTCGCGGGCGACCTCGGGCAGGTCGGTGACGTCCAGCTCGACGTGCCGGAGGCCCTCGGTGCGGTCGGCGAGGTCGGCCAGCAGCGCCCGGGTCCGCTTGCAGGTGGTGCAGAACGAGGTGGACAGCTGCACCAGCGTCACCGGGGCGCGCGGGTCGAGCAGGTCGCGCACCGGACCGGGCAGCCCGTCGCCCGCAGGCCCGTCACCCGCAGACCCGTCATCCGGCAGCCCGCCGCCCGGTCCCGGGTCCACCGACCCGGTGCGCGCAGGCCCGGTGGGCGCGGACCCGGCGCGCGGCGGCGCGTGCCGGATGCGGCCGTCGCGCGCCCGGAGCAGCACGCCGATCACGACCACCGCGGCGATCGAGGCGAGCAGCGCCCACACGCCGGTCATCAGCCGGCGCCCTGGTCCAGCGGGATGTCGTTGACCGTGCCCTCCACGATGAACGCGCCGCTCTCCACCTTCACCGCCGTCGGCGTCGCGGTGAACGGCAGCCCGCCCGGGTCGATGACCACGCCCAGCGCCTGGCGGACCGTGCCGAGCACCGCGTCCAGGCCCTGGAGCGAGGCGTCGTCCAGCTCGACGTCGTTGACCGCGATGGCGATCCGGCCGTCGATCAGCGACACCGTGCCGTAGGCGGCGAGCCGGATCTTGCGGCCGGCGACCGTGGTGCTGCCCGACAGCTTCACCGCCGCCACGGTCGGGTCGGGCTTCGGCGCGACGGCCTGCTCGGGCGCGGGCTCGTCGTCCTGCCTCGCCTCCCGCTCGGCGCGGTTGTCCGGCTCGATGGTCATGTCGTTGAACGGCGTGACCTTGTTGACCAGCAGGTTCAGGTCGCTGGACTTGATCTTGACGCTGCCCCGGACCTGGTCGATCCGGGCGTTGGCGGTGTCGCCCGCCAGCAGCTCGGACAGGCCGATGCGCACGTGGCGCAGGTTCGCCCGGATCTCCAGGTTGCGCAGGTCGTCGCCCACCGGCACGCCCGCCGCGCTGATCTCGATGTCCCGGTAGTCGCCCGCCAGCGCCTGCGCGAGGAACGGGAAGCCGTTGATGCGGACCGCCGGGTCCTCGCTCAGGCCGAACTTGTCCCGCATGCGCTGGGCCACCTGGTACTCGCCCGCCGCGGCCAGCCCGTAGTCGGCGGCGACCAGCACGGCGCCCGCCACCAGGGCGGTGATGATCAGCTTGCGCCCGCGGGTGGAACGGCGCTTGGACTCGTTGGCGGTCATCGTCGGTCGGTGCTCCCCAGGGAGTGTCGGGCCAGCCAGGTCGCGATCCGGTCTACCAGAACCGGCGTCATGGCCGATTCCGCGTGCCGGACGCCGGGCTCCAGCCACAGCTCCGCGTCCCCGCCCGCGGCGCGGTGCAGGGCGACGGCGTGGGCCGGGCCGAAGTAGTGGTCCTGCTCTCCGTGCACGATCAGCAGCGGTGTCGGCGCGATGCGGTGCGCGACCTCCAGCGGGCTCTCCGGGGTCGCGCTCCACGGCGGACCCAGGCGCACGCCCAGCGCGCGGGCGGCGAGCCTGCCGTGCGGCTGCTCCAGCAGCCAGTGCACCCGGCGCATCGCGGGCGTGTCGCGGACCCACCAGCGGGAGGGCGCGCTGACCGCGGCCACGGCGTCCGGCCGGTCCTCGTGCAGGGCCGCGTGGCGCAGCGCGATGGAGGCCCCCATGGAGAACCCGACGGTCACCACGCGTCGGTACCCGAGGTCCCGGGCCAGTGAAACGCCCGCCGCCAGGTCGTGCACCTCGTCCCGGCCGACGGTGGAGGAACCGCCCGAGCGGCCGTGGCCCCGGAAGTCCAGCGC
This sequence comes from Saccharothrix xinjiangensis, assembly GCF_039527585.1. Taxonomy (NCBI): domain Bacteria; kingdom Bacillati; phylum Actinomycetota; class Actinomycetes; order Pseudonocardiales; family Pseudonocardiaceae; genus Saccharothrix; species Saccharothrix xinjiangensis. Next base: position 492,565 of record NZ_BAAAKE010000004.1, on the reverse strand, counting down.
GACGACCCCGCCGTGCGCCGCGAACCGGCGCAGCACCCGGGAGACGAAGGGCTTTCGTACGTGGTTGGTGAAGCCGTGACCGACCACGAAGGCCAGTTCCGTCACGGGTCGTGAAGACCTCACGTGCACACCGTGAAGGACGACGGCATCGTGTGACACGGATGTAACAGGCGTGACGCTTGTGGAAACAACTGTGACTCTGACCTGCTGACCTGGGCCTTTTGTGGCGTGCACCGGTATCGTCTCCGTCATCCGCAGGCAACGGGGCCCGGTCACCGTACTTCGCTCGCCTGGTCCGGTGACCACGCACCGGCCGAACGAGAGGGCGCCGCGATGAGCATCGATGTGCTGCTGCTGACCACCGACTCCGACCCAGAGGCGGTCCTCCCCGCGCTGTCGCTCCTCCCGCACGAGGTGCGCCCGCTGCGGCCCGAGGTCTCGGCTCTGCTGGAGGCGGGTCCGCACGACATCGTCCTGGTCGACGCCAGGACCGACCTGGTCGCCGCGCGCAGCCTGTGCAGGCTGCTCGACTCCAGCGGCGTGGACGTGCCCGTGGTGGCGGTCGTCACCGAGGGCGGCCTGGTCGCGGTCAACTCCGACTGGAGCGTCGACGAGATCCTGCTGCCCACCTCCGGCCCGGCCGAGGTGGACGCCCGGCTGCGCCTGGTGCGCTCGCGCCGCGGCGCGGCGCAGACCGGCGGCGACGGCTCGATCCAGCTCGGCGAGCTGGTCATCGACGAGGCCACCTACACCGCCCGCCTGCGCGGACGCCCGCTCGACCTCACCTACAAGGAGTTCGAGCTGCTGAAGTACCTGGCGCAGCACGCCGGCCGGGTGTTCACCCGCGCGCAGCTGCTCCAGGAGGTCTGGGGCTACGACTTCTTCGGCGGCACCCGCACCGTGGACGTCCACGTCCGGCGGCTGCGCGCCAAGCTCGGCCCCGAGCACGAGTCCCTGATCGGCACCGTGCGCAACGTGGGCTACAAGTTCGTCCGCCCCCCGCGCCCGGGCAGCGCCCGCCGGGCAGAGCCTGAAGTGGTGTTCGACGGCCACGACCCCGTCGCGGCGAACTCGGCCGCCTGGTAGTCGGCGGCTCGCCTGGTGGTCCGGTGCGCCCGGTGTTCCGGCGCCCGGTGGGTTCGCGAGCCTGGTGGTCGTCGTCCATATAGGTTCTTGGCGTGGAGCTGAGCTGGTCCGAAGAGCTTTCCCCCGAGCAGGTCGGTGAGGTCACCGGCCTGCTCGGTGTCGTCCAGGGCGTTGACGGGGTGGCGCCGGTCGGTGAGGCCGTGGTCCTGCGGCTGCGGCCCGGCGCGGTGGGGAGCGCGCACCTGCCGGCCCGCCGTGACGGCGTCCTCGCCGGTTACCTGCACCTGGACCTGCTCGGCGACGCCGACGGCAACCAGGTCGCGGAGTTGGCCGTCCACCCCGACCACCGCCGTCGGGGTGTCGGCTCGGCGTTGCTCGCGGCCGTCGCGGAGCGGGCGCCGTCGGTGCGCGTCTGGGCGCACGGCGGCCTGCCCGCCCAGGAGGCCCTGGCCGCGAAGCTCGGCGCGCGCAAGGTCCGCGAGCTGCTGCGCATGGGCCGCCGGCTCGACGCCGACCTGCCCGGACCGGTGCTGCCGCCCGGCGTGCGGCTGCGCGCGTTCGAACCCGGCCGTGACGAGGAGGCGGTGGTCCGCGTCAACCACCTGGCCTTCTCCTGGCACCCCGAGCAGGGCGCGATGGGCGTCGAGGACCTCCGGGCCAAGCAGGGCGAGCCCTGGTTCGACCCGGCCGGGTTCCTGCTGGCCGTCGACGCCGACGACCGGCTCCTCGGCTTCCACTGGACCAAGGCGCACTCGGCGGAGCTGGGCGAGGTGTACGTGGTGGGCGTCGACCCGGGCGCGCAGGGTGGCGGCCTGGGCAAGGCGCTCACCCTCGCGGGCCTGGCGCACCTGCGCGCCGCGGGGCTCACCGAGGTGATGCTCTACGTCGAGTCCGACAACGCTTCGGCACTGGCCGTGTACACCAGGTTGGGCTTCGCCCGATGGGACTCCGACACCCAATACGCCGGGTAGTGACAAACCCATCACGTCCTGCAAACGCGCAGGTCACGGATCACCCAAAAGGCGGTGTGACTCGCGACCTCCCGTGTGGTGTTCACCTCCCGTTCACTTTCTCCTGGGACCGCGTCCACCCTCGCTGCCTACCGTCCGTGTCGAGCGGCGGGACAAGCGCCGCGGAATCCGCCCTCGTAGCTGGAGGACCCAGGTGAAGACCAAGCGACACGGCGCCGTTATCGGCCTGATCGCGGCCGGTGCGCTTCTGCTCACCGCGTGTGGCAGCGACAACAACGCCGGCAACACCGGCGCGGCGCAGACGACCGGCGAGTCGTCCTCGCCCGTCGAGTGCGGCGGCAAGTCGAAGCTGAGCGCAGAAGGCTCCTCGGCGCAGAAGAACGCGATCGACACGTTCGTCCAGGCTTACCAGCAGCGGTGCTCCGGCTCCGACCTCGCCTACAACGCCTCCGGCTCCGGCGCGGGCGTCAAGCAGTTCATCGCCGGCCAGGTCGACTTCGGCGGCTCCGACTCGCCGCTGTCGGAGAGCAAGGGCGAGGTGGCCTCCGCCGCCGAGCGCTGCGAGGGCAACCCGGCGTGGAACCTGCCGATGGTCTTCGGGCCGGTCGCGCTCGGCTACAAGCTGGAGGGCGTCGCCGACCTGACCCTGAACGGCGAGGTCGCCGCCAAGATCTTCAACGGCACCGTCAAGAAGTGGAACGACCCGGCCATCTCCGCGCTGAACTCCGGCGCGTCGCTGCCCGACAAGAACATCACGGTCATCTACCGCTCGGACGAGTCCGGCACCACGGACAACTTCCAGCAGTACCTGGAGGCCGCGTCCGGGGGCGCCTGGACCCAGGGCGCCGGCAAGCAGTTCAAGGGCGGTGTCGGCGAGGGCAAGGAGAAGTCCGCCGGTGTCGCGCAGGCCGCCGGTGCGGTCGACGGCGCCATCACCTACGTCGAGCTGTCGTTCGCGCAGGACAACAAGCTGTCCATCGCCAAGATCGACAACGGCTCCGGCGCGGTCGAGCTGAACGAGCAGTCGGTCGGCAAGGCCATCGACGGCGCCACCATCAAGGGCACCGGCAACGACCTGGTCCTGGACCTGGGCTCGATCTACGGCGCCAGCACCGAGGGCGCCTACCCGCTGCTGCTGGCCACCTACGAGATCGTCTGCTCGAAGGGCTACGACGCCGACACCGCGAAGGCCGTCAAGGCGTTCCTCACGGTCGCGGCGACCGACGGTCAGGCCGGTCTGGCGGACGCGGGCTACGCTCCGCTGCCGAAGGCCTTCCAGGAGAAGCTGCTGACCGCCATCGAGGCCATCGCCTGATCAGGCCGGCAGACTCCCCACCAGCGCCATCGCGATGAACGAACGCACAGTGGCCAAGCGCCCCGCGGGCACCGGCACGACCGGTGCCCGTGGGGGCGTTCCGGCCGCCCGACCCGACTCGGAGGCTCCGATTCCCCCGACAGCGGAAGCCGACAACAGGTCCCACGTCCGGCCGGGCGACCGGATCTTCAAGGGCCTCGCCACGGGGTCCGGCATCTTCATCGTGGTCCTGATCGCGGCGATCGGCATCTTCCTGCTGCTCCAGGCCATCCCGTCCCTCGGGCTCAACCACGTCAACTTCCTGACCAGCCGCGAGTGGTCGACCGGTGACGTCGGCGACATGCGCTTCGGCATCCTGGACCTGTTCCTGGTGACCGTGGTGTCCTCGGCGTTCGCCCTGGTCATCGCCATGCCGATCGCCCTGGGCATCGCGCTGTTCCTGACCCAGTACGCGCCGCGCCGGCTCGCCCGGCCGTTCGCGTACGTGATCGACCTGCTGGCCGCCGTGCCGTCGATCATCTTCGGCCTGTGGGGCCTGCTCGTGCTCGGCCCGGTGCTCACCCCGATCGGCGAGTGGCTGACCTCCACCCTCGGCTGGTTCTTCCTGTTCGACGAGGGCAACGTCAGCATCGAGCTGGGCGGCACCATCTTCACGGCGGGCATCGTGCTGGCCGTGATGATCCTGCCGATCATCACCGCGGTCAGCCGCGAGGTGTTCGACCGCACCCCCGTGACCCACGTGGAGGGCGCCATCGCGCTCGGCGCGACCAAGTGGGAGGTCGTGCGGACCACCGTGCTGCCGTTCGGCAAGGCCGGCTACGTCAGCGCGTCCATGCTCGGCCTCGGCCGCGCGCTCGGCGAGACGATCGCCCTGATGATCATCCTGAGCGGCACCGGCGCGGCGTTCGCGTGGAGCCTGTTCGACGGCGGCGCCACCTTCGCGTCCAAGATCGCGCTCGCCGCACCCGAGTTCAACGACCCGCGCACCGCGGGCGCGTACATCGCCGCCGGTCTGGTGCTGTTCGTGCTGACCTTCGGCGTCAACGCCGTCGCCCGGTCCATCGTCGCCGGTCACAAGGAGTACGAATGACAGCGACCGACACGGCGGACCTGAACCGCCTGGCGACGCCGCCGACGTTCCAGAGCGTCAGCGGCGCCCGCCGGTTGAAGAACGGCACCGCCACCGCGCTGGTGTGGGCGGCCTTCCTGGTCGCCATCGTGCCGCTGATCTGGGTGCTGTACGTGGTGATCCAGCGCGGCCTGCCGGTGGTCCTCGACCCGGACTGGTGGCAGAAGTCGCTGTCGGGGCTGCTGTCCCGGCAGCAGGGCGGCGGCGTCTACCACGCCATCTACGGCACCCTGGTGCAGGGACTGGTCTGCGGCCTGCTGTCCGTGCCGCTCGGCCTGTTCGTCGGCGTCTACCTGGTGGAGTACGGCGGCCGGTCCAAGCTGTCCCGCGCCACCACGTTCATGGTCGACATCCTCACGGGCGTGCCGTCCATCGTGGCCGCGCTGTTCATCTACACGCTGTGGATCACCTACTTCGGCTTCGGCCGCAGCGGGTTCGCGGTGTCCCTGGCGCTGGTGCTGCTCATGGTGCCGGTGATCGTGCGGACCACCGAGGAGATGCTCAAGATCGTCCCGGACGAGCTGCGCGAGGCGTCCTACGCGCTGGGCATCCCGAAGTGGAAGACGATCGTGAAGATCGTCATCCCGACCGCGCTGTCCGGCATCGTCACCGGCATCATGCTGGCCCTGGCGCGGGTGATGGGCGAGACCGCGCCGGTGCTCGTGCTGGCCGCGTACGCGCCGTACATCAACTACAACCTGTTCGACGGCCCGATGGCCTCGCTGCCGCTGCTGATGACCTCGGAGCGGAACAACCCCACGCAGGCGGGCTTCGACCGGATCTGGGGTGCGGCGATCACCCTGGTCATCATCATCACGCTGTTCAACCTGCTGGCCACCGTGATCTCGCGGTGGCTGGCTCCGAAGACGAAGTGAGCGGGCGGTCATGGCCAAGCGCATCGACGTGAAGGACCTCAACCTCTTCTACGGCAAGTTCCACGCCGTGGACGGGGTCTCCCTGGCGGTGCCGCCGCGCAACGTGACGGCGTTCATCGGCCCGTCCGGCTGCGGCAAGTCCACCGTGCTGCGGTCGCTGAACCGCATGCACGAGGTGGCGCCCGGAGCCCGGGTCGAGGGCAAGGTGCTCCTCGACGGGGAGGACATCTACGCCTCGTCCGTCGACCCGGTGCAGGTGCGCCGGACCATCGGCATGGTGTTCCAGCGGCCCAACCCGTTCCCCACCATGTCCATCCGGGACAACGTGGTGGCCGGGCTGAAGCTCGCCGGGGTGAAGAACAAGAAGAAGCTCGACGAGGTGGCCGAGCGCTCGCTGCGCGGCGCCAACCTGTGGAACGAGGTCAAGGACCGCCTCGACCGCCCCGGCGGCGGGCTGTCGGGTGGTCAGCAGCAGCGGTTGTGCATCGCGCGGGCGATCGCGGTGCAGCCGGACGTGCTGCTGATGGACGAGCCGTGCTCCGCGCTGGACCCGATCTCGACGCTGGCGATCGAGGACCTGATCACGGAGTTGAAGAAGGACTACACGATCGTGATCGTCACGCACAACATGCAGCAGGCGGCCCGGGTCTCCGACCAGACGGCCTTCTTCAACCTGCTGGGCGTCGGTCAGCCGGGGCGGCTGATCGAGGTGGACGACACGGAGAAGATCTTCTCCAACCCGACCCAGAAGGCGACGGAGGACTACATCTCCGGCCGTTTCGGCTGATCCTGCGTTGTTCGGAGGGGCCCTTCCGCCTGTGGGCGGGAGGGCCCCTCTCGTCTGGGGCGTCCCCGTCGTCCACCGCTCCCCGCCCCCTCGCGCCGCAGGTGAGAGCGCTTTTCGCGCGTTCGGGTGACACCGGAACCAGCCGTGCGCGCCGGTCGTCAAAGTCAGGACAAGGTAGCCCTTTCGGGGGTACCTTGACCGATGAGATCGGCAGACTCGCAGGGGGTAACCGTGGCGCCGGAAGGTGCGTGGAGCGCACAGTCCATGCAGGCGATGACGGCCAACATGGCCAGCCTGAAGCAGGCAGCCCAGTCCGGCTCCTTCGCGATCAGCCAGGAAGGCGCCGAGGCTTACATCAAGGCCATCGAGGCGGCCCAGCAGGACCTGGTGAAGGTTGACGCCAACATCTACGTCCTGAACGAGCCCACCAGGCTCGGCACCAGCCCCGATTCGCAGTCGATGAGCTCCTACAACATGGAGAGCGCCCAGGGCGGTGCCGGCACGACCGGCATAATCCCGGCGCTCAACCAGCTCAAGGCGGCTCTCGAAGACGCGAAAGCGGCGATGCAGGAAGCTGTCAAGAACTACAGCAACGTCGATGACGACCAAGCCGGCAAGTACGGCCGCTACTGAGGTGAGGGTGAGTTGACCAGGGTGACCCGACCGGTTCTGGTGCTCTCGTTGGCAGCGCTCGCCCTGGTGGGGTGTTCGACCAACGAGCCCGGCAACCCGACTTCCGGGACGACTACCGACGCGGCGACGACGTCGAAGGGCTCGTCACCCACCACGACGTCGGCCGCGGGTGGTTCTCCCCTCGCCGACTTCGACCCGTGCGCCGAGATGGAAGCGTTGAGCGGCCAACTCAACCTCACCGGGATCGAGGAGGACGGGAGCCAGGAGTGCTTCGCCCGGTACTCGTCCGAGGTGGGCGTCATCGCCAAGGTCTTCCTCGACCTCCCGCTGGACGAAGCGGGCAAGGGGCCCAATGCCGAGGTCAGCGACACCTCGGTGAACGGGCGCGAGGCCAAGCTCGTCCGCCGGGCCGCCTCGGACACCGCGTGCGCGGTCGCCATCGGGGTCGGCTCCGACCGCTTCGACATCGTGGCTTCCGCGAACGCCTCGCTGGACCAGGCTTGCGACGCCGCGACCACGTTGGCCGAAGCCCTCGAACCCCAACTGCCGAAGTAAGCGGAGGAGGACGTCGTGACGCCGCCGAACCACAACCACAACAGCGACGCGAGCGAGGTCGACTACTCCGGCGACCGGCAGGAACAGCTCGACCGCCAGCAGCGGCAGAACATGGACGAGGCCCGGGAGCAGGGGGGCTTCATCCCGACGGTCGTCGCCGCGGTCGAGAACGTCCGCGACCAGGCGGCCCTCGACCAGCAGATGGCAGCTGACCAGGCACGCCTGGCCCAGGTGGTCGAGCAGTACCGGCCGCCGATGTCCTCCTCGTGCCAGCACTACATGGGTCACGACCACCCGGCCCTCAAGGCCATGGTCAACGACAACATGGACCCGGGGACCGCGAACGAGCAGGGCCGTGCCTGGACCGACGTCGGCAACGCCCTGGCCACCCTGCAAGAAGGGCTTTCGCGGGCCACCGAGAGCAGCAAGGACGCCTGGCAGGGCCAGGCCGCCGAGTCGGCGCGCGGCTACTTCTCCGGGGTCGCCACCTGGGCGGGCGACGCCGCGCAGGGCGCGCAGCTCACCGGCACCAAGCTGTTCGACCAGAGCCAGGCCGCCGAGACGGCGAAGAACACCATGCCCGAGCCGGTCGACTTCAGCACCGCCGACGCCTACCGGATGCTGCTCTCCGAGCCCAACCCCTTCAAGTGGGCCGGGACGATCGACCAGATCGAGCAGAAGTTCGAGGAGAAGCAGCAGGCCCACGAGCGGGCGGCCGAGGTCATGACGACCATGGCCGTCAGCTTCCAGGAGTCCGGCGCGGCCATGCCCGCCTTCTCGCCGCCCCCGGCCATGTCGGGCACGGGCGGCACCGGCGAGAACGAGAACACCGGCACCGGCGAGATCAACGGCCGGCCCACCGTGCCCAGCGGCACCGGGACCGGCACGGGCACCGGGACCGGGACCGGCACGGGTGACCTGCCCGGTGGCGGCAACACCAACCAGTCCGGCTGGACCGGCCCCGGCTACACCCCGCCCGGTGGGGGCGGTGGCGGCGGCGGTGGTGGCGGCATCACCCCGCCCGGTGGTGGCGGCGGTGGCATCAACCCGCCGGGGGTCTACCCGCCCGGGACGTACCCGCCCGGCGGCGGACCCGGCAACCGGCCTCCCGGCACCCGACCCCCCGGCTACCGCCCGCCCGGCCTCACCCCGCCCGGCCTCACCCCGCCCGGTGGTCGACCCGGCGGCGGTCCGGGTGGCGGTCCCGGCGGTGGCGGCCTCGGCGGGCGCGGCGGCGGCCTCGGTGGTGGTGGCGGCGGCCTCGGTGGTCCCGGCGGCCTGGCGGCGTCCGGTCGCGGTGGCGGCCTGGGCGGTCCCGGCGGATTCGGTCCCGGCGGCAGCGCGGGCGCGCTCGGCGAGGCCGGGCGGGCCGGTGTCGGTGGCGCGGGCGCGGGCGCCGGTGGCTTCGGTCCCGGTGGCGGCGCGGCGGGTCGCGGTGGCGCGGCGGGCGCGGGAGCCATGGGTGGCATGGGCGCGGGCGCCGGCGCCGGTCAGGGCGAGGAGGACAAGGAGCACAAGGCCGCCTCGTACCTCGTGGAGACCGAGGACGTCTTCGGTGACGGCACCATGGTCGCCCCGCCGGTCATCGGCGGGTGAGCGTGTTCTCGTTCACCCTGTCCCACGCGGCGGCCGACATGCTGTGGGAGGACCTGAAGCTCGGCAGCCGCCCCTACCCGTTCGACTTCCCCTACCTCGGGCGCACCACGGACGAGCGCGACGGCATCCGCACCGCCGTCCACCGCGACCTGGAGTCACGCGGCCTGCTCCGCCGCGGCCGGGTCGCGCCCGAGGTCGAGGAGGGGCTCAACCTGATCGTGCGGTTCGACTTCTGCCTCAACGCGGTCGCCTCGCTGGACGCCCGCAACGTCGACCGCCAGCTGCTGGCCCGAGGCGGCGCGACCGGTGAGCGCGCCGCCGTCGCGGTGATGGACGACCGCCAGATCAAGATCGGCCTGATCCGCTCGGCCGCCCTCGTGCGCACGTTCGTGGACCTCGTCCCGAACAGCCGCCCGGGTCCCGGCCAGTCGGTCACCGTGCCGATGCCGTCGGCCGCCCCGCCACCGCGGCCGACCCGCGACGAGGACTTCGGCAACGCCACCTTCACCCGCGCCATGGCGCCGCGCTCCACCGCGGGCACGCAGGTCCGCGCCCTGGAAGCGGTGTTCGAACGACCCCGGCTGCGCGCCGGCCAGTTCGGCGTCACGGTGCGCGGCAGGCACGGCCGGGAGCAGCGCGCGCCGCAGGTCGCGTGGTTCGACAACGACCAGGGTCGCTACATGTCGCAGACGCGGCAGGGGCAGGACGGCCAGAAGTGGCTCACCCACGCCCCCGCCGACAACGCGCGCATCGCCGCCCAGCTCGTCCAGGAGCTGAACGGCCTGCTCACCTAGCCTGACGGGGTCAACCCCCGACCGGGCGACTAGGCCTCGTCGGTGCTGCCGCCGTAGCCGGGCATCCGGCCGGTGACCACGAAGACCGTCCGCTTGGCCACCGACACCGCGTGGTCGGCGAACCGCTCGTAGAACCGGCCGAGCAGGGTGGTGTCCACCGCCGAGGGCACGCCGTGCGCCCACTCCTTGTCCATGATCACCGTGAACAGGTGGCGGTGCAGGTCGTCCATCGCGTCGTCGGCGTCCTCCAGCGACCGCGCCCGCGCCACGTCCTGCGTGCGGATGATGTCGGTCGCCTCCCGCGCCAGCTCCACCGCGATGCGGCCCATCTCGGCGAAGTACGGCTCCACCGTCTCGGCGAGCACGTGGTTCGGGTGCCTGCGGCGCGCGGCCTTGGCCACGTGCAGCGCGAGGTCGCCCATCCGCTCGACGCTCTCCGCGGCGTGGATCACCGCGAGCACGATGCGCAGGTCCGTCGCGACCGGCGCCTGGAGCGCCAGCAGGGCGTAGGCCTGCTCCTCGATGCCCGAGCGCAAGTCGTCGATCTTGGTGTCGTCGCCGATCACCTGCTCGGCGAGGGCGAGGTCCGCCCCGAGCAGCGCCCGGGTGGCGTGCTCCATCGCTTCGCCCGCCATCGCGCACATGTCCGCGAGCTGGCCGGCGAGTTGTCCGAGCTGGTCGTGGTAAGCCTCGCGCATGGTCATCAGCCTACGTGCGGGTCATCGCGGTAGCGACCCACCCCGGTGAACCGGTGGTGAACCCGCGACGTCCAGTCGACTACCCCGCGCACGGGTCGGCGGCGGCGTTGACCACGGCCAAGTCCTTGGGCGGTGTGACCTTGCCGGGCTCGCCGGACGTGGCGCCACCCTGCGGCGCCTGGACGACGCCGTCCCAGCCGGGACCGATCAGCAGCTCCACCGCGCCGCCCATCGACGGGTCGACCACCAGCGTCGCACCGGGCACCGACGCCAGCAGCGTCGCCGCGGCGTCCTCGCCGCCCACGTTGTACTTGATGATCGTCTTGTCGGTGGTCTGGCCGTTGCCGTTGATCACCACCTGGTAGCCCAGCGCCTCCAGCTCGCGGGTCGCCTGGCCCGCCGCGCCGTCCGCGGACTCGTCGCCGTTGCGCACCTGGATCTTCACGCCCCGCGGGTCGACCACCTTGCCCTCGCGCGGTCCGGCGGGCGCCGACGCCGAGGTCTGCTGCTTCGCCTGGTCCGCGGGCGGGTCGGTGTCGGTCTTCTCCTTGGGCAGCGGCGTGCCGTCGATGATCGCCTGGAACAGCGACTTGGTCTCCTCCACCTTGAGCACCTCGACGTTGTCGTCGTTCGACAGCGTCGGGCCCTCATCGGTGACGTGCGGGACGGTGACGAAGCTGACCCGTCCCGCGTCCAGGCTGCGCAGCGACTGGGCGAGCGTGAGCATGTCGTTCACGCCGATGTTGTCGCCGACGGTGGCCGAGGCGAACGCGTTGAGGAAGCTGTTGAGCTTGCCGGGGTTCAGCAGGATCTCCGACGACAAGGCCTTGCGCAGCAACGCCGACAGGAACTGCTGCTGGCGCGTGACGCGGTCGTAGTCGCCGAACTGCTCGCCGGCCACCTTGCGGGCGCGCACGTAGTCGAGGGCCTTGCCGCCGCCGATGTCGTACTTGCCCGCCTTGTCGAAGATGGTGCCCAGCTCGTCGTCGACCATCGGCTTCGGCACGCACACCGTCACCGCGCCGACCGCGTCGACCATGCCCTTGAAGCCGTTGAAGTCGATGCTGATGAAGTGGTTGATCTCCAGGCCGGTCAGCTCGGTCATGAACTTCGCCACGCACCGCGGCCCGCCCACCGCGTACGGCTCGTTCGCCATCACGTCGCTCTCCCGGGCCAGCTCTTCACCGGTGTACTGGCCGGTGACGGGGTCCCAGCCCTCGCACTCGGGCCGCTCGATCCGGAGGTCGCGCGGCACGGACACGACGACCATGCGCTTCCGGTCGGCCGGGACGTGGGCGAGCATGAGCACGTCGGACCGCGCGCCCTTCTCCGTCGTCGCGGTGCCGACGCCGTCCTCCGGCCGGGCGCCCGCGCGGGTGTCCGAGCCGACGATGAGGAAGTTCTCGTCGCCGAGCTGCTTCTCGGCCTCGTGCACGGCGGCCGAGTTCGAGCCGAGCGCGTCGACCTCGACGAACTTGCTGTCGATGTAGAGCATCGCGCCCCACCCGACGCCGGTGGACACGAACACCAGCACGGCGGCGGTCAGCGCGACGCCCTTGATCGTCTTGACGATCTTGCTGTGCTTGGCCGTGCGCGCGCGGCGGCGCGGCCGGTCGTCATCGTCGTCCGGGTCGGCGACCGGCGAGGCGTACTCGGTGGCGTCCTCGTCGTGTTCGGCCTTCCACGGCATGAGCTTCTGGCGGCGCTCCTTGCGCTGCCGCTCCTGCTCGGCGAGTTCGTCGTGGACGGCGGAGAAGCGGGCCAGCGTGTGGTCGACCTCGCGGCGCTTCTTGACGTCGTCGCTGATGGCCTCCATCTCGGTGGTGAGGCTCATCGGGTCGATCTGCTCGCGCGGAGCGGGACCGGGGTTGCCGTTGCCGCTGTTGCCGAGGCGGTCGGGGGGCGCGGCCTTGGGGCCCTGGTCGAGCGCTTCGGCGGGGTCCTCGGCGAACCGGCGTCCGGGCACGTCGCCGACGGGGCGCGGACCGCTGCCCTCCGCCAGGCGACGGGGGCCCGGGGCGTCCTCGGGGCGGTTGTGGGGCACTTCGGGCGGGCCGCCGGCGGGGCGTCGACCGGTGCCTTCCGGTGCGGGGCCGTCCGCCGGGCGACGCGGGCCGCCGCCGTCCACGGGACGACGACCGGTGCCCTCCGGTCCGGGACCGTCGATCGGGCGACGCGGGCCGTTCAGGTCTTCGGGACGCGGGCGCGGACCGCTGCCGTCGGGGAGGCGGCGGCCGGCGGGCACGTCCTCACCGGGCCTGCCGGGTACGTCGGGACGCGGTCGACGGCCGGTGCCGTCGGGTGCCGGACCCTCGGCGAGGCGGCGCGGGTCGTTAGGTGCGGGTCCGTCGGCCAGGCGGCGCGGACCTTCCAGGTTCTCGGGACGCGGGCGCGGACCGCTGCCATCGGGGAGCCGGTGGCCGTTCGCGTCCTCGCCGGGACGTCCCGGCGCCTCGGGGCGCGGGCGGCGACCGGTGCCCTCGGGACCGGGCCGCGGCCCGCCGAGGTCCTCCGGGCGGGGCCCGTCGGTGAGCCGACGACCGATCGCGCCGGGAGGCACGACCTCACCGGGGTGCGGGGGGACGTCGGGGCGAGGTGCGCCCGGGTGGGGCCGCCGACCCGTGCCCTCGGGTCCTTCCGCCGCGCGGCGCGGTCCACCGACCTCGCCGGGGACGGGCGGTCGCGGGCGCCTGCCGGTGTGCTGCTCACCGGGACGCGGTCCGTCGGCGAGCCGCCGACCGGTCCCCTCGGCGGGGTGGGGCCCCGGAGCGCCGTCGAGTTGGTCGGGCCGCGGGCGCGGGTCGACCGGTTGTCGCGGACCGCCGTCCACGGGGCGGCGCGGTGCGTCCGCAACCCGCCTGCCGGGACCTGCCTGCTCATCCGCTACGCGCCTGCCGGGCCTCGGCGGCTCATCGGCCATCCGCCTGCCGGGCCCCGCCGGCTCGTCGGCCGCGCGCCTGCCCGAACCCGGTGGCTCATCGGCCATCCGCCTGCCCGGACCCGCCGGTTCGTCGGCCGCACGTCTGCTGGAACCCGGCGGCTCGTCGGCCACGCGCCTACCAGGGGCCGGAGGCTCGTCGGCTACCCGCCTGCCGAGGTTCGGCGGCTCGTCGGCCATCCGCCTGCCGGGAGCGGCGATCTCGTCCGCCGCCCTCCTGCCCGCACCGGCGTCCGGCGCGCGGAGGTCGGCGTCCGCCGCGCGCCGGTCGAAACCGGCTTCCGTTCTGCGATCCGGACCGGCTTCCCCCCGCCTGCCGGGGCCGGGACCGCCGTCAGCGGCCCGCCTGCCGGGACCACCCGCCACGGGCTCGTCGGCGAACCGCCTGCCCTGCGAGCTGTCCGCCGCACCGTCCGGGAAGCGCTTGCCGGGTCCGGCGCCGGGGAGGTCCTCGGCGAACCGCCTGCCGGGACCCGCCGGTTCGTCGGCCGCGCGCCTGCCGGGCGCCGGTTCGTCGGCGAACCGCCTGCCCGCGGCGTCGGGTCCGGGTGGCTCCGGCCGGGCGCGCCGGCCGGTGCTCTCCGCGGTGCGCCCGGGAGCCGGGAACCGCCTGCTCGCCTCGCCGTCGATGTCGCCGGGCCCCGCGTCGCGACGGGGTTCCGGGCCGCCCGCGTAGCCGTTGGCCGGTCGCGGTGCCTCGGGGAAGTCGCCGGGGCGCTCCTCGGCGCGGCGGCGGCGACCGGTGTCCTCGGGGTGCGGTCGGGGCGTCCGGGCGCCGGCGCCCTCGCCCGTGGGCGAGAAGAACTCGTTCGTGGGAGGCGGCGCGGTGGCGCGCCTGCGGTCCGCCGGCGGCGCGCCGGTCGCGGGCCTGGGGCGGGTCCCGGCGTCCTCGGGGGCGAAGTAGTCCGGCCCGCCCGGCGCCTCCGGCGCGGCCCGCCGCCCGGTGCTCTCCGCGGACCGGCCGTCCAGCGGTCCGCGGGGCTCGTCGGGCTCGGGCTCGGGCGCGGCGCGTCGGCCGGCGGGGGGTGGCACGGGGCGCGGCAGGTCCGTCCGGCTGTGCTGCTCCAGCAGGTCGGACACGCTCAGCCCGCCGTCGTCCAACGACCTGCGTCGACGGCCGGTCGGTTGGTCGTCCTGCGGGGCCTGGTCACCTCCGGGTCCGGTGCCGCCACGGCGGGGCTCGTCGGGCACCCGGTCTCCCTTCAGCGTCGGTCACTAGTGGGTCGTCATCACGAGTTGACGACAGCAAGGACACAGTGGTTGCACCAACGGCGTGTCACTTGCCTTGGCGATACTACGGATGACCGCCAGTCCTGACGACCACTCCCGGTGATACAGGGGTCGTCAGTACTCGGTTACGCGCAGCAGACTACGCCTGAAAGGGTGAGTGGCTGTCTGGTGTCAGTAACCGGCGACCCGGGGTTCGGCGACCCCGCGTCGCCCAGAAGCGGCACCGGCCAACCGGACCCGGCCGTTCTCCCGGTAGGCGACCGCGTTGCGTCCTGACTGCTTGGCCGTGTACAGCAGGCTGTCGGCGCGCAGCAGCTGCTGCTCGGGGGCGACCGGCGGACGCGTCGACGAGTCCCCGGCGGGCGGTTCGTAAGCCAACCCGATGCTGACCGTCACCCGCAAACCGGGGGCCAGCGAAGCCCAGGCGTGACGCTCGACACGCATCCGCGCCGACTCGGTGATCTCCACCGCGGCCGACGCCGGCGTGTCGGGCAGCACGAGGACGAACTCCTCGCCGCCGTAGCGGGCGCAGAAACCGCCCTCCGGCAGGTCCTCCTGGAGCAGTCCGACCACGCGTTGCAGCACGCGGTCGCCCAACAGGTGCCCGAAGGTGTCATTGACCTGCTTGAACCAGTCGAGGTCGATCAGTGCGATGGCCAGCCCGGCCGCCATCGAACCGCGCGTGGCGACGATGTCCACCAGGCGCTCGTCGAGGTAGCGGCGGTTGTAGCTGTCGGTGAGGCTGTCGCGCAGGCTCTGCTCGCGCGCCTCGGCGTGCTCCCGGCGGAGCCGGTCGACCTCGCGGCGCAGCTGCTCGGGGACCTGCGGCTGGTCGTCCTGGTCGGCGCAGACCAGGTCGAACGCCGAGCGCAGGTGCTGATACGCCTGCCGCCACTGGCCGCGGGAGGCGAGCAGCGTCGCGATGGACTCGTGCAGCTGGACCAGGCCAGGTCCGTCGTTCTCGACCACCGCGTCGTCCTGCTCGTGTCGCCCGTCGCGGTCGAACTCGGCGACCTCGGGTCGCAGTGCGGTCATCGTGCTCACCTCCCTACTTGCCAAGGTGTCGTCTGATACGACGCGGCGCTTGAGCCGGCGGGACGCGTCATAGAGGGATTTCCCTCTACTGGTTGACCGTGCACTGCTCCGAAGTGGTGACTTCGCGTGATACAGGTGTCATCTTGCTCGCTCAGCGTGTTCAACGAGCGCGCGTGCGCTCAGTTGACGCAGGGCGCGAAGCCGTAAACCTTGCCGTTGAGCAGCACGACGTGCTGGGAGCCGATCTGGCTGCCGACCTCGGCGCCGTCCTGCAACACGGTCAACGTCACCGCCACCACCAGCACGACGCCGCGCGGGTGCTCGTCCTCGCCGGGCGGCGTCCACGTCGGGTCCAGGCGCAGCGTGGACATGGTCGGTTGCACCCTGAGGGTGCCCGCCGGCAGCTCGCACCCCTCGTCCACGAAGTCCGGGTGCTGGGTGTCCCGCAGCAGGTCGCGCTGCTCGGACCCGCCCTGCGAGCCCGCGTCGTTGAGGTCGTTGAAGTAGCCCGTGACCAGGTCGCGCTCCACGTCGGTGACCTGGAGGGGGCGCGGCGTGCCGGCGACCTGCGACCCGCAGGCGGTCAGCGCCAGGGCGCACACCGCGGCCAGCACGCCGCGCACGACCACGTCAGCCACCCGAGTGCAGCTCGTCGGCGCCGACGGGCACCGTGGCGTCCTCGGGGTCGTCCAACCAGCCCTCGGGCAGCACGACCCTGGCCGGCGAGCCCTGGCGGCCGCGCGGCTCGTCGGCGCTGTCCGGGAACTCCAGGTCCGGGTCGAGCCTGCCGACCAGGTCGTCCAGCTCGGTGAGGGTGGAGACCATGGCGAGCGAGCGCCGCAGCTCCGCGCCGACCGGGAAGCCCTTCAGGTACCAGGCCATGTGCTTGCGCAGGTCGCGGACGCCCTTGTCCTCGCCGAGGAAGTCCGCGAGCAGCCGGCCGTGCCTGCGCAGGATCGCGCCGACCTCGCCCAGCCGGGGCCCCGGCGGGATCGGCTCGCCCCGGAACGCCGCCTGGAGTTCGCCGAACAGCCACGGCCTGCCGAGGCAGCCGCGCCCGACGACCACGCCGTCGCAGCCCGTCTCGGCGACCATGCGCAGGGCGTCGCGGGCGCTGAAGATGTCGCCGTTGCCGAGCACCGGGATGCCCGTGACGGCCTCCTTGAGCCGCGCGATGGCGGACCAGTCGGCCTGGCCGGAGTAGCGCTGGGCCGCGGTGCGGGCGTGCAGGGCGACGGCGCGCGCGCCCTCGTCCTCGGCGATGCGCCCGGCGTCCAGGTACGTGAGGTGGTCCTCGTCGATGCCGATGCGGAACTTGACCGTCACCGGCACCCCGGCGGGCTCGGCGGCCCGCACCGCGGCGCGCACGATCTGCCGGAACAGCTGCCGCTTGTAGGGGAGCGCCGCCCCGCCGCCCTTGCGGGTGACCTTGGGGACCGGGCAGCCGAAGTTCATGTCGATGTGGTCGGCGCGGTCCTCGTCGACGACGATCTTCGCGGCCTCGCTCATCGACCGCGGGTCAACCCCGTAGAGCTGCATCGACCGCGGCCGCTCACCCTCGTCGAAGGTGATCATCTGCATGGTCTTGGAGTCGCGCTCGACAATGGCCCGCGCCGTGATCATCTCGCACACGTAGAGCGAGGTGGGGCTGCCGAACTCGCGGCAGAGCCGCCGGAACGCGACGTTGGTGATCCCCGCCATCGGCGCGAGCACGACGGCGGGATCGACCAGGTACTGGCCGATCTCCAGGGGCTTGGTGGCGTGGGGCGCGGTGGACATCGCCGTCCATTGTCGCCCAGCGCGGCCAGTGGCGGGCACCACACGAAGAATCCCC
Source organism: Saccharothrix xinjiangensis (assembly GCF_039527585.1). NCBI lineage: Bacteria > Bacillati > Actinomycetota > Actinomycetes > Pseudonocardiales > Pseudonocardiaceae > Saccharothrix > Saccharothrix xinjiangensis. Next base: position 475,089 of record NZ_BAAAKE010000004.1, on the reverse strand, counting down.
GCCCATGACCACGTCCCCGGCGGTGACGCACGACACCCGGCAGTGCCCACGCGTGACCTCGACGACCGAGCCCGTCGGAGAGGCGCTACCCAGCAGCGACTCGTTGGCGGCGGTCACCACCGCCTCCACCCGCGATGCGGTGACGTCCCCGATCACGACCTCGATGCGCGCCACAGGCCGACCCTCGCACCGGGAACGGGGCCGACCGTCCCCGCTTCGCCAGGGCGAAAGCCCGCGAACAGCCAGGCGAACGCCTCACCCGCTACGTGCCTCACCTGCGGCGTGCCTCACCTCCGACGTTGAGCCCTGCGGCGTTGAGCCCTGCGGCGTTGAGTGCTGCGGCGTTGAAACCCGTGCGCTGAGCCCTGCGGGACCTCGCCCGCTCATCGTCCGATCACAGCTCCACCCCCCAGTCGCCGCACCGCATCGGCCGACCGGGCGGGTACTCGAAGTCCACCTCGCCCAGGAAGGTGAACCCGGCCCGACGGCACACCGCGTTGGACGCCGTGTGGTCCACCGACGGGAACGCCCGTGCCCACCGGCGCGTCCCCTCCGCCCGCGCGAACCCCACCACGGCCAGCGCCGCCGCCCGAGCCACCCCGCGCCCCTGGAACTCCGGCAGGACGCTCCACCCGACCTCCCACACCGGTTCCCCCTGCCACGACCGCGCCCAGTACCCGACGCTGCCCGCCGGCGCCCCGTCGACCTCCACGCGGAACATCCGGCCGTCACCGAGCGCGAGGTAGCGCCGGTGCCGGTCGACCAGCCGCGCCTCGGTCTCCGGGCCGCCGAGGTGCGTGGTCATCTCCGGTGCGTTGAGCCGCCGCAGCAACCCGAGGTCCCCCTCGGACCACGGCTCGGTGCGGATGTTCGCGGTCATGGGGACACCATGCCGGCGGGGTATGACAATTCTTGATCGGCGCAGGTCAGAACGGCACGGTCAGGCAGCCCAGCCGCGCGCCGGCGGTGCCGGCCTGTCCCGGTTCGGTGTGCGTGTGCTCCTCGTGCAGCACCACGGAGCCCGGCCGCCGCTCGCCGAACTGCCAGTCCAGGCGCGCGTGCGCAACGCCCCGGCCCCACGCGTCGGTGGTGAAGTCGAGCCAGATCTCGTTGCGCGGGTTGGCGAACGCCGGATCGGTCGCCCCGCCTTGCACGTGCTGGTAATGCGGCCCGGCGTCGGCGGGCGAGGGTCCGCAGGGGTTCACGTGGGCGTGCGCGCCGTAGTCGCGATCGGGCAGGAGCCCGCTCGCGCGCAGCAGCACGTAGGTCCCGCCGGCAATCTGCGTGGACAGCACGGTGGCGTGGGCGCCGTCCGGCACGCGCGGGTCGTAGCTGGTCAGGTCGCCGGAGACGGGCAGCAGCGAGCCGGCGAGGGCGAGTGCCAGGGCGAGGTGCATGAGAACTGCTTAGCCCGCGGTGCGGCGACGTTCCAGCATGATCACACGTTCCGGTGGACTTTCAACCGACGTCCCGGTGAAGCAGGCCGTCCCCGATCTCCGCGCGCACCAGCCCGGACCCGCCGCCGCCCCGGACACCCACCAGCACCAGGCGAGGTCAAATTCGAGTTCGTTCGGACATGTACGGGACCCCGAAGCCGCCACCGAGTCCCAGCTCCTCAACCGCGAGGGGGAATCGGGCGCACGGCCCGCTCGAACGCGACGCCTTGGCGAACCTGCGCGCCGATGTGGCGGTGCAGGCCGGCGAAGGCCAAGGACGTGACCGGAGGCGGCGCTCCGGCCTCGTCCACGCCAAACCCCTGCCCGGTCACCTGATGGCGAGCGCCGGGTGGGTGTCCGCGGCGCCGTCCGGCGTGACGCGAACAAGACGAGCCGGTCTCCCAACCGGTCCACTTCCCGAGGCGAGTCGACGACCACCTGCCCACGAGCAGACCTGCGCAGCCTCAATCCCGGGCAGCGCGACGCGGAACCGTCACCACTCAGCGCGGACGTCGCCCTACTTACCGCCCCCTTGACCCCTGGTGTGGCACGCGCCACTCCCCAACCACCGTCGAACGAACCCCCCACCGTCCACTAGCCTTGACCGCGGGCCGCTAGCTCAACTGGCAGAGCAGCGGACTTTTAATCCGCGGGTTCAGGGTTCGAGCCCCTGGCGGCCCACCAAAGCCCCAGGTCACAGGCCTGGGGCTTCGACTTGCGAAGATCAAGCCCCCGACTTACCCCCGGAATTGCGCGGAACTTCGCTGATCACGGCCGTGAGCGCGTCCGCCCCGGCACGGCCCGGTGACCGCCTGCCCATGTAGACGTCCTGGGTCATCGATGGTCGGGAGTGGCCGAGGATGTCGGCGATCTGGCGGGCGGTCAGGCCCGCCTCGTCCAGCAGCGTGGCGACTGTTCGGCGGAACGTCCGGAAGGTCACCCACTCGTAGCCCGCGCGGGCGATGAACGGCTTCCAGGCCCGGTTGCGGACGTTGGTGGCCTCGCGGATCGTGCCCGTTGAGCTGGGGAAGATTCGCCCTCCCAGAGGGGAACCGCACACGTCAAGGGGTGGACCCGGCCCAATAGTCGGCGAGCGACGATGATCGACCGGATCTACCAGTCCGGACCGGTGGGAACCGGTCGGGCCCCCGCTCGACACACGCCAGGCCGACCCCTGGCTCGGGGACGACCTGGACCCCGTCCTGCGGAGCCACCGACAACCTCGCCACGAGCCACCGGTCAGGCACGAGTGGTCGCTCGCCGCTAACGTGGACCGGGTGCGTGTGGCTACCTGGAACGTGAACTCGGTCAAGCAGCGGGTGGCTCGGTTGTTGCCCTGGCTCGACGAGCGGCGGCCTGATGTGGTGTGCCTCCAGGAGCTCAAGGTGACCGACGTCGTCTTCGGCGAGTTGCTGGGTGACGAGTTGGCCGCCAGGGGGTACGAGGCCGCGGTGCACGGGCAGGCCCAGTGGAACGGGGTGGCGATCCTCTCCCGGGTCGGGTTGGACGACGTGGTGAACGGTCTCGTGGACGGGCCCGGGTTTCCCGACCAGGAGGCTCGGGCGGTGGCGGCCACTTGTGGCGGGGTGCGGGTGCACTCCGTTTACGTCCCCAACGGGCGCGAGGTCGACTCCGAGCACTACCGCTACAAGTTGGCGTGGTTGAAGGCGCTCCGGGACGTGGTGGCGGACGGGCCCGAGGACGTCATGGTGTGCGGTGACGTGAACATCGCCCCTGCCGACGCCGACGTGTACGAGCCGGGGGCGTTCGAGGGGCACACGCACGTCACCGGCCCTGAGCGGGAGGCGCTGGCCGCGTTCCACGCCCTCGGGCTGCGGGACGTGGTGCGGGACCGGTGGCCCACCGAGCGGATCTTCACCTACTGGGACTACCGGGCCGCCATGTTCCAGCGCGACCTGGGCATGCGGATCGACCTGGTCCTGGCGTCGGGGTCGGTGGCGGCGCGGGCGAAGGCCGCGTGGGTGGACCGGCAGGCGCGCAAGAGCGCGGGGTCGAAGGCGGCCGAGCCGAAGACCGCGGGGCCCAGCGACCACGCGCCCGTGCTCGTCGACCTCGACGAGGCCCCGGACGGCGACGTCGGGCCGGTCGTGCCGCCGCCTTCCGCTCCGCGCGCCGGGAAGTCGGTCAAGGCGCCCCGCTAACCCGCGAGCTCGTCCGGCTCCAGGTCCTCGCTCCAAGGCCGCTCGGGCTTCGGCGCGAGGGCCAGCGCGAGGCGCAGCCCGAGGTCTCGCACGCCGGTGAGCCTGCGCATCCGGGCCAGGTCGTTGAGCCGTGACGAGAGGGTCGCCAGGCGCTGCGTGGCGCGTCGTCGCCTGCGGTCGTACTCGCGCAGGCCCTCGTCGACGGACCTGCCGGTCAGGCACTCGGCCAGCACGAGGCCGTCGATGATCGCCTGGCACGCGCCCTGGCCCAGGTCGGGCGTCATGGCGTGCGCCGCGTCGCCGAGGAGCGCAACCCGGCCGCTGACGTAGGACGGCAGGGGCGCCAGGCGCAGCAGGTCGTGCCGCAGCACGTCGCGCGCTTCGGCGAGCACCCGCGGGATCGGGTCGTGCCAGCCCTCGAACGCCGTCAGGTCGCCGGACGGGGGCGTCATGGCGTACCAGTTGGTGCGGCCGTCCGCCTGCGGGGTGAGGCCGAACTTCACGCCGCGGCCCCACGTCTCGCCGCCGACCTCGACCGGCACGTCCACGGTGCCGCGCCAGCCGACCGCGCCGCAGCTCACGACGCGGGCGTCGAACAGGGCGTCGCGCACCCGGCTGTGGATACCGTCCGCGCCGACCACCAGGTCGTGCCCGTCGCAGGAGCCCGGGTCGGCGGTCGTGCCGAAGCGGATCGCGCCGGGTGGCAGGGCGTCGGCCAGCACGCGCAGCAGGGCGGGCCTGGTGATCAGGCGCACGTCGCCGGCCGCCAACCTGCCGATGATCGTGCCGTCGGGTTTGCGCACCAGCCCGTCGGGTTGCCGCCGGCCGGCCCGGCGCGCGGCGTCGCCCACGCCGAGCCGGTCGAGCGCGTCGAGCGCGGCGGGCCAGATGCCCAGCCCGGTGCCCGCCTCAGGCAGGGCCGCCGCCCGTTCGCGCACCACGACGTGCCACCCGGCCCGCCGCAACCCGATGGCCGCCGCCAAGCCGCCGACACCGCCGCCGATCACCGCCGCGCTCCTCATGCCGGCCACCGTACTACAGGTGTAGTGACCATGACTACGGGTGTAGTCTCCGGGGTGATGACCAGGCAGCGACAGGTGCTCGACGCCGCGATCAGGGTGCTCGGCACGGGCGGGACGCGGCAGCTGACCCACCGGGCCGTCGACGCCGAGGCGGGCCTGCCGCAGGGGTCGACGTCCAACCACTTCCGCACCCGCGACGCCCTGGTGGCCGCCGTGCTGGACCGGCTGCTGGAGCGGGAGACCGAGGTCTGGGGCGCGCTGGCCCGCGACGTGGGCACGCCGGAGTCCTTCGCGCGGGCCGTGGGCGGGCTCGTCACCGAGCTGGTCGCCGAGCGGACGACCACCCTGGCCCGCCACGCGCTGTTCGTCGAGGTCGCCCAGCGCCCGGAACTGCGCGGGCACGTCGACCGGGCGCAGCGCGAGATCGCGTCCTGGGCGCTGCCCCTGGTCGCGGCCCTGGGCTGCCCGGACCCGCCCGCGGACCTGGCCGTGCTGCTCGCCGCGGTCGACGGCCTGCTGTCGAACCAGCTGGCCAACCCCCGCCCCGGGTTCGACCCCGAACGGGCGATCCGCGCGGTGCTCCGGGGAATCCTCGCCGGCTGACCGCCCCGACCCGGCCGAGCGGGATGATGCGAACGCGTTTCGTGATTTCTCCTTCGCCACGGCTGTGACGTCGATAAGTCGCCGCAAGGGGGGTGCATGGGGGAGTTCTTCACGATCGCGTTCGCGTTCCCGACCGCCGTTCTCAGCGTGCTGCTCGTGGTGGTCGTCGTCTACTGGTCGCTGATCGCGTTCGGCGCGGCCGAGGCGGACTGGGTCGAGCTGGACATCGGGGGCGTCCCCGCGACGGTCGGCCTGTCGCTGCTGATCGCCTTCTCCTGGTTCGCGTGCCTCGTGGGCGCCGTGCTGCTGGAACCGGCCACCGGACCGGGGGTTCGCGGTGCTGGGCGGTGCGCTGGTCGTGGGCTCGGTGGGGGCGCGCCTGCTGATACCGCTGGTCAAGCGGCTGTTCCCGACCGAACCGCCGCGCCCCTGTGGGACGGGCGCACACCGACACACCCGCAGGGGGAGCACTGATGGACGTCATCAGCAGCGGGTTCGGCATTCTCGCAGTGGTCGTCCTGGTCGTCCTGGTCGTGTTCGTGGCCTTGCTGTTCCTGGTCAGCCGCCTGTTCCGCAAGGTCGAGCAGGGCAAGGCGCTCATCATCTCCAAGGTGCGCAAGGTGGACGTGACGTTCACCGGCGCCGTGGTCCTGCCGGTGCTGCACCGCGCCGAGGTCATGGACATCTCGGTGAAGACCACCGAGATCAAGCGCGCCGGCCAGGAGGGCCTGATCTGCCGGGACAACATCCGCGCCGACATCCGCATCACGTTCTTCGTGCGGGTCAACAAGACCGTCGAGGACGTCATCAAGGTCGCCCAGGTCATCGGCACCGACCTCAACGGCTACAGCCTGGAGGACGCGGCGATCGACTACCTGGAGCAGACCCCGATGGGCCAGCTCAACCCGTCGAACATCCTGGACGCGCAGGGCATCCGCAAGATCACCGAGCTGACCGCGATCGAGCACGTGCGCACCAACGAGTACCAGCGCGGCGAGGAGAAGGAGATCACGCGCCAGAACGTCGAGGCGCGCGAGGCGATCCTGGAGCTGGAGCGCCGCCAGGCCGACGCGGAGATCAAGCAGAAGCGCGAGGTCGAGACCGTGCGCGCCCGCGAGGAGGCCGAGATCGCCAAGGTGCAGGCCGAGGAGCGGCTCAAGGCCGGTGCCGCCCACCTCCTCACCGAGGAGCAGCTGGGCATCCAGCACGAGAACAAGGCCCGCGAGATCGCGGTGGCGGAGAAGAACCGCGAGTGCGTCATCGCCATCGAGACCGAGCGCATCGAGAAGGACCGCCAGCTGGAGGTCATCGGCCGGGAGCGGGAGACCGGGCCGACCCGGATCGCGGCCGACAAGGAGGTCGAGCACGAGAAGCGGGCCATCGCCGAGGTGGTGCGCGAGCGGATCGCGGTCGAGAGGACCGTGGCCGCGCAGGAGGAGGACATCAAGCGGCTGCGCGCGGTCGAGGAGGCCGAGCGGGAGCGGCAGTCGCTGGTCATCCGGGCCGAGGCCGAGGCGCAGGAGAACCTGGTCAAGGACATCAAGGCGGCCGAGGCCGCCGAGGAGGCCGCGAAGTTCAAGGCCCGCGAGAAGCTCAAGGGCGAGGCGGAGGGCCTGGCGGACAAGGCGAACGCCATGGCCGCGCTGGACGAGGTCACCCACGGGCACGAGGAGTACCGGCTGCGCCTGGAGACCGAGAAGGAGGCCCGGCTGGCCGAGCAGGCCGCCGGGCTCGCCCGCCGGGCCGAGGCGCTCAACGCCCGCCGGCTGGAGGTGTTCGGCAGCGCCGAGCCGGCGCTGCTGGGCACCGAGCGCATCCGCACCGAGCACAACTGCGTGCCGCGCGACTGCGTCTCCGTCTCCGTCGCCGACGGGCGGGGGACGCGGGTGGCCGGGCTCATGCTGTTCGGCTACAACGCGTTCCTCGGCCTGAAGCCGGAGACCGCGGTCGACGACGTGTTCTCGCTGCACCGCTTCACGCGCGACGGCGACGGGTTCCGCTTCGCCGACGCGAGCCCCGACGAGCTGCCCGGCCTGCTCGACGACCCGCGGTTCCGGCGCGACTTCGCCGAGCTGTGCCGGTGCTACCGGGACACGCGGCTGCTCCAGCTGCGCCGCGTCGGCGACAAGCTGCTGGCGGTGTTCCAGACCGGCGCCCGCACCGGGGACACCAGGGTGCTGCGCTGGCACGTCGGCCTGGACGGCTCGGTCGAGTACCTGGACAACCGGGGCGAGCGCGACCACGTGTTCCCGCCGTCGCACGACTTCGAGTGGACGCCGACCACGCGCGAGGACCACGTCCAGGGCCGCCACCCGCACATCTCGATCGGCGGCGAGGTGTTCGTCGAGACCGTCGGCGGCGACCTCACCATCAAGGTGGAGGACAACACCGAGACCGGCGAGGGCGTCTACACCGAGCCGGTGGACGAGCCGTTGCAGTCGCCGGCGGACGCCGACGTGCACCACGCCCGCGTGGGCCCGGCAGACGCCGTACCTGTCCGACGCCTACGCCGCCGCGCAGCCGGTCGGCACCGGGCCGCTGGAGCGCGTCGGCGGCGCGGTCCGACGACTCGCGCGCGGAGCCGCCGTTCCTGCTCCAGGGCTCCTACCGCGACATGAACAAGCTGGTGGAGAGGATGGTGCCGGTGATGGATGACGCCGAGCTGTCGGCGTTGATCGACGACCACAACGTGGAACTCGGGGGTCCTGGACGTACGACACACCGGTCCTGGAAGTACGACTCGCGCGTTCGCGAAGGTCAACGGCGGGGGGTGCAGAAGCGGGCGTGGTGGTGGCCGGCGGTCGCGGTGCCGAGGAGACCTCGGTCGCGCAGCCAGTCGCAGTAGCGCCGGAGGTGGTGCGGGTCCGGGAACGGGTCGGGGGCGCAGGCCCTGTCCGGGGAGAACGGGCGGCCGCAGTCGGGGGGCCGGTCGCGCGGCGGGGCCGGCGGGCGTGGTGGTGGCGAAGGGGGTGGTGGAGGTGGTGACGGCGCTCGGGTGGAGGTGGTGGTGACCACCTGCACGGGCGGCAGGGGGCGTTGCGCGGGCGGCGCGATCACCTCGACCGCGGTGGAGGAGCGCTGCGCCGCCACGGTCGTGGTGTAGGTGGCGCTGAGCACCTCGGGCCGGGCCGGGCTGAGGTCGACCCGCCGCACGTCCACCGGCCGCGGTTCGAGCGACCACACCATGACCGCCACCGCGCCGGTCGCGAGCACGAGCGCGGCGCCGGCGAAGGCGGTCCGTCTGCCACTGCTCATCCCAACACCCGACCCCACGCTCCACGGTGTCACGTGGAATCGCCCGCGCGCCCGAAGTCGTTACGCCGCAGCCCGTTCGGGCGGGTGATGATGACCCGGACGTGGACCCGCGACCGCCGCCCGCACCCCGAGCCGGTCGCGACCGCGTTGCTGCGCGCGACCCGCGCCACCGCCCTGCCGGCGCCCGCCCGGTCCGGTGGAGCGCGCCCGAGGGCCACGTGAACGCGGCCGTCCGCCTCGGCCGCGCCGCCGCGCCGAGCCGCGCGCTGCTGCCGTCATACGGATCACACATGGCTCCGACGTCGAAAGACGTGGTGGTTCGGACCACTGCGACCTTCGTCGCATAAGCCGTCTCAATCGGTCTGCTTAGCATGGGCGGCGTGCCGGTGCGCCGATCCGCGCCGCGCGAGCGTCCCCCGAGCACCCGAGAGGTACGCAGCTGATGCTGTTCCGACGACTGCTGCCCGCGACCGCGCTGGTGGCGGCCTTGGCCTTCGGCGCCGCCTGCGGCGGCCCGAGCGAAGACACCCTGGCGGGCAAGGCCGAGGACGGCGCCCTCACCGTGGGCATCCGGTTCGACCAGCCCGGCCTGGCCCAGCGCCGCCTGGACGGCAAGTACGTCGGCTTCGACGTCGACGTCGCCAAGTACGTCGCGGGCCGGCTCGGCGTGGAGGAGTCCGGCATCACCTGGCGGGAGGCCCGCTCGGCCGACCGGGAGCGACTGATCGCCGAGGAGCAGGTGGACTTCGTCGTGGCCACCTACTCGATCACCGACAAGCGCAAGGAGCAGGTGGCCTTCGCGGGTCCGTACTTCCAGACCGGCCAGGGCGTGCTGGTCCGCTTCACCGACACCGAGATCACCGGCCCGGAGACGCTCAACGGCAAGAAGCTGTGCTCGGTGACCGGTTCGACGTCCGCGCAGAAGGTGAAGGACGAGTTCGCGCAGGGCGTGGAGCTGGTCGAGTACGGCCAGTACTCCGACTGCGTCGTCGCGCTGCTCGCGGGCAACGTGGACGCGGTCACCACCGACGAGGTGATCCTCGCGGGCTACGTGGCCGAGAACCCCGAGCTGCTCAAGGTCGTGGGCGACACGTTCACCACCGAGCGGTACGGCGTCGGCCTGGCCAAGGGCGACCTGGAGGGCCGGGCGGCGGTCAACGCGGCCATCGAGGAGATGATCGGCTCCGGCGAGTGGCGCGCCGCCCTGGAGCGCAACATCGGCCAGTCGGAACTGGAGCTGCCGGAACCACCCCAGGTGACCGAGAAGTAACCCTTCGGTTGACCTCTGCCATCCTGGTGGTAGTGCTGAGGCGTCGCCTACCGATACGCTCGGTGGTGCAGGCCGTGGTTTCTGTGTTCGTGTCTCACGCTCGCGGAACGACACGCGGGCGTGCCGCCCCCCGCTACGGGTAGCGGGGGAAGCGCCCGGGACGGCCGGGGCTGCACGGTGCAGTCCCAAGCATCCCTGCGATGGAGGCAGGTACATGGCACTGGGCACGGTCAAGTGGTTCAACGCCGAGAAGGGCTTCGGCTTCATCGCCCAGGAGAACGGCGGGCCCGACGTCTTCGTCCACTACTCGGAGATCCAGGGCGCGGGCTTCCGGACCCTGGACGAGAACCAGCGGGTCGAGTTCGAGATCGGCCAGGGCACCAAGGGCCCGCAAGCCCAGAACGTGCGCAAGGTCTGATCTTCCCAGCGTGGCACGGGCCCCCGACCGGTGACGGTCGGGGGCCCGGGTTCGTCGTGGCGCGGGCGTTGTCCCGCGGGGGTCCTGGAGGGTTCCCCGAGGGGTTCCCCAGGAGGTCCTAGTAGCCGCGCTGGCGGGCTTCCCACTCCAGCCGCTGCATGACCCACTCGGTGGCCAGCGCCTGGGGAGAGGTCTGCCGCTCGGCGGCCATCTCCTTCAGCTGCTCGTTCGCCATCAGCTGGAGGCGGAGCTGGTAGACCTGCGCGTTGCCGAAGCTGGTCCCGGCGGTGGTCTCCGGGTCGGCGGTTTCGGGGGCCAGCGCCGCGAGGTAGGTCTGGAGCTCCTCGTCCGGCACGAGCTCATCCTGTTCGCGCTGCGGCGGGCGATGACGGCCCGACTTCGAGCGTCCAAGCGATCCAAGAGGCACGGCGCCACGATAACGGTTGGATTGCGGAGGGGCGCGAACTGTGGCGTGGGTCACAGATGTGTGCATGGAGAGGCCCCCGCGCCAGGGGGAGGAACGCGGGGGCCGGAGGGGATCTCCACAGGTGCTGACCGGGGGTGTGTCAGCAAAACGGATTGTTGCACGCGCACGTGCACCTGGGGAGTGGGTTGAGCCGAAATTTCGGCTGACCGACGACCGGGACCCGCGCGGGCGCGGGCTGTTGGCAATCGCGAACAGCTCGGAGAAGGCCATCGCCGCGCCCGCGAGCACTGGGTTGGGCAATCCGGGCGCCGCGAGTGGCAAATCCGCCACGTTGTAGGCGAACGCCAGGAAAAGATTTCCCTTCACGGTCCGCGGGGTCCGGCGGGCCGGCCGGATGGCGTTCCCCGCCACCCCCGGGTCGCCGCGCGCCGGCGCCGGGGCGCCCGTCCCGCGCCCGGCGGCCCGCACCGCGGAGACCGGGTCCCGCACCTCCGCGCCGGCCGGGTGCGCGACGCGCACCCGCTCGGCCGACCGGGGCGGTGGTCCCGTCCGGCTCGCGCCCGGCCCGGTTCGCGCACGAGGCGCACGCCGTGCCCGTGACGTCGGGCCGGGCGCGGCGCCCGGTCCCCGCGGTGGTCACGCCAGCTGGTACCCGGCCTCGGCGACGGCGGTCCCCACCTCGTCGCGGGACAGCTCGCGCGTGCTGGTCACGGTGACCGCCCCGCTGTCGAGCTGCACGTCCACGCCGGTGACGCCCTCGACCCCGGTCAGCTCCTCGGTCACCGAGCTGACGCAGTGGCCGCAGGTCATGCCGGTGACGGTGTAGGTGTTGGTGACGGACATGGGCCCTCATTCCTCTCGGGTTGTACCGCGAGGATACCCCTAGGGGGTAGTCGTGTCGTCGCTCGGGGGCTCCAGCTGCGTGATCTCCCCCTCAAGGCGCTGCACCAGCTCCTCCAGGCCCGCGAGCATGCCGTCCAGCTCGCTCATCTTCTCCGTCATCAGGCGGTCGATGTCCGCCTCGATGGAGGCCAGGGAGAGGGTGCCGAACAGGTCCTGGGGGTTGCCGGCGGCCTGCTCCCCCGCTCCGCCCGCGGGGTCGGTGCCCGCCGGGTCGGCAGGAGCGGCCTGGTCCGGGGCGCCCGCAGGGGGCTGTTCGACGGGCGCGGCCTGCTGGGCGCCGGTCGTGCCCGGCGGCGGTCCGGCGGGTTCGGGCTCGGGGGGCGCGCTCGGCTGTTCGGCGGCCCGCTGTTCCGCCGCGAGCCCACCTGCGGCCGGCGGCGTTCCCGCTGCTGCATCCGCCAACGCCCGCTCCGGTACCGGTTCGGTCATGGATTCACCCTCCTCGTTCGCGTCAAGCAGATCACGTGGCGCTTGACACCAAGTGGCCTACACGGAAAGTGACGCTGCGTCGCACTGGAATCACTCTGCGGGGGGCTGCGGCGGTTCGGGGGGCTCGCTTAGCCTCGCGCCAACCTCAAGTCGGGGAGGCGTCATGAGCGGGTCCCTAGAAGTTCGTCAGTTCCTGTGGAACCAGGACGACACGATGTCCAGGCCGGGCGGCGGTGGGGTGCCCGCCCAGCGGACCGGTGAACCGTCGCGGGTCTCGGACGACCAGGTGCACCGGGCGCGGCTGTCGGTCGCGCGGGGTGCCACCAGTGCCGAGGACTGCCGGTTGCTGCTCGACATGCTCGGGCTGTCACCGGGTGAGGACGGGGGTCCGCCGCCCGTTCAGCGCTAGGACGTCCGGTCGGCCCGGTCGGCGCCCGCGATCGCGCGGACGGCGGCCGGGGCGACCCGGCGGACGGGGTTTCCGGGGTGCCCCGCAGGTGAATTCACGCAGGTCAACGCAGAAGTGCCACCCCCGTTTTGGAAGTGCGGGCCATCGTGCCCTATGCTTACGATGCTTCCACCGGACAGCGTGGAGGGCCTAGGAAGAAGGTGGCCCAAGGGCTGCTGGAGGAACTGGTCCCCATCGTCTAGCGGCCTAGGACCCCGCCCTTTCAAGGCGGTAGCGCGGGTTCGAATCCCGTTGGGGGCACGTAGTACAGTAAGACCGGTAAAAGAGTTGCAGCAAGGCCCAGTGGCGCAGTTGGTTAGCGCGTCGCCCTGTCACGGCGAAGGTCGCGGGTTCGAGTCCCGTCTGGGTCGCAGAGCAGTTCGGCTATTGGCCGGGCCGCTACCTGGCCAGGTAGCTCAGTTGGTACGAGCGACCGCCTGAAAAGCGGTAGGTCGGCGGTTCGACCCCGCCCCTGGCCACCAGTCGCCGAAGAAAGCCCCTCGCGGATCCGCGAGGGGCTTTCTTCATTCGTCGCCCTCGAATCCGACGACCGCGAGCGCTTGGTCGTCGTGCACTTTCGAACGCCGCCAGGCAGTGCGATCCGGATCACCCACCTCGGCCGCGTGAATGGCGTCCAGGACGGCTTCCGCGCCTTTTTCCCGCGTGATCCGCAACACGTCCGGCCAGTCGAACAAGCCGTAGTCGTCCACCCCGCACGAGACGCCGTCGGTCGCCGCGAGGGCGGCGCGCACCCCGTGCCGCGGCCAGCTCCACCGCACCGCCCGGTGCGCGGCCGCCGGGTCGGCCTCGGCGACCCACCAGCCGTGCTCGCGGTTGCGCCAGTCGGTGATCCGGTCGACCTCCCCGCGCAGGTCGCGCAGCCGGGTGTCGGCGAGCACGTCGAACCCGCGGTCGGTGAACACCACGACCGGGCTGTCCGCCAGCACCAGCGCGTCCACGGAGGTGTCGGTCCACCGCAGGATCGCGACCGTGCTGGACGGCGAGTCGCCCGGCGTCAGGCCGTGCACGCGCGCGAGGCGTTCGATCGCCCGCGCGAGGGCGTCCGCCAGGTCGACCGGTCGCGCGGCCAGTTCGGCGGCCAGCTCCGCGGCGAGGTGTCGGGAGTGCCAGCCGCCGTCGCGTTCGCGCGGCGTCGGGGAGGTGGCGCCGTCGAGCAGCGCCACGGCGTCGGGGAGGACGACGATTCGGTCCTCGGTCGGGCGCGGCAGGCCGTCCAGCCCGACCCCGGCGCGTTCGGCGGTGGTGATCTCCGGCATCGGTGACCGAGCCTAGCCCGTCAACTCGGGTTGACAAATTGGGTGCTTGTCAACCAAGGTTGACGGCATGACAGAGGCAACCGAACTCGCCTCGGCGGCAGGCGACCAAGACCCGAGGGTCGGGCTGCGCGCGGTCAGCGCGCTGCGTCGGCTGCTCGAAACGCTCGAAGCGGTCCAGGTCCGCAACGCCCGCGCCCGCGGCTGGTCCTGGCAGGAGATCGCGGCCGAACTCGGGGTCACCCGGCAGGCCGTCCACAAGAAGCACGGGGGAGGACGATGATCGGCGAACGGTTCACCAGGGAGGCCCGACAGGCGGTGCACGACGCCGTCGTGGAGGCCGAACGCCTGGACGCGCCCGGGATCGGGCCGGAACACCTGGCGCTGGCGCTGCTCGACGCGCCCGTGCTGGCGGAGTTCGACCTGTCGCGCGACGAGGTGGTCGACGCGTTCGCCGCGGCCCGCCGCAAGGGCGGCCTCAGCGACGCCGACGCCGAAGCCCTCCGCGGCCTGGGCATCGACGTCGACCAGATCGTGGCATCGGTCGAACGCGCGCACGGCGAGGGCGCGCTCTCCGCGGCGCCCAAGCGCAAGCGGCGGTTCTTCGGCAACCACCTGCCGTTCACCGCCGACGCCAAGAAGACGCTGGAGCGCAGCCTGTTCGAAGCCCGCGACCTCGGCCACAACACGCTCCGGCAGGAGCACGTGCTGCTGGCGCTGCTGGCCCAGCGCGGGCTGGTGGCCGAGGTCTTCGGGGCGCGCGGCGTGAGCTACACCGAGCTCAGGAAGCGGGTCGCGAACCCACCCAGGTGACCAGGGGGAGGGCCGCCTGGGTCAGCGGACCGATCGCCACGGCGTAGAGGACGGTGCCGACGCCGATCGTGCCGCCGAGCAGCCAGCCCACCCCCAGCACGGTCACCTCGACGACCGTGCGCACCAGGCGCAACGAGGTCCCGGTCCGCGCGCAGAAGCCGGTGGTCAGGCCGTCGCGCGGACCGGGGCCCAGCCGGGCCCCGATGTAGGTGGCCGCGGCCAGGGCGTTCAGGGCCACCCCCGTCACGAGGAAGAGGACGCGCGGCAGCAGGGCCGCCGGACCCGGCAGCACGGCGAGGGTCACGTCCACCGCGACGCCGATGACGAGGACGTTGGCCACCGTGCCGACACCCGGGCGCTGCCTCAACGGGATCCAGCACAGCAGGACGAGCGCGCCCACCAGGCTGGTGATCGTGCCGAAGGACAGGCCGGTCAGCTCCGTCAGGCCCTCGTGCAGCACGCCCCACGGCTCCAGGCCGAGGGTCGCGCGGAGCTGGAGGGCCATGCTCGCGCCGTAGAGCCAGAGCCCGACGATGAGCTGGGGAACGCGGCGGAGCGGCGAGACGGTGACGGGCACGGGGTTGAGCGCGGCAAGCATGTGGCCATCCTCGGCTGACATTGGCCTTGTAATCCAGGGCCAATGCTCGATAATTGGCCTCATGACCGTGCCAGGTGGCCGCATCTCCGGGGTTCGATTGGCCCGCTTGCTGGGCGAGTGGCGTCGACGAGGAGCGCGCCAGGGCTCCGCCGACCTGGCCGCCGCCGTCCGCCTGCTCGTGCTCGACGGCAGGCTGCCCGCCGGCACCCGGCTGCCCGCCGAGCGCGAACTCGCCGAAGCCCTCCCGGTCAGCCGCACCATGATCACCGCGGCCCTCGACCAGCTCCGCTCGGAAGGCCTGGTCGCCAGCCGCCGCGGCGCCGGGACGTGGATCAGCCTGCCGACGGGCACGATGGGCATCACCCCCGACACGCCCCTCGTCGGGCACAGCATGATCGACTTCGCCCGCGCCGCGCCACCCGCGCTGCCCGGCGTGCTGACCGCCTTCGACAACGTCCGCCGCCGCCTGCCCGAACAACTGGCCGACCACGGCTACTACGAGCACGGGCACCCGGACCTGCGCGCGCGCATCGCCGCCCGCTACGAGACGCGGGGCGTGCCCACGTCACCCGACCAGATCGTGATCACCAGCGGGGCGCAGCACGCCCTGGCCATGACCCTCCGCCTGCTGACCGGCCCCGGCGACCGCGTGTTGGTCGAGCAGCCGAGCTACCCCAACGCCCTCGACGCGATCAAGGCCGTCTCGGCCATCCCCGTCCCGGTCGCCATGACCGACACCGGCTGGGACCTCCCCGGCATGGCCGCCGCCCTGCGCCAAGCCGCGCCGCGGATGGCGTACGTGGTGGTGGACTTCCACAACCCCACCGCGCACCGCCTGGACGCCGCCGGCCGCGTCGAACTGGCCACCATCGCCCGCCGCGCCAGGACCCCGCTGGTCGTCGACGAGACCGTCGTGGAACTCGACCTGGACGGCGACCCCCTGGACGGCCCACCCCCGATGGCCGCCCTCGCCGACGACCTGGTCATCACCCTGGGCTCGGCGAGCAAGTCCCACTGGGGCGGCCTGCGCATCGGCTGGATCCGCGCGTCCGCCGAGGTGGTCCACCGACTGGTCTCCACCCGGACGGCCTTGGACCTGGGTTCCGCGGTGGTCGACCAGCTGGTCCTGGCCGACCTCCTCGCGAACCCGGACCCGGCGCTGCGCGAACGCCGCGCCCAGCTGGCCTCCCAGCGCGACGTCCTCATGGCCGGCCTGCGCGAGCACTGCCCGACCTGGCGCTTCACCCGCCCGAGGGGCGGCCTGAGCGTGTGGTGCGAACTCGACGCGCCGATCAGCACCCGCATCGCGGTGGTGGCCCAGAACCACGGCCTGCGCCTGGCCCCCGGCGCCCGTTTCGGCGCCCACGGCGGCTTCGAGCGCTGGTTGCGACTGCCCTACGTCCAGCCGCCGGACGTCCTGCGCGACGCCGTTCGCCGGCTCGGCCTGGTGGCGGCGTCGGTCAACGGCACGGGGTTGGTGATCGAGGAGGACGTCACAATTCCGGTCGCCTGACCGGACGGGCCGGTCCCTGGCTCTTGCCCCCGGTGTCCTCTGGCGCTCTTGCCCCCGGTGTCCTCTGCACCTTTGGCGCTCTGGTGCTCTGACCCCTGGGTGCTCGGACCTCTGGGGAGGCCTGCCTGGCGCCCGCCTGCCCCGTGCCGGGTGGCGCACTTGCCCGCTGCCCGTCTACCCGGTGCCCGGTGGCACCTCCCCGTCCGGCACATTCCCAGCCCCTCCGTCTTCCACCCGCCTGTTCCCTTATCCGCCTACCTCCTGTTCGGCCGGCCAGCTGGTTCGGTGGCCGGCTACTGGGGCTGGCTGGTAGGTGGGGCTGGTGGGTGGTGGGGGCGTGGGGTTTGTGGGGTGGTGGTCGCTCGCGGGTTCCTCATGTTCAACCGATGCGCGAGGGGGGTGTTTTCGTACATCTTTTGGCGATGATCACTCCATCGTGTGATCCAACGCCTCCGCCGGGTTCCGGCGCAGCCCCTCGATGGGCCGGAACCCGACGGTGGTCTTCGTGGACCTGCGGTGGGGGACGCTCCAGGGAGTGGCATCCCCCACCGCAGGCTTCCGTGCGATCCCATCGCTGCGGGGGCAGCGCTGCGACGGGATCCATGCCCGTTCCTGCCGGGGCGCGGTCGGCAGGAACGGGAAGCCTGGGTGTGTTCGGGCGCGGGTGCGCCGGGAACGGCTGCGTTCAGTGCCGGATGACTGCGGCTGGGTGTGCTCGGGGCACACGGGTCCCGTGGAACTCAGTCGGGTGATGTGCTGGGCAGGCCTGGCACGCTGCCGGGTGACCGCCCGTCATCGCGGCGTTCCACCGACCAGGTGGTCGTTCGCTCCACGTCGGACTGGCCGGTGAGGGAGGCGACGGGGCCGCCGCGGTGGCCGCCGCCGTTGTCCGCGCTGGTGGAGGAGGCCGTCGGCGCGCTGGGCGCGGGGGCCTGCTTCGGGGCCGGGGCGGGGACGTTCTGCTCCGGCGCTTCCCAGGTCACCTCGGGGTTCCCGGTGGTCCGGGTGTCCGGGGCGGTCGGGATCAAGGAGGTGATCGCCTCGACGGCCTGGTCCGACTCCGGGGCGGGGGCAGGGGTGGGGGGTGGTGCCGGGGCCGGTGGGGCGGGGGTGGCCGCGGCTGCTGCTCTCGCGGCCACCTTCGCCTCGTACATCGGCGCGGGCATCGCGTTCGTCGCCGAGCCCGAGTGGCTGTGGCCGGAGTGGCTGTGGCCGGAGTGGCTGTAGCCGTCCGGGTACGACAGGTCCTCGGGGTACGGCAGGTCCTCGCCGGTGAAGGCCTCGTCCGCGAAGAACACCTCGTTCGCGAGGGCCTGGTTCACCGCCGCGGTCTCCGCGACCGGTCGCGGGCCGAACGCGAGCTGGGGGATCTCGAAGATCACCGCCGACTCGCGTGCGGGCACCGCTGCGGAGAGCAGTCCGGCGGCCTGCGCCTGCTGCCCGTCGAACACCGCGCCCGTCGAGGACAAGAGGTCCGAGGAGGGCAAGAGGTTCGGGGGGAGCAAGAGGCCCGAGGGAGACGAGAGGTCCGAGGGAGGCAAGAGGTCCGGTGAGGACAGGAGGTCCGACGCGGGCGAGGCGCCCGCGATGGGCAGGAGGTCCGGGCCGGTGGTTGCGTCCGCGTAGGACGGGGAGGCCGCGTGGGGGGAGGTCGGGAACGAGAGGTCCGCCGCGTCGGCCGGGTGGTCCTCCGCCGACGCCGCGCCGGCGCTCACCAGCCAGGCCGCCGTCGCCAACCCGCCTACGGCCAGGGTCCGCAGCAGCAGCGATCCGCTGCGGCGCACCGCGTCGGGGACTGCCACTGGAGATCACCACCGTTCCGGTTACGGCGAACGGGACGGACCGTTCGAGGTCTACGTTCCGCTATGTCTATCACTGGTCACCGCATTTTCGAACTTTCTCCGGCGGAACCCACTCGGAAGGGCGGTGCCGTGCGGCTGTCCGTGTTGTCGCGCCCCTGAGTGAACACCGTCCGTCGCGTCCACCACATCGGGTGAGTGTTTCTCGGGCTCGGCGGGTCGGTTCGCTTTCTGGTCCTCTGTGGACGGAGCTGTGCGCTTTTTGCTGCCTGAAGTCGATCGACGTCGGCTGGTTCGATGATCGGCCGAGTGCGCGGAGAGGCTTGTGGTACCAACGAAATGATTAAGCTGTTCAGGTGAATATTTGCCGGGGCGCCCGGCGTACTCGACGGTTGCTCGCATCCGGTCGGTCACCCCGCCCCCACGCAGACGAAACCCAGGTCCCCGTGGCGCGCCTGGGCGTCCGCAAGCGCTTGCGCTGGGTGTTTCAGGCCGGCGTGCAGATCGATCATCAAGTCGACCACCCGGTCGTCCGGCACGGGGCGCACGCTTTCCACGACCACGCGCGCGCCGCGTCGGAGGAGGATCCGGGCCAAACCGGACTCGCACGCGGACAGCACCACTATCGGGGGAACTTTGGTGAGGTCGTCCAGGTCGTGTCCGTGCAAAGGTCCATCGTCAAGTTGCAAATAGGAAAACAGCTCGTCTTGGCGGACCCCGTGCGCGGCGATGTGCGCGACATCCACGTGCGCCATTGCCGTCAGCACGTCGTCCACGGCGGAGCGGAACCACCCGCCGTGCAATTGCTGCAAAGCCTCGACCTCGCGCCACGCGTGCCGGAGATCGGGTCCCGCCACCCACAACCTCTTGTCCAGCGCCAACGGTCGCGAAGCGGCCCTGGACCAACAGCTCGCCGACGGCGCCACGGACACCGCCCGCCCACGAGCGGACGGCAGCGCCGCCCACGGCACCCGCGCCAGCTCCGGGCTCGGCACGATCACCAGCTCCCGCTCACCGGCCGGCCGCAGCAGCCCGTCCAGCGCGGCCACCGCGTGCGGCGCGGCGGATCCGGTCCCCGGAGGACCAGCCACTGCGGGTGATGCGGTGGCGAGAGAAATCGCTCGAACGTGTCGAGCCGCGGTCCGGGCGTCGCCGCAGTCGTGCAACCTCACCCGACCGCCCGCCACGGACACCGCGACCAGCCGACCGCGGTGGCTGATGAACATCAGCAGGGCCCGGTCACCCAGCGCGCCCACGACGTCCGGCAGCGGCACGGCCGGGTCGCGGGTGGCGCCCGCCGCGAACGACAACCTGCGCACCTCCCGCTCCAGGTACGCGATCCGGTCGTGCTCGCCCCGCACGCGCGCCAGCCGCAGTTCGGCGCGCACCTCGCCGACCTCGGGCGTCGGCGCGGGCGGCGCGGCGCGGCGGCGTTCACCCCAGTGCAGCGCCGCTCGGGCGTCCCGGCTGGTCAGGGCGTGGTCGAGGGCGATGTCCACCAGGTCTCCGCGGGTGTCGGTGAGGGTGTGGGCGGGGGCGGGGGTGTCGGTGAGGGCGAGGCCGGCGCGGCACGCGGCGACCGCGTCGCGGCGCGAGGTGGCCAGGCGGGCGCGGGCGAGCCAGCCGACGGCCCTGGACCGCGCGGTGCCCCGGTGCCTGCGCGCGGCTGCTTCTTCGGGCGCGAGGGCCAGCCGCAGTTCGGCCGCGTCGTCGTGGTGGCCCTGCTCGTCGCACGCCGCCGCGACGGCGCTCGCCGAACCCGGTGCGCCGCAGCCCGCCGAACCCGGTGCGCCGGCGCGCAGGGCCAGCGCCCGTGCCACCGGCACCAGGAACGGTCGGTCTTCGGCGCGGGACGACGCCTCCGCTTCCGCAGCCAGGGCACGTGCCGCGATGACGTCGTCGTCGCGCAACGCGCAGCGCGCCGCGAGCAGCAGTGCTTCCGGCAGGCGCGCGGTCACGGCGGCCCGGAGCACGGCGTTCGCCTCCCGCACCAGGCCTGTGCTGAGCAGCGCCTCCGCCCGGTTGAGCAGGGCGTGCGCGCGCTCGGGCGTCATGCGACGAACCACGGGGTGGCGTGGCGCGCCGCCGGCCCGAGCAGCAGGAACTTGACCGGCCCGGACGGCACGCCGTCCAGGTGGAACCAGCCCGCCCGGTCGATCGCCGCCCGCACCTCGCCGCCCGGCCACCGCACCACGGCCAGCGCGTTGGTGACGAGCAGGCCGGAGGTGCGGGGAGAGGTGATGGGTGGAGATGGTGGGGAGGCGGGGTGATCCGGTGGAGGTGGGCCGATGGCCTCGACGGCCGGGCAGGGAGGCGCGGCGGCGGCGAGGTGGCCGGGGCGGGCGGGAGCGGTGTGCGCGGGGGTGGTGAGGCCGGTGGCGTGCAGGCCGTCGGTGGAGTGGTCGAGTTGCAGGTCCAGGCCGACGAAGCGCAGCGTTCGGGTGGCGCACCGGCCGCGCGTGCCGGGTGGCGTCACGAGGGCCGAGTCGGTGAGCAGGCGCAGCGGGGTCGCCTCGACGCGTTCGGCGAGCGCTCCGGCGGCCCTCGCGGGCAGGTCTCCGGGAGCGGGGTCGAGGTGGTCGACCAGGTGGGCCAGGGCGTCGAGCAGCAGGCGGTCGGCGGTCACCGGGCCACCTCGACGCCGATGCGCCGGCGCAACGCGGCCAGGCACCGGGCGCGGGTGGGGCCGAGGCTGTTGACCGGCAGCCCGACCGCTTCCGCGACCTGCGTGAACGACAGCTCCGGCGCGAACGCGGCCAGCCGCAGGATCTCCCGGCACCGGTCGCTGAGCGTCGCGTACGCCCGCCAGAGCCGCTCGTCGGCCTCGTCGGCGAGCGCGGCGTCCTCCGGTGTCGGCGCGCGGTCGGGTGGTGGCCACAGCTCGGCGGGCGCTTCGCGGCCGCGCAGGCGCAGGACGGTCAGCGACTCGTGCCGGGCCGTGGTCACGAGCCACGCGCCCAGCCGCTCCGGGTGCCGGATGCGGGTCAGGTTCTCGGCCAGCGCGAGCCACGTGGTCTGGCAGACGTCGGCCGCGTCGTCCGGGCCCAGGCGGTGCGAGCGGGGCACCGCCCAGACCAGGCGCACGTGCCGGCGGACGATCTCCCGCCAGGCGGTCTGGTCGCCGGCGTGGGCGAGGGTCAGCAGCTCGGTATTGGTTCGATCTTGCACGCTAGTGAAGGCAGCGGGTCTGACCTGGGGATACTCCTACCGCTCGATGGTGTGGTCGTCGGAACCGGAGATCGTTCCGGTGCGTCGCTACTCGGTTCGCAGGGCGGCCGGGCGGATCGCCGAGCGCAGCGCGGGCAGCGCGCACACCGACATCACGAGCACGACGACCGCCGCCGAGGCGATCGGGGTGGCGACCTCGGTCCACTCCACGCGGAACGACGAGGTCGGCACCACCAGCCACGCCGTGCCGACGCCGACGGGCACGGCCAGGCCCGCGCCGAGCGCCGTCGGCACGGCGGACTGCCACAGCGCGGACACCGCGAGCACCCGGTGCGGCACGCCGTTCGCCGCCAGCACGGCCGTCGGCCGGGCGCGTTCCAGGACGTGGTCGACGGCCGCCGCCGCGAGCCCCACCACGGCCAGCAGGACGAGCAGCGCCGAACCGCCGATCACGCCGCCGCGCAGCGACGTGAACAGCTCGACCTGGCCGGCCTCGAACGGCGTGCGCAGCGTGACGGCCCGGTCCACCCGCCCGGTGGCGGCCAGCAGGCGGTCGCCGAACGACTGGTCCGGCGCGCCGTGCACGACCAGTTCGCTCGGCGGGATCGCCGCCAGCACGGGGTCGGCGGCGCCCGCGACGTACAGGCCCCACCGCACGTCGTCGACCTCGACCCGCCGGTGCTGCGGGACCTCCCACCGCCTGCCCGCGACGGTCAGCGCGGAGCCCGGCACGGGACCCCTGCCGCCGACCAGGTAGGCCGAACCGGGCGCGCAGTCGTCGACCCCGAGGCGTTCGACGAGCTCGGCGCAGTCGGAGCTGACCAGGGAGGTGCCCGGCATCTCGCGCGGCCGGTACCGGCGGACCTCGTCGACCCGCTCCACCCCGCCGACCAGGGCGATCGACTCCTCCAGCGAGCGGACCGGCGTGTGCTCGGACAGGTCGAGCACCCAGCGGTCGGGGTCGTCCACGGGCGGGGCGGCGGTGACCTGCGCGGCCACGCCGAGCAGCACCTGGAGCGTCAGCGAACCGGTCAGCACCACCACGACACCGGACAGCACGCGGGTCGTCCCGGCGTCGAACCGCAGCGCGCGCAGGGCGAGCATGGGCGCGACGCCGTCCGGTTGCAGGCGGTGGGCGACCTTCCCGACCAGCCACGGCAGCACCGCGCCGGTGCCCGCGAGGACCAGCGCGATGCCCAGGCCCATGCCCACGGCCAGCCGCGAGTCCGTCATCACCGCCCAGAAGTCGCCGACCGCCGAGAGCACCACGAGCACCGCGGCCCCGGCGCCGACCAGCGCGAACCGCCACCACGCCCGCCGGGCGGGCGGCTCGACCGCGTGGACGAGGCCGAGCGGCCCCAGTTCCTCGGCGCGCAGGGCGAGCAGGGCCGACACGACCGCGACGACCGGCACGCCCAGCGCGATCAACGCGCCGAGCAGCGGGTCGGGCAGCAGGTCGGTGGGGAAGAAGCCGACGCCCTCGACCTCGATGAACCGGGCCAGCGGCCGGGCGGCGAAGAACAGCGCCACGCCGACGAACAACCCCAGCACCGCCCCGGTCAGCGTCTCGCCGCCGGCGATCCACCGCAGCTGCCGGTGGGACGCGCCGACCAGGCGGATCGCGGCCAGGCGCTGCGCGCGGCCGGTGGCGCCGAGGCGGGTGGCGACCACGACGAAGATGCCGAGGGGCACCAGCAGGGCGCTGATCGCGGCGAGCACCAGCAGGCGGTAGGCGGGCAGCAGCGTCGTGCGCGGCACGTCGCCGCCGAACCCGGTGGCGGTGTCGGCGGCGTCGACGTGGGCCTGCGGCAGGCCGGCGTAGAAGAGCAGCGACTTCGGCCTGGGCAGGCCCACGTCGGCGATCACGCCGATCACGCTCTCCGGGAAGCGGGCGCGGACCGCGTCGTCGGTGCGCATCAGCTCGAACAGCTCCGGCGAGACGACCAGCTCGCCCGGACCCGGGATGCGGCCGATCCCGGGCGGGGCGGGCGCGTCGGGCGCGGTGGCGGCCAGCTCGACCCCGCTGATCACGCGGCCCTGCCACGGCACCTCGACCCGGCGGACCGCCAACGCGGCCGCCCGGCCCTCGACCGAGGTGACCGCGGCGGCCTGCACCCGTTCGGACTTGGCCTCGCGGGCGGGCCCGATCGAGGCGGCCAGGAGCAGCACGGTCACGCCCAGGCCGACGCCGGTGGCGGTGAGCGCCAACCTGGCCCACGACGTCCGGCTGCCCCCGACGGCCAGCCGGCCGCCCAGCACCAGGTCGGCGACCCACCTCATCGGAGCGCACCCCGCGTGCTCCGGCCGCCGGTTCCCGCGATGTCGTCGAGGAAAGGGATCACGTCCTCTAAGACGCCGCGGGGTGGTGTCGCGTGGCCTCCGAAGGCGCCGTCGTCGCGAGAAATCCTCAGGGACGACGGCGCCGGTCCGGTGGCTCACTCCGAGCGCAGGCCCAGGGCGCCGGTCGCCCGGTGCAGCGACGGCAGGGACAGCAGCGTCACGACCACGACCATCAGCGCCGCCGTGCCGCTGAGCACCCCGATGCCCGCCCAGTCCAGCACGAGCGGCTGCGTGACGACCTTCAGCAGCAGGAGCGCCATGGCGCCGCCCACCGCGATCCCCACGCCCAGGGCGAGCATGAGCGGCACGGCGTTCTGCCACAGCAGCGACCGCGCCAGGGCGCCCTTCGGCACGCCGCTCGCGGCCAGCACCGCCAGGGGCCGCCTGCGTTCCCGCACCTGCTCCAGCGCCAGCACCAGCAGGCTCGCGCCGGCCAGGAGCAGGGTGATCATCGAGCCCGCCAGCAGGGCCTGCCGGATGCTCCGGAACTCCTGCACCCGCTGCGGCGCCTGGGTTTCGCCGAAGTACGTGGTGTAGGCCCGCCAGGTCATCGGGGCGACGGCGTTGCGGACGTGCTCGGCGATGTCCGGCCGCGCCGGGTCGACCAGCACCATCACGCTGGTGCGCGCGTGCTCCAGGGGCAGGTCCGCCGCCAGCGACGGCGTCACCATCAGGCCGTACCGGCCCTGCTCCTCCGACGTGGGCGCGACCCGGGTGAACTCCGGGATCGTCCACCGGGGACCGGACGCGGCGGGCTCCGAGTCGAGCGCGATGGTGACCTGCTGGCCCGGCGCCAGCGGCGTGTCGAAGCCCACCTCCGGCATCCGCTCGGAGGCCACGACGAACGCGTCGCCGTCCTGGCAGGACGGCAGCCGGGCGTGGGCGCGCAGCACGTCGCACGTGCCGATCGCCACCGAGCCGTACTCGTCCTCGGCGCGGAGGAACGACAGCCCCCGCAGCGGGTGGACCCGCTCCACGCCCACCGACCGCTCCAGCAGCGCCACGGTCTGCGCGATCAGCTCCGGCGAGGTGTGGCGCATGCTGATGTCGACCCGGCTCCGGTCGACCTCGGGCAGCGGGCGGTCGACGACGCTGGTCTCCGCGCTCGCCATCACCGACTGGAGGGCGATGCCGCCGGCCAGCACCACGGCCACGCCGCCGACCACGCGGGCGGCCGTGCCGCTCTCCAGCTGGAGCCTGCGGACGGCCAGCTGCCACGACGGCGCGCCGCCGCGCAGGCGGCCGACCGACCGCTCGACCACCCACGGCAGCAGCAGGGGGATGGACAGCAGCAGCATCGTGATGCCGCCGACCAGGACCTCCACCGACGCCCCGTCGCCCTCGCCGCTCACCGCGCCGAACTGGGTGGACAGCGCGGCCACGCCGATGAGGAGCGGCACCACCCGCCACCACAGGACCCGCCGCACCGGCTTCGCGTCGCGCACCACGCCCAGCGGCTCGACCACCGTGCGGCGCATGGCGACGATCGAGGTCACCACGGCCAGCACCGGCACCAGCACGGCGATCAGCACGGCCAGCGGCGGCGACGGCGTCAGGTCCTCGACGAACACGCTGATGCCCAGCAGCCGGACGTCCTCCACGAACCGGCGGGCGAACAGGAACAGCGCCGTGCCGACGGCCAACCCGGCGAACGCGCCGAGCAGCGACTCGCCGGCCGCGATCCGCCGCACGCGCTGCGCGCCCGCGCCGACCAGCCGCAGCGCCGCCAGCCTGCGGTCCCGCTGCGAGCCCGCGAGCCGCGTGCTGATGCCCACGAACACCAGCACCGGGAACAGCAGCGCGACCACGCCGACCGCGATCAGCAGCGACAGGACCGGGTCCAGGCCGCGGTCCTGGAGCTCGCCGCCGAACGCGACGACCGTGTTGCCGCTCTCGGCGGAGAGCGTCGCGTCGCCCGCGTAGAACACGAGGTCGTGCGGCGCGTTCAGGCCGGCGCGGTCGATCGTGCCGACCACCTCCTGGGGGAACCGCTCGCGCAGCAGCTCGCCCCTCGGCGACGCCAGCAGCTCCGCCAGGGCGGGCGACAGGAAGATCTCGCCGTCACCGGGCACCCTCGACGTGCCCGGCCGCACCGGCGCGCCCGGACCCGTGGCCCGCGCGAAGCGCCCGGTGATCGACTCGCCGCGGTAGTCGGTGTTCCAGAACTCCTCGTACAGCACGTCCCGACCGCTCGGCGGCGACTCGGCGGTGACCGCCGCGACCGCGGCCGTGCGGGCGCCGCGCTCGGACAGCACCGTCGTCAACGACGAGGCCCCCAGCAGCACGGCGACGCCGATGCCGATGCCCGCGCCGGTCAGCGCGAGCCTGACCCACGACGCGCGCCCGCCGCCGAGGGCGAGCCGGACGCCGAGCGCCAGGTCGGAGAACCACCGCGTCACCTGGCCGGCTCCATCTCGCGGGACTTGCCGTCGCGCACCACGACCTCGCGGTCGGAGTAGGCCGCCACCCGCGCCTCGTGCGTCACCAGCACCACGGCCGCGTTGCTCTCCTTGGCGGCGGTGACCAGCAGCTGCATCACCCGCTCGCCGTTGAGCGAGTCGAGCGCGCCCGTCGGCTCGTCGGCGAACACCACCCGCGGACCCGTCACCAGCGCCCGCGCCACCGCCACGCGCTGGCCCTGGCCGCCGGAGGTCTCGCCGGGGCGCTTGTCCGCCACGTCCGCGACCTCCAGCCGCTCCAGCCACTCCCGGGCGCGCGACTCGGCCTCGCGCCGCTTCACCGAGCCGAGGCGCAGCGGCAGCGCGACGTTCTCCAGGCAGCTCAGCTCCGGCACCAGCTGGCCGAACTGGAACACGAACCCGAAGTCGGTGCGCCGCAGCTCGCTGCGCGGGCCGTCACCCAGCGCGCTCAGCTCCACGTCGCGGTAGCGCACCGTCCCCGAATCGGGCTGGAGGATGCCCGCCAGGCAGTGCAGCAGGGTCGACTTGCCCGAGCCCGACGGGCCCATCACCGCGACGACCTCGCCGGCGTGCACGCGCAGGCCCGCGCCGTCGAGCGCCGGGGTCGGGCCGAACGACTTGCGCAGGTCGACCGCTTCGAGCAGGGGGTTCATCGGGTCACCGCCGTCTTCAGCTTGCCGAGGCGCGCGGCGGTGAGCTCCAGCCAGCGCAGGTCGGCTTCGAGGTGGAACAGGGCGTGGTCGCAGATCAGCTGGTCGGCCAGGTCGCCGTCGGCCTTCCGCTTGGTCAGCTCGCGCATCGTCCTCAGGTGCGCGGAGCGCTGGACGTCGAGCACGTCGTCCGCGCTGCGACCGGACAGCAGGGCCAGCACGACCTTGGCGTAGAGGGTGTTCTGGAGGTACGGCTCCGGTCTCTCCGGCGTCGCCAGCCACCGCTCCACGTCCGTCACGCCCGCGTCGGTGATCGCGTACCGCTTGCGCTCCGGGCCGTCGCCCGCCTCGACGCCGGCCTCCTCGACCAGCCCGTTGCGGAGCAGGCGCGACAGCGTCGTGTACACCTGCCCGTAGTGCAGCGGCCGGTCTTGGCCGAAGCGCTCGTCGTAGGCCCTCTTCAGGTCGTACCCGTGCCGGGGGCCCTTCTCCAGCAGCCCCAGCAGGGTGTGTCCGATCGACATGCGAGCGACTATACACACAAGGTATACACAGGGTTCATAGCTCGATCGGCGCAACGGCGGGTGTCACCCGAAAGGGCAGACGGACTAACCTCTCAAAACCACTTGACGGTTACTTGGCCACATCGTGACCCTCCGACGCCTACAGTGGAGGGGTGACTGGTCTGGCGGCCGGCTGGGACCACGCGGCTTTCCCGCAGGGTCGAGCCGGCGATGCGGAACACGATGTGGAGCTGCTGCTCGCTTTCCTGAACACCCGAGATCTCGAACTCGGCACGGACGTCCTGGACAGCGCCGCCGCCTGGCGCGCGTGGGTCACCGAACGCGGCCTGGGCAGGCCGGGTGACCCGGGGGAGGTCCGAGCCGCCCGCGACTCGCTGCGGGCCTCGCTGGGTGAACGGCACGACGGACCCGACCCCACCCCCGCCGCGGGCCTGGTCCGCGTCGACCTCAGCCACGGCGTGCCGACCATGTCCGGCACCGACGCCCTCGGCGCGGTGCTCGGCGCGGCGGCGCGGCTGGCGGTGCTGGGCTCCTGGGAGCGGTTCAAGATCTGCCAGGCGGACGACTGCCGGTGGGCGTTCTTCGACCGCTCGCGCAACCGCTCGCGCACCTGGTGCTCGATGCAGACGTGCGGGAACCGGGAGAAGGCGCGCAACTGGCGCGAGCGCCGCGCCCTGAGCGTGACCTGAACGCCCGAACCCGGAGCGCGACGAACCGGTCCCGGGCGCGCGGCACGCGGGGTCCGGGCGCATGACACGCGCGACGTCATGCGCCCCGGACGCGCGCGGCCTCAGGTGACCAACTGGCCGACGGTGTAGATGACCAGGCCGGCCAGGGCGCCCACGACCGTGCCGTTGATGCGGATGAACTGGAGGTCGCGCCCCACCTGGAGCTCGATCTTGCGCGACGTCTCCTCGGCGTCCCAGCGCTCCACGGTGTCGGTGATCAGCGTGGTGATCTCGTCGCGGTAGTGGGTCACCACGTACGCCGCCGCGCCCTCCAGCCACCCGTCGACCTTCGCGCGCATCGCCTCGTCCGAGACCAGCCTGCCGCCGAACGACAGCAGGCCCTCGCGCACGCGCCGCCGCAGCTCCGACGACGGGTCCTCGGCCGCGTCCAGCAGCATCTTCTTCGCCGTGCCCCACGCCGACCCGATGAGCCGCTGCACGTCCGGGTGCTCGACGACCTGGTTCTTGACCTGCTCCGCCCGCTGCATGGTGGCCGGGTCGGTGCGCAGGTCGTCGGCGAACTCGATCAGGAACTGGTCCACCGCGAGCCGCATCGGGTGGTTGACGTCGGTCTTCACCGCCCACGCGAAGTTCAGCAGCTCCGTGTAGACCTTGTCGCCGAGCATGGAGTCCACGAACTTCGGCGACCACGACGGCGCGCGGTCGGACACCACGCCCATGACCTTCTCGTAGTTGTCCCGCACCCAGTCGTAGGCCCGGTCGCACATCAGGTCGACCAGCTTGTGGTGCGCCCCGTCGGACAGCACCTGCCCGAGCAGCTCGCCCAGCGGCGGGCCCCACGGCCGGTCGACCAGCCGCCGCACCACCGCCTGCTCGACGATCGCCTGCACGTCCTCGTCCCGCAGCACGGTCACCGCGCCGCGCACCACGTTGGCCACCTCCGACGTCACCCGCTCGGCGTTCTCCGGCTTGACCAGCCACTCGCCCAGCCGCCGCGACACGTGGACGCGCCGCAGCTTGTCCCGCACCACCGCCTCGGACAGGAAGTTCTGCCCGACGAACGAGCCCAGCGCGTCGCCGAAGGTGTCCTTGCGGGTCGGGATGATCGCCGTGTGCGGGATCGGCAGCCCCAGCGGCCTGCGGAACAGCGCCGTCACGGCGAACCAGTCGGCCAGCGCGCCCACCATGCCCGCCTCGGCGGCGGCGCGCACGTACCCCACCCACGTCGGGCCGTCGTCCTCGAACAGCAGCGCGACGAGGAAGACGGCGGTCGCGGCGAGGAAGAAGCCCGTGGCCACGAGCTTCATCCGGCGCAGCCCTCGGAGCTTGAGCTGGTCAGCGGCGGTAAGTTGCTCCACACCGCCATTGTCCGTGAAGATTCGGAGTCGTGCGGGTACCAGCGCTAGTCCCCAGGTTGCGGCCGTTCACCTCGACGATCTTCGCGGAGATGACCGCGTTGGCCACCCGCACCGGCGCGGTGAACCTCGGCCAGGGCTTCCCCGACACCGACGGGCCGGCCGGGATGCTCCGGGTCGCCAAGGAGGCCATCGACGGCGGCCTCAACCAGTACCCGCCGGGGCCGGGCACGCCCGAGCTGCGGCGGGCGATCTCCGAGCACCGGGCCCGCTACGGCACGCACCACGACCCGGACACCGACATCCTGGTCACGGTGGGCGCCACCGAGGCCATCGCCGCCTCGCTGCTGGCGCTGGTCGAGCCCGGCGACGAGGTCGTGCTGATCGAGCCCTACTACGACTCGTACGCGGCGTCCGTGGCGCTGGCGGGCGCGACGCGGCGCACCGTCGGCCTGGTCGAGGAGCCCGGCACCGGCCGCCTCGGCCTGGACGTGGCCGCGCTGGCGGCGGCGTTCGGGCCGCGGACCAGGGCCGTGCTGGTCAACTCGCCGCACAACCCCACCGGCACCGTGCTCAACCGCGACGAGCTGGCCGCCATCGCGCGCCTGTGCGTCGAGCACGACGTGGTGGCCATCACCGACGAGGTGTACGAGCACCTGGTGTTCGACGACCTGGAGCACGTGCCGCTGGCCACGCTGCCCGGCATGGCCGAGCGCACCGTGACCATCTCCGGTGCCGGCAAGTCCTTCAACTGCACCGGCTGGAAGATCGGCTGGGTGTGCGCCCGGCCCGAGCTGGTCGGCGCGGTGCGCGCGGCCAAGCAGTTCCTGACCTTCGTCGGCGGCGCGCCGTTCCAGCCCGCCGTGGCGCACGCGCTGCGCCACGAGCTGGACTGGGTCGAGCGGCTGCGGGCGTCGTTGCAGGACAAGCGGTCGCGGCTGGCCGCCGGCCTCACCGAGGCGGGGTTCGCGGTGCGGCCCAGCCAGGGCACCTACTTCATCACCGCGGACGTCCGCCCGCTCGGCTTCACCGACGGCGAGCAGCTGTGCCGCGAGCTGCCGGGGCGGATCGGCGTCGCGGGCGTGCCCGTGCAGGTGTTCACCGACCACCCCGACCAGTGGCGGCACCTGGTGCGCTTCGCGTTCTGCAAGCGCGACGAGGTGCTGGACGAGGCGATCGACCGGCTGCGGAAGCTAGGCGCCTGACCTCACCTCCGCGCGGGCGCCCGCCAGCCGGTCCTGCACCAGCGCGTGCCGGAACTGGTACGCGGCGCCCGCCTGCCGCAGCACGCCGAGCTTGCGCGCGTCCTCCAGGAACACGGTCAGCTCCCACGGCAGCTTGCCGCGCA
Organism: Saccharothrix xinjiangensis; assembly: GCF_039527585.1. Taxonomy (NCBI): domain Bacteria; kingdom Bacillati; phylum Actinomycetota; class Actinomycetes; order Pseudonocardiales; family Pseudonocardiaceae; genus Saccharothrix; species Saccharothrix xinjiangensis. The sequence goes on along the minus strand of NZ_BAAAKE010000004.1, from coordinate 444,225 downwards.
GCGCGAGCCACACCCGCGCCACGGTGAACCACCACCAGCGCAGGTGCAGCACGGACAGCGTGAAGCCGAGCATCACGCCGCACGCCAGGCCGAGGCCCACCATCCCGGCCTGGTTCGGGCCGAACACCAGCCCGGCCGCCGCGCCGAACACCACGGCCGGCACCAGCGACCCGGTCCACACCGCGACCCGGTCCCGCGTCATCGTCCACCGCGGGCTCGACGGGTGGGTCAACTCGGCGCTGCTGCCCAGCGCGAACCGCAGCGCCACCACCACCGCGATGCCGAGGCCGACGACCAGGCCCGCCGACAGCCCGTACAGGGCGCCGAACACCAGGCCGGCCACCGCGCCGAGCACCCCGCTGACCACCACCAGGCTGCGCCACACGTCCAGGCGCGGCTTCGGCGCGCGGTGCCCGGACGCGTGCAGCGCGGCCACCGCGATGGCCACGCCCGCGCCCAGGCCGGTGAGCGGCGCGAACTCCGGCGTGCTCGCGTAGGCCATCAGCCACGCCACGCCGAACCCGCCGACGAGGCCCAGCGCCAGCGCGCCGAGCAGCGCCAGCCACGTGCCGTTGACCGAGCGCCGCAGGTCCCACCAGGCCAGCTCGCGCACACCGCGGTCGCGCATCTGGCCCGCCAGGAACGCCAGCCAGCGCCGCGCCCGGTCCCGCGGCCACACCTGGCTCAACCGGGCCTGGTGCGCCACCCCGCGGTCGCCGAACGAGCCCGTGACCAGCGAGTCCACCAGGTGCTCCTCGATCGCGCGGCGATCGGGGAACCGGGCGCGGTCGAGCAGCTCGCTCGGCTCGCCGGAGGCGTACACCACGCTCGCCAGCGACACCGCGAGCGGCGTGCACAGCGCCTCCGCCAGGCGGTCGTCCGGCTCGTCGCGCAGGTGCAGGAAGATCGGCTCCCAGCGGGCCGCCGTCACCGGGTCCGAGGTCGCCCGCAGGTAGCCCGCGATCTCCTCGTGGTCCAGCGGCTGGAGCTCCACCACGTGGGCGCCCGCCACCCGCGCCCCGGCGAACTCGTCCGTGCGGCAGGTCAACACCAACGGGTGGTTCCTCGGGAACGCCCGGTTGATGCGGTCGAGCGCGTGCCCCCGGTGCTCGGCGGGCACCTGGTCGAGCCCGTCGAGCACGGGGAGCACGCGCCGCTGCTCCACCAGCAGCTCGGCCGCGTAGCTGCCGTACAGCTCGGTGTTGCGCAACGCCGGGTGGTCCTCGTAGAGGCGGCGGGTCATCCAGGTGCGCACGTCCTCCACGCCCGGGTCCCACGTGGACAGGGGCAGCAGGAACGGCACCGGTTCACCGGGGCGCCGGTCGAGCAGGCCGGTGGTGAGCAGCATCGCGGTGGTGCTCTTGCCCGCGCCCGCGTCGCCGAGGAACACCATGCGCCCGCCGGCGCGCCGGAACGCGCCGAGGACGCCGTCGCTGTGGCCGGGATCGCCCACCAGCGCGCTCCAGTGCAGGTCCAGCAGGTGGTCGGTCAGGCCGCGGGCCCCGCACTCCTCGTTCCACTGGGTGTGGAGCGCCTGGGTGAGGGCGTTCGCGGCGGCGTCGAGGTTGTCGTCGGTGGCGAGGCCTGCGGCGCGCCTGCGGTGCAGCCACGGGTCGACCGCGGCGAGCAGCGCCACGAAGCCGACGGCCAGGCCGATCAGCCACGCGTCGGGGTCGATGCCGTAGTCGGTGACGAACAGGCCGGCCACCGCGAGGACGGCGGCCAGCACGCACCCGGCCAGGACGGCCCGCTGGTGGAATCTGGACACCACGAAATCATGGCCCACCGCTCGCTCGGAGGTCACTCAAGGTGCAGGGGCGATCACTCGCGTGGCGTGCGTACCCTCGGATCTGTGATCTGCCCGAAATGCCAGGACCTGATGCGGACCATCACCCGGGGGTCCGTGCACGTCGAGCAGTGCGAGAACTGCCACGGCGTCTTCCTCGACGGCGGTGAGCTGGAACAGATCATCGCCGCCGAGCGGGCCCACTACGCGCCGCCCTACCTGCCGGACGGCGGGCCGGTGCTGCCGGTGGGTGTTCCCGTGGGGGTGCCGGTGGGAGCGCCTGTGGGAGCGCCTGTGGGTGTGCCGGTCACGGCGCCGGTCGCCGAGCCGAACCACGGGCAGGGCGGTGACCAGGAGACCCGGGCGCTGCCCGCCGCGTCGGACGCCGCCGAGCTGCCTGCCGCCGACCGGCCTGTTGCCGAGCTGCCTGCTGCCGACCAGTCCGCCGAGCCACCGCCCGCCGACCAGCCGGCCCCCGACCAGCCACCCGCCGACCACTCCGCCGCCGAGCCGCCGCCCGCGCAACTGCCTGCTGTCACCCCACCCGCTGTCGCCCAGCCCGCCGGTCCGCCGCCCGCCTACCAGCCACCCCCGCCCTACCAGCCGCCTCCCGGCACCCCGTCGGGTCCGCCGCCCGCCTACCAGCCGCCACCGGGGACGGTCCCCCCGCCGCCCGCCCACCCCGGCTACTACGACCCGTATTACGGCCGGCGCCGTCGGCGCAGCTTCCTGGAGGAGCTGTTCGACTGAGCGCGTGACTCGCGGTGCCTGAGTGGAGGACTCGCGGTGCCGGAGTGGAGGACTCGCGGTGCCGGAGTGGAGGACACGCGGTGTCCGAGTGGAGGACACGCGGTCAGAGGGGCCAGGTGTGGGTGGTTCGGGCGAGGGTGAAGTGCTGGGTCGTGGGGGTGGCGGTGAAGGTGAAGTGGTGGCGGCGGGGTTTGCCCAGGGCGCGCCACCGCGCGTAGGCGGCCTCGGCGTCGTCCCAGAGGCGGCGGGGTCCGCCCTGGGCGACCGACGTGCCCCGGTGGCGGACCCAGGACCCGTCCGGGTGGGCCAGGCGCGGCGGGTCGCCGGCCGCGACGACGCCGGGCAGCGCCAGGCCCGCGAAGAACTCGAAGCCGCGTGCCGGGTCGAGCACCAGCTCCGGGGTCAGGAGGGTGCCGCGCGCGGTGGTCGGCTCGGCGGTCAGGGCGTCGGCGAGGGCGTCCTCGGCCCACGCGGCGTGGTGCGCGCGCAGCGGCATGAAGCGCCCGTCCTCGGCCATGACCGGGCCGGTGGCCACGCCGTCGCGCACGGTCAGGCGGACCAGGCCCGCGCCGATCGCCCGGTTGAACGTGGTCACGATCACGCCACCGGGTGACGTCTGGGTCAGCCACGCCGCCGGGATGCGGGAGACCGCGCAGGTGCCCAGGACCCGGTCGTAGGGCGCGCCGGGCGGGTGGCCCAGCTCGCCGTCGCCCAGGACGCACGCGGGGTGGTGGCCGGCGGCGGCCAGGTGGGCGGAGGCCCGCGCCAGCACGGCCGGGTCCACGTCGATCGTGGTGACGTTCCCCGCGCCCAGCGCGTGGCTGAGCAGCGCGGCGTTGTAGCCGGTGCCCGCCCCGATCTCCAGCACCCGCGAGCCGGGCGCGACGTCCAGCGCCTCCAGCATGATCGCCATGATCGCGGGCATGCTCGACGAACTCGTGGGCGTCCCGAGCGCGGGACGCCCGGCGAGTGCTTGCTCCCAGGCGCGGTCGTCACCGTTCAACTGGGTCACGCACACCTGGTTGCGGTAGACCAGCGCGAGGTGGTCCGGGTGGTCGGCGGTCAGCGCCGACCACGCGCCGTCCGGTCGCTGCACGAAGAACCCCGGCAGGAACACGTGCCTCGGGACCTCGCGAAACGCCGCGACCCAGCGCGGGTCGCGCAGCACGCCGGAGGCCGTGAGCGAGTCGACCAGCTCGTCGCGCAGCTTCGCCGCAAGGTCCACGCCCCCACCGTAGCGCTGTGGGCGAGCCCACGTCCGAGTTGCTAGCAGTCCGCTTGCAGCTGCTAGCACTCGCGCGTACCGTCGACAGCGGATCGAGGAGGTGCCGCAGGTGGACAAGCCCATCGACAAGGCGGTGGCCGACCTCGGCCGCGACATCGGCGAGTACATCCGCCAGCAGCGCAACACCGCGAAGATCTCGTTGCGGCAGCTGGCCAAGCTCGCGGGCGTCTCCAACCCGTACCTGAGCCAGATCGAGCGGGGCCTGCGCAAGCCGAGCGCGGAGATCCTCCAGCAGATCGCGAAGGGCCTGCGGATCTCGGCCGAGGCGCTGTACGTCGAGGCCGGGATCCTGGAGCAGCGCGAGGGCGGTGCGCTCGCCGACGCCATCGTCACGGCCCCAGAGCTGACCGAGCGGCAGAAGCAGGTGCTGCTCGACGTCTACGAGTCCTTCCGGCGGGAGAACGCGGCGGCCGACCACCGGGCGCCCGCCGCCCCGAACCAGCCCGCCGCCACGAACCAGTCCGAGGAGTGATCGCCATGCCGAACCTGCCCACCACCGAGGAGCTGCGCAAGGCGGGCGAGCAGGCCGTCGCCGCCGCCCGGACCCCGCTGCTCGCCGCCCTGGGCGCGGGCGACCTGGCCGCCAAGGCCGTCGTCGAGGCGCTGGGCAAGGCCCGCGAGCGCGCCGAGACGGCGAAGCAGGCGGCCGAGTCGACCGACTTCACCGGGTTGAAGGACAAGTTCGACCCGGTCGAGCTGCGCAAGGTCGTCGACGCCTACACGCAGTCGGCGCTGAACCTGTACCAGTTCCTCGCCCACCACGGTGAGGAGGCGCTGGAGAAGCTGAAGGTCCAGCCGCAGCTCCAGAAGGCCCTCAACCAGGTCGAGGAGGCCGTGGAGACCGCGCAGAAGCGCACCGGCACCGCCGCCTCGGAAGCCCGCGACCTGGCCGACGACGTGCTCGGCAAGGTCACCCGCCGCACCCGCGCGGCCGGCGAGAAGGCCGCGAGCGACGTCGAGGAGGCCACCGAGAAGCTGGCCGAGGCGGTCGTGGAGGCGGGTGGCGAGGTCGCCCACGAGGTGCGCGCCACCGCCCGCAAGGCGGCGGACCGCACCACCACGCGCAAGACGACCGGCACGGGCCGCGGCAGCACCGCGGCGCGCAAGTCGACCGGCGCCGCCGAGTAGGACCGCGGTCGAGCAGGACCACCGCCGAGCGGAACCGCGGCCGAGCAGGACCGCGGTCGAGCAGGACCGCCGGTGGCGCGAAGTGACGGGGCGTCCCACCGGGACGCCCCGTTTCGGCTGTACCGCGCACGCGCGACGCACGTAGTCTGGTGCTGTGTTCTTCCCGATCCCGGAACTCAGCCCGTTGTACCTGGACCTCTGGGTCATGTTCGTGGCTTACTACGCCGCGCTGGGCATGGGTGTGTTCGCGTTCGCGCACGCACTCTCGCAGCGCGCCGACGCCTACCAGGCCGCGGATCGCATGACCAAGCCCGCGTGGCTCGGCATCACCGGCGGCGGCGCGTTCGCGCTGCTGCTGTTCAGCCCGTTCTCGGCGGGCGCCATGTTCTGGCTCGCCGGGCTCGTCGCGGTCACCATCTACGTCGTGGACGTGCGCCCGCGGCTGATCGAGGTGCAGCGCGGACCCCGGTGGTGACGCACCGGGGCTTCGGCTCCGGTGCACCCGTCACCCTCGTCGGCCACGGCCTCGGCGCGACGCCCGGTGAGGCGCGCCTGCCCACGTCCGGTCTGCCGGGCACGAAGGTCGTGGTCACCCTCCCCTCGCACGGGGACGCCCCGGACGCGCCCGAGGGCTACTGGGACTACCGGCGCATAGCCGCCGACCTGCGGGGAGCGGCCCGCGACACCGGCGCGACCCGCGCGATCGGCGTGTCCCTCACGGCCGGCGCCCTGCTGTCGCTGCTGGCCGGGGAACCCGACGCGTTCGAGCGCGTGGTCCTGCTGCTGCCCGCCGTGCTGGACGAGCCCCGGCCGGCGCTGCCGCGCGAGGAGGCCATCGCCGCCGTCGGCGGGCCACCGGACTACCAGGCGCGTCGGCGGGCCGCGTACGCCCGCCTCGACGACGCCCTGGACGCGCTGCCCGGCCAGGTCGCGGTGCCGGACCGGGCGGCGTTGGCGCTGGTCACCGCCCCGGTGCTGGTGGTCGGCGCGACGCGGGACCCGCTGCACCCGGAGGACGTGGCCGAGCAGGTGGCCGCCGCGTTCCCGAACGGCAGGCTGGAGCTGGTGCCCTCGTGGTTGACCCACCGGGGTGACGTGCGCGGGTGGTTGGTCGACTTCCTGCACGGGTAGCCGAAGCGCATGGCCGAACAGAAGAAGATCGCGTTCCTGGTCGACACGGAGGGCATCGAGCAGGTCGAGCTGACCGAGCCCTGGCAGCACGTGGAGAAGGCGGGCGCGGTGCCCAGGCTGCTCGCGCCGAAGCTCGGGAAGGTGCGCGGGTTCAACCACCTGACGCCCGCCGACGAGTTCGACGTGGACGTGCCTTACGCGCACGCCGACCCCAACGACTACGACGGCATCGTCATCCCGGGTGGCGTCGCCAACGCGGATTTCCTCCGCATGGACCGCGACGCGGTGCGCTTCGTCAAGCAGCACGTGGCCGCGGGCAAGCCGATCGCCTCGATCTGCCACGGGCCGTGGCTGCTGGTGGAGGCGGACGTGGTGCGCGGCAAGGCGCTGACCTCGTTCCCGAGCCTGGCCACCGACATCCGCAACGCGGGCGGCGACTGGGCGGACGAGGAGGTGCGGGTCTGCGGCGCGCACGGGTGGACGCTGGTCACCAGCCGCAACCCCGACGACCTGCCCGCGTTCAACCGGGAGGCGCTGAAGGCGTTCGGGCTGCGCGACGTGTGACGCCCCACCGCGGGGTGCGGCCCGGTCACGGGGAGGTGCACCTCCCCGTGACCGTTCCTACAGCCGCTCCTGGGCGTAGGCCGCCATGGCGTCGCGGACGTACTCGGCGAACCCCTCGGCGTGCGCGTCGAACTGCACCTTGAAGTCCGGCGCGTCGACGTACAGCTGACCGAGCCCCGCGTACGACTCGCGGTTCGGCGTCCAGCTCCGGCACAGCCAGGTGTGGTGCCGGTCCGTCACCTCCAGCGCCTCCGGGGCGTCGGGCGCGACCCCGGCGTCGAACAGGGCGGCGAAGGCCTCCCCGATCGACTTCCACTCCGCCGTGAACCCCTCGGCGTCGGCCTTCGTCCAGTCCCGCATCCGGCGCTTGCCCTCGTCGATGTGCTCCTGGGCGCCCTCGCCGTAGCGCTCCACCAGTTCCGCCTCGTAGCGGGCCTGGCGGTCGGCGTCGAAGCCCTCGAACAGCTCCTCCATCTTCATGCGGTAACCCCCTTCCAGTTCCTCGATGGTCTTGGCGACGGTCTCGGCCAGCCTCGCCAGCCGCTCCTGCTCGGTCGACAGCCACCGCGCGTGGTTGCGCAGCACGTCGAGCGCGCCGTGCCGCCCGTCCAGGACCTCGGCCACGGTGTCGAGGCCGAGACCGAGGTCGCGCAGCAGCAGGATCTGCTGGAGCCTGAGCAGCTGTTCGCGCTCGTAGTAGCGGTAGCCGTTGTCACCGACCCGCGCCGGCTCCAGCAGGCCGATCGCGTCGTAGTGCCGCAACGTCCGCGAGGTCACCTTCGACATCCGCGCGACCTGTGCGATCGACCAGGCCATGACCGCCTCCCTCCTGCCAGGACGACGTTAGATGTTGACGTAACGTCAAGGTCAAGCCGGGTTTGGCAGGATGTGCGGTGTGTGGACCATCGCAGGGAGCCTGACGCCCGTGCCCGTGCTCGACCGGCTGGACCTGGTCGCCGACCCGGTCGCCGCGGCGCTGCGGTCGCTGGCCGACGGCTCGCGGCTCGCGGTCGCCGAGATCGACCCGTCGCTGGCGGACACCGCGGAGTTCTGCGCGCACTACGGCTCGCCGCTGGAGGCGTCGGCGAACTGCGTGGTCGTCGCGGGCAAGCGCGGTGACACCGTGCGGTACGCGGCGTGCGTGGTGCTCGCCACCACGCGGGCGGACGTCAACGGGGTCGTGCGGCGGCGGTTGGACGCGCGCAAGGCGTCGTTCGCGCCGATGGACGACGCGGTGTCGCTGTCCGGCATGGAGTACGGCGGCATCACGCCCGTCGGGCTGCCCGCGGACTGGCCGGTGCTGCTGTCGCCGGAGGTCGCGGCCGCGCCGGAGCTGGTGATCGGCAGCGGGGTGCGCGGCAGCAAGCTGCTGGTGCCCGGCGCGGTGCTGGCGAAGCTACCCGGCGCCGAGGTGGTCGAGGGCCTGGCCCGCTAGGCACCGGTCGAGCACCTCGCGCGCCTGCTCGGGCGTGAGGTGCCCGATGAGCACGTGCGCGGTGAGGCCGTCGGCCAGCGCGACCAGCGCGCGGGCCCGCACGCGGTCGCCGAGCAGGCGCTCGAACATGCCCTCCAGGTCGGCGTAGCTCGCGCGCAGCGCGGGTGCGAGGTTCGGGCTCACCGCGGCCTGCGCGACGAACGCCAGCCACACCCTCGCCTCGGCGCGCTCGGGCAGGGCGAGGGCGCGCGCCGCCTCGTCCGCCGTGCCGCCCGCGCGGGCCAGGACGCGCCTGCCGACCTCGTCGAGCGCGAACTTCAGCATCTCGTCCTTGGTGCCGAAGCACCGCTGCACCGCACCCAGCGACACGCCCGCGCGCGCCGCGACGTCCCGCAGCGTCACGCCCTCCAGGCCGCGCTCGTCGGCCAGCAGGAAGACCGCGTCGGTGATCCTGCCTCGCCGGGAATCCCGGTCGACCTCCCTGGGCACCCGGGGATAGTATCCGATACAAGCGTATCGAAACTGGGGGTGCCAGGTGTGGGAGCTGACGGCGGCGGCGCAGGCCGCGGCGGTGCGGGACGGCCGGATCACGGCGGTGGAGCTGGTGCGCGCCCACCTCGACCGGATCGCCGAGGTCAACCCGGTGGTCAACGCCATCACCCGGCTCACCGCCGACCGCGCGCTCGCCGACGCCGCCGAGGTGGACCGGAACCCCGTGAAGGGTCCGCTGGCGGGCGTGCCGTTCACGGTCAAGGAGAACATCGCGCTCGGCGGCGTGCCGACCACGCACGGCGCGGCGCGGTTCGAGCACTTCACCGCGACCGCCGACGCGCCGCCCGTCGCGCGGCTGAGGGCCGCCGGCGCGATCCCCGTCGGGCACGCCAACATGCCCACGCTCACCCTCGCCGGCGTGCACACCCGCAGCGAGCTGTTCGGCGACACCGCCAACCCCTGGGACCCGACCGCCACGCCCGGCGGCAGCAGCGGCGGCGACGCCGTCGCGGTGGCCACCGGCATGGCGGCCCTCGGCCTGGGCAACGACTCCGGCGGCTCGGTGCGCCTGCCCGCGTCGTTCTGCGGCGTCGCCGGGCTCAAGCCGAGCACCGGCCGGTTCGCCGCCGACCACCGGCTCGGCCCCGACGACCCGCCGCTGGGCGCGCAGCTGTTCGCGGTGGACGGCCCGCTCGCCCGCACGGCGGGCGACCTGCGACTGGCGTTCCACGCGCTGGCGGGCGCGGACCCGCGCGACCCGCGCGCCGTGCCGGCGCCGCCGACCGGCGAGCCCGTGCCGCGGCGGGTCGCGGTGGTGGCCGACCCCGGCGGGCGGGGCGTGCACCCCGACGTGCGGCGGGCCGTCGAGGACGCGGCCGGCGCGCTGGCCGACGCCGGGTACGAGCTCGTCGAGACCGACGTGCCGCGGCTGGACGACGCCCTGCACGCCTACGGGCACCTGCTGATGACCGAGTTCGCGCCCAGCTGGCCGGTCGTGCGGACCCTCCTCGGCGCGGAGGGCCACCGGTACGTCGAGCTGTCCATGGCCAAGACCGCGCCCGTCGACCTGCCCGAGTACCTGCGGCTCACCGGCGTGCACCTGGGCGTGCGGCGGGCGTGGGCCGAGTTCCTGGACGGGCACCCGCTGGTGCTCGCGCCGGTGTTCACCGAGCCGCCGTTCGCGCCGGGCGCCGAGCGCACCCCCGAGGGGCACGACCTGGTGGGCCGGGCCCTGCGGCTGTGCACCGCGACCAGCTTCGCGGGGCTGCCCGCGGTGGCCGTGCCGACCGGGTTGGCGGGCGGCGTGCCGGTCGGCGTGCAGGTGATCGGCCGCGCCTACCGCGAGGACACGTGCCTGGACGCGGCGGAGGTGGTCGAGCGGGTGCTCACCCCGCGTACTCCCGCATGAACTCCACGGCCTCGGCCACGTCGTCGGTGACCAGGATCCAGCGCTCGGCCTCCCGGCCCCGGGCCAGCCGCTGGACCAGCGGCGCGGCCGGCACCTCGTCGACCCAGAAGTCCCTGCCCAGGAACACCATCGGCGCGGCCGGGCCGACCGAGCCGTAGTGGTTCTGGCAGTAGTCCTGGAAGACCTCCTGCACGGTGCCCGCGCTGCCCGGCGTGTAGATGATGCCGCCGGTGGCGATGGTGAGCAGGCCGTCCTCGCGGACCGAGTTGGCGAAGTACTTGGCGTGCAGCTCGCAGGCCGGGTTCGGCGGCTCGTGGCCGTAGAACCAGGTCGGGAGGCCGATGGTGCGCGGGCGCTCCCACGTCGGCAGGTCGGTGGGGCAGGCGGCGATCCAGCGGCCGATCGACTCGGCGTCGTCGCCGAACCCCGGCGCCCTGGCCAGGTCCCTGAGCACCGCCTCGTCCACGCCGGCGCGCACGCCCAGCGGCACGGCCTCCATCACGCCCGGCCCGCCGCCGGTCAGCACGGTGAACCCGGCCTCGCCGAGGGCCGCGCCCAGCCGGACCGCGCGCCGGTAACCGGGGGTGCCGCGGCCCAGCGCGTGCCCGCCCATGACGGCGACCGGCGCGCCGGTCAGGGCGTCGCCGAGGGCCGAGGTGATGGCGTGGTCGTGCAGGCGCTCGGCGAGGGCGTGCAGCGGGTCCGGGTTGTGGCCCTGCGCGCGGGTGTGCCGGTAGATGACGGCGTCGGGGGTGCCGGCGTAGGAGCCGGGGTCGGCCGGGTCGAACCCGGCGAACAGCTCGGCGGGCGTGTAGAGGCGCGACCGGTACACGTCGTAGGGCAGGTCCGGGATCGCGGGGAACACGAGCGCCCCGGCCGCCGCCGCCCGGCGCTGGGCGGCGGGGGAGAGCGTGCAGCCGAGGAACAGCGCGCCGTCCACCGGCACGCGCAGCTCCTCGGCGCCCAGGTCGAGCCCGACGACGACGGCGTCCCTCAGGTCGTCGGCCGCGCGGACCTGGTCGAGGTCGGTGAACTCCGTGCGCACCGGCGCAGCCTACGTCCCGGCTCTCCGCGCGTGACCCGAATGTGGAATTCGGGGGTCCTGAACGTTCGACACGGTGGTCCTGAGCGTTCGACTCGCGATGTCCGAGTGGAGGACACGCGATGTCCGAGTGGAGGACACGCGGGTCAGAAGATGACGGTGCGGTTGCCGTGGACCAGGACCCGGTCCTCCAGGTGCCAGCGGAGGCCGCGGGCCAGGACGACCTTCTCGATGTCGCGGCCCTTGCGGACCATGTCGGGGATCGAGTCGGTGTGGTCCACGCGGATCACGTCCTGCTCGACGATCGGGCCCTGGTCCAGTTCGGCGGTGACGTAGTGGCAGGTCGCGCCGACCAGCTTGACGCCGCGGCCGTGCGCCTGGTGGTAGGGGCGGGCGCCGATGAAGGACGGCAGGAAGCTGTGGTGGATGTTCAGCGCCCGCCCGGACCAGTCGGCGCACAGCTCGGTGGGCAGGACCTGCATGAACCGCGCCAGCACGACCGCGTGCGGGTCGTGCGCGTCCACCAGCTGCCGCAGCTGGGCGAACGACGCCCGCTTGCCCTCCGGGTCGTTCGCCGGGAACGGCACGTGGTGGAACGGGATGCCGTGCGCCCTGGTGATCCCGGCCAGGTCGGCGTGGTTGCCGATCACCGCCGACACGTCCACGTCCAGCTCCCGCGACGCCACCCGGCCCAGCAGGTCGTACAGGCAGTGGCCCTCCTTGGACACCAGGATCACCACGCGCCGCCGCTCGCCGGTGTCGGTGACCCGCCACGAACCGGGGTGCGCGCCCAGCTCGCGCGCCACCACGGCGAACCGCGACCGCAGCTCGTCCACGTCGAACCGCAGCGAGTCCGCGCGCACCTCCTGCCGCGTGAAGAACCAGTTCGTGTCCTGGTCGGTGTGGTAGGCCGCCTCCACGATCCAGCCGCCGTGCTCGGCCAGGAACGAGGAGATCCCGGCCACGATCCCGGTCCGGTCGGAGCAGCCGAAGGTGATCACGTAACGTCGCTCAGGCAGAGGCACGACGGCAAGTATCTACGGTCGGGGCAGCGCGGCGGGCAACGACCTGTCCCCGGACACGACCGCGCCGCTCGGCCGGCCCCACACGGCCCGGTACAGCGCGTCCGCGGTGCCCGCGACGGTGGCGTCCGCGTCGGTGCCCGCGTCCTGGACCGGGCCGACCTCCGGCGCCCGCCCCGGGACGAGCCGGACCTCCCAGGCGCGGCCCGCGTCGGCGGCGTGCAGCACCAGCCTGCCCTCGCGCTCGACCGGCGTGCGGCCGGCCTGGCGCGGCAGCATCGTGGTCAGGTACTCGTCCACGCCGTCGGCCGCGAACCGCACGTCGAACAGCAGCGACGGCACCTCGCCGCCGTGCCGGGCGTGCTCGGCGTCCAGCCGGTGGACGGCGACCTCGTGCGCCTGCCTGCGGGCCCAGAACGCGTAGGTGCGGTCGGCCGAGAACGTCCACGCGGGCGTGTTGGACAGGGTGCCCTCCAGCGCGCCGACCAGCTCGTCCGCCCTGGCGTCCCACCACGGCAGCAGCTCGTCCCACGCCTCCGGGTGCGGCTGCGCCCGCGGCGTGGGCCCGTCGGGCGGCGTGTCGAGGGCGCAGAGCGCCCACGAGTGGACGCGGGCCAGGTGGGCCACCAGGTCCTTGACCGTCCACTCGGGACACGTCGGCACGGGCGCGTCGGGGCCGGCGGCCACCGCGGCGGCGCGCAGGGCGGCGATCTGGGACTTCAGCTCGGTCACGAACTCCGCGTGTTCCACCCGTCACAGCCTAGGGACTCACCACGTCCCAGGGCACCGTCATCTCCCCGAGCCGCCACCGCCCGCGGTCGTCCAGCACCGGCCAGCCGCGCGCGGCCAGCAGCCGCACCGACTCCACCCACCGGGCGCGCGGCCCGTACGGGGCGTAGGGCGCGGCGGTCGCCCAGCACGCGTCCAGCTCGGCCAGCAGGGCGTGCACCCGCTCACCGGGGACGTTGTGGTGGATCAGCGCCTTGGGCAGGCGCTCGGCGAGGTCGCCCGGCGACTCCAGGTCGGCGGGCAGGCACGAGAGCGTGAGGGTCCGCGGGCCTTCGGCGGTCAGCGACACCCAGCAGCACCGGCGGCCGATCTCGTCGCACGTGCCCTCCACCAGCACGCCGCCCGGCGCGAGCCGCGACAGCATGGTGCCCCACGCCTCGGCGGCCTGCTCCTCCGCGTACTGCCGCAGCACGTTGAACGCGCGCAGCAGCACCGGCCGGGCCCCCGCCAGCTCGAACCCGCCGCGCCGGAAGTCCAGCCGGGGCGGGTCGGCGGCCGCCTTGCCCGCGGCCACGCGGTCGGCGTCCAGCTCCAGCCCGAGCACGCGCACGCCCGGGTTGAGCGCGCGCAGGCGGGTCGCCAGCTCGACCGTGGTGACCGGGGACGACCCGTAGCCGAGGTCGACCACCAGCGGTTCGCCGTCGGCCAGCAGGTCGCGGTGGGCGTGCGCCAGCCACCGGTCGACCCGGCGGAGGCGGTTCGGGTTGGTCGTGCCCCTCGTGGGCAGGCCGAGGGCGCGGGCCCGGCCCGCGGCGAGGCGTGGGGTGCGGGCCATCGTCAGGAGCGGCGCGCCAACCAGTCCGAGGTGAACCCGGTCTCCTTGTCCAGCAGCCTGGCGACCTGCTCGACGACGATCCCCTCGACCTTGCCGCCCACCAGCGGGATGCCGACCTTCACCTGGCCGACGAGGTGCAGCTCGCTGCCGCCCGCCGTGTCGGAGAGCGTGATGACGCCCTCGATGCGGCCGGGCACGCCGTTCAGCAGGCCCTCGATGGTCCCGGTCAGGCCGGCCTCGGTCCAGGTCTCGGTGCGCGTGATGACCAGGTCGCCGCCGAGCACGCCGCGCGCGACCGACGGCAGGTCCGCCGCGTCCACGCCCTGCCTGAGCTGGTAGGTCGTGGTCTGGCCGGTCGTGGTGAACGTCACCAGCTCGGCGTCCTTGCCGCCCAGGACGGCCAGGCGGTCGCGCAGGTGGCCCTCGTCGACCAGCGCGGCGTACACGTCCCGCGCGGGCCGGGAGGACGTGGTTCGGTGCTCGATGCGGCGTGCCATGTCGCGGAGGCTACCGTTGACGCCCGTGACCACCCCGCCGTCCAGTGCCCGGACGTGGCTCGCCGAGTGCACCACGTTGCGGCTCGGTGGCCCGGCCGCGCGGTTCACGCGCGCCACCACGGCCGCCGAGCTCGTCGAGACCGTCCGCGACCTGGACGCGTCCGGTGAGCCGGTGCTGCTGCTCGGCGGCGGGTCCAACCTGGTCGTCGCGGACGCCGGTTTCGCCGGCACCGCGGTGCAGGTCGGCACGGCGGGCCGCCGGCTCGACCCGCTCGGCGACGGCCTGGTGCAGCTCACCGTCGAGGCGGGCGAGGACTGGGACTCGGTGGTGGCGGAGGCCGTGGCGCAGGGACTGGGCGGGCTGGAGTGCCTGTCCGGCATCCCCGGCCTGGTCGGCGCGACCCCGGTGCAGAACGTCGGCGCGTACGGCGTCGAGGTTTCGCAGGTGCTGACCTCGGTCGACCTGCTGGACCGGCGCACCGGCCGGGTGCACCAGGTGCCCGCCGAGGGCCTGGGCCTGGCCTACCGGACCAGCGTGCTGAAGGGCACCGACCAGGCGGTCGTGCTGCGGGCGCGGTTCGCGCTGACCGCGGGCGGCCAGTCCGCGCCGATCCGGTACGCCGAGCTGGCGCGCGTGCTCGGCGTGGCGCAGGGCGAGCGGGTGCCCGCCGACGCGGCCCGCAAGGCGGTGCTGGACCTGCGGCGCGGCAAGGGCATGGTGCTGGACCCGGCCGACCACGACACGTGGAGCGCGGGCTCGTTCTTCACCAACCCGCTGCTGGACGAGTCCACCTTGGCCGGCGTGCTGATCCGCATCGCCGAGCGGCTGGGCCGGCACGTCGACGTGCCCACCTACCCGGCGGGCGAGGGGCACGCGAAGCTGTCGGCGGCGTGGCTGATCGAGCGCGCCGGGTTCACCCGCGGGCACCGCGGCGCCGGCGGCCGGGTGTCCCTGTCGGGCAAGCACACCCTGGCGCTGACCAACCGCGGCGGCGCGTCCACGGAGGACCTGCTCGACCTGGCGCGCGAGGTGCGCGACGGGGTGCGGGCGGCGTTCGGGGTGGAGCTGCGGCCCGAGCCGGTGCTCGTGGGTTGCGAGTTGGGCTGACCTCGCCCTGACCTGCGCCGAACCGTTGCCGGAGAAGCCGACCGGCCGAACGGGTGACTCCGTGTGACGAATGCTCACTGCGCGCGTTTCATGGTGTTAGGGGTACCCGCGGGAGGCCGTCATGGCTCACCAAGACGACGAGCGCGCGGCCGTCAGGCCGATAAAGAGGCTGGTGGAGGACGATTTCCTGGGTCGGCCCGGCGTGGTGGGCGTCGACCTCGGCGAGAAGACCGCGCGCGGGCGCCGGACCGGCGAGTTGGCGATCGTGGTGTTCGTGCGCCGCAAGGGACCCGCCGCCCAGTTCACCATCCCGACCGACGTGCTGGGCGTGCCCACCGACGTGGTGGAGGACTCCTTCTCGCCGCACCACACCATCGCCTCGCCGGAGGGCGTCGGCGGCGCCGAGCGGCACGACCTGCTCGTCGGCGGCATCGGGATCGGGCCCGGCCGGGCGATCCGGTTCGTGCCGCCCGACGTGCCCGAACCGGACGACTACGTGGTCGCGGGCACGCTCGGCGCGCTGGTCACGCCCCGCCGCAGGCTCGTGGTGATGGGCCTGACCGCGTTCCACGTGGCCTGCGTGGACGACGCGTGGGCGGTCGGCGACCCGATGGTGCACCCGTCCCGCGTGGACGGCGGCCACCCCGTGCACGACCGGGTCGGCGCGCTGGCGCGGGCCGCGCTGTCGTCCCGGGTGGACGCCGCCGCGATCCTGCTCACCACCCCGCGCCACCGGGCCGAGGTGGCGGAGCTGGGCCCGGTGCGCGGGCACGCCGGCGCGCGGGTCGGCCAGCGGGTGCGCAAGCGCGGGCGCACCACCGGCGTCACCGAGGGCGTGGTGGCGTCCACGGACGCCGCGATCACCCTCGACTTCGGCGTCGGCCTGGGCGTGCGCACGCTGCACGACCAGATCCGCATCGAGACCCCGCGCTTCGCCGACCACGGCGACTCGGGCGCCGTCCTCCTGGACGACGCCAACCGGGTCGTCGGGCTCTACCTGGGCGGCAGCGGCAGCCGGGGGTTCGCCAACCCCGTCCAGCCGGTGCTCGACCAGCTCGACGTGGACCTGCTCACGTGCGGTGCGCGCGGCTCGCCGACGCCTGCGCGCGGGGCTTGAGCACGATCTGGTCCAGGTTCACGTGCGACGGCCGGGTGACCGCGAACGCGATCACGTCCGCCACGTCGTCGGCCGTGAGCGGCGCGAGGCCCTGGTAGACGGCCGAGGCGCGCTCGGTGTCGCCGTCGAAGCGGTTGACGGAGAAGTCGGTCTCCACCATGCCCGGCAGGACCTCGGTCAGGCGGACCGGCTGACCCAGCAGCTCGCCGCGCAGGGTGCGGTGCAGCGCCGACTGGGCGTGCTTGGCCGAGGTGTAGCCGGAGCCGTTGTCGTAGGCCTCGAACGCGGCGATCGAGGTGACGGTGACGATGTGGCCGTCACCGGAGTCGATGAGCTTCGGCAGCAGCCCCTTGGTGATCCGGAGCGTGCCGAGGACGTTGGTCTCCCACATCCACCGCCAGTGGTCCTCGTCCGCCTCGGACACCGTGGCCAGCCCCCGCGCGCCCCCGGCGTTGTTGACCAGGACCCGCGCAGCGGGGACGGCGGAGAGGAAGGCCTCGACCGACGAGAGCGACGTCACGTCCAGTTCGAGGGCCGTGCCACCGATCTCGGCCGCGATACCCTGGAGGAGGTCGAGCCGCCGGGCGCCCAGCACCACGTGGAAGCCCTCGGCGGCGAGCCGCCGGGCGGTGGCCTCACCGATGCCCGCGCTGGCTCCGGTCACGACTGCGATAGGACGGTTCACGCAGCGATCTTAGGTGCGGGCCGCGCACCCACCGGGTAAGTCACACGCACGGGGAACGCGCCCGTGTGAGGCATGTCACCCGCACCGGGAGCCGCGTCGGACGTCTTCCGACCAGGAGGTCGTTGTGCACAGGAGATTTGTTGCCCTGCTGGCCGCGCTCACGCTGCTGGCCGGCTGCGGCGCCACCGTGGAACAGGGCACCGCCAAGCCGGTCGGCGGCGACAACCCGCCGGTCGCCAAGTTCACCACCGCGCCCGCCGACGGCGCGACCGACGCGCCGGTGAGCGCGCCGGTCCAGGTCACCGTGGCCGAGGGCACGATCGACCAGGTCGCGCTGACCAACGCGGAGGGCGAGGCGGTCGAGGGCAAGCTCGCCGACGACAAGAAGTCGTGGTCGACCACCGAACCCCTGGGCTTCGGCAAGAAGTACACCTACACCGGCCGCGCCACCGGCACCGACGGCAAACCCGTCGACCTCACCGGCGCCTTCACCACCCTGAACCCGGCCTCCCAGGTGCGGGCCACCCTGTTCCCGGGCGACGACCAGACCGTCGGCGTGGCGATCCCCATCATGGTCAAGTTCGAGGCCGACGTGACCGACCGGGCCACCGTGGAGAAGGCCCTGACCGTCACCAACACCGCGAACGTCCAGGGCAGCTGGGCCTGGCTCACCTCGCGCGAGGTGCACTACCGCCCGGAGAAGTACTGGCCGGCGAACACCCAGGTCCACGTCGAGGCCAAGCTCTACGGCGTCCCCTACGGCAACGGCGCGTACGGCCGGGCGGACGTGACCAGCGACTTCACCATCGGCCGCAACCAGGTGGTGAAGATCGACAACCCGACGCACCAACTGGTCGTCCAGCGCGACGGCCAGACCGTCGCCTCCTACCCGGCGTCCTTCGGACGGGACAACGACGCCGAGCTGACCACCCCGAACGGCACGTTCGTCGTCATGGAGAAGTTCACCGAGTTCAGCTTCGACAACCCCAGGTACGGCTACACCAACGTCCTCAAGAAGTGGGCGGTCCGCTTCTCCAACCACGGCGAGTTCATCCACGAGAACAACGACAACGCCGCCAACATCGGCAAGAACAACACCTCCCACGGCTGCGCCAACCTCCTGGAAGCCGACGCCAAGGCCTACTACGACAGCGCCCTGGTGGGCGACCCGGTAGAGGTGACCAACTCGATCACCACCCTCCCGGCCCAGTACGACTGGTACGACTGGCAGCTCCCCTGGTCCCAGTGGCAGGAGATGTCCGCGCTCTGACTCACGCGCCGGCGCACACGACACCCAGCTCGTGGTTTCCCCGTATGGCCTGGGCGCAGCCCAACCGCGCTTGTCAAGGGGTCCGCACGCCCTTCGCGGACCCCTTGACGAGTGTGGTTGCCTCAGGCAGGCCATACGGGGAAACCACGAGCCCACGCCCTTCCCCCCGGCGGCCTGCCCAGCGGCGAGCGCCGCTTTCAAGCCCTTCAAGCCCTTCAAGCCCGTGAACCTCATTTTCCTCCCGTGAACCCCGCCCCCGGGGAAGCGATGCGACGACCCGAGCGTTGACCTGAGTCGTGCAGACATCTCTCCTCACCGCGGAGAACACCCGGCACCCGCTCCAACGTGACGTTGGCAGCTCCACCGTGCCCAAGAGGGCGGACCACCCGACACTGGTGGTGCACAGCACGGCCACAGAGCCGGGCGCCCCACCCGCCGGCAACCTGGTGGACTTCGCGATGGAGGTCGGTCGGTGAGACGACTCCCGGTGAGACGACTCCCGGTGAAGCGGGTGGCGGTGCTGTCGGTGCACACCTCCCCCCTGGAGCAACCCGGCACGGGCGACGCGGGCGGCATGAACGTCTACATCGTGCAGACGGCCACCCGGATGGCGCGGCTCGGCGTCGAGGTGGAGATCTTCACCCGCGCCACCTCCTCCGAGCTGCCGCCGGTCGCCGAACTGGCGCCCGGCGTGAAGGTGCGGCACGTCGTGGCCGGCCCGTTCGAGGGCCTGGGCAAGGAGGAGCTGCCCGGCCAGCTGTGCGCGTTCACCGCGGGCGTCCTGCGGGCCGAGGCGCGGCACGAGCCCGGCTACTACGACGTCGTGCACTCGCACTACTGGCTGTCCGGCCAGGTCGGCTGGCTGGCCCGCGAGCGCTGGGGCGTGCCCCTCGTGCACACCGCGCACACGCTGGCCAAGGTGAAGAACCTGGCGCTGGCCGCCGACGACACCCCCGAACCCCGGATGCGGGTGATCGGCGAGGAGCAGGTCGTCGCCGAGTCGGACAGCCTGGTGGCGAACACCGACGTCGAAGCCGGCGAGCTGGTCGACCTCTATGCCGCGGACCCGGACAAGGTCCTGGTGGTCCCGCCCGGCGTCGACCTGGAGCGGTTCACGCCCGACGACCCGACCCGGGCCCGCGAAGCCCTGGACCTGCCGCACGACGCGGTCGTGCTGGCGTTCGTGGGCCGCATCCAGCCGCTGAAAGCGCCGGACGTCCTGCTCAGGGCGGCGGCGGAGATGGTCGCCCGGGACCCGGCCCTGCGGGCCCGCCTGGTGGTCCTCGTGGTCGGCGGTCCGTCCGGTTCGGGCCTGAAGACCCCCGACGAACTCGTGCGGCTGGCCGCCGAGCTGGGCATCTCCGACGTGGTGCGGTTCCTCCCGCCCCAGGGCGGCGAGGCGCTGGCCCGGGTCTACCGGGCCGCCGACGTCGTGGCCGTGCCCAGCCACAACGAGTCGTTCGGCCTGGTGGCGCTGGAGGCGCAGGCGTGCGGCACGCCGGTCGTGGCGGCGGCGGTCGGCGGGCTGCCGGTGGCGGTGCGCGACGGGGTGTCCGGCGTGCTGGTCGACGGCCACGAGCCGGGCGCGTGGGCGCGGGCGCTCGCGGAGGCGGCGTTGCGGCGGCGCGAGGAACTGGCGGCCAACGCGGTCGGCCACGCCCACCGGTTCTCCTGGGACCGGACCACGGACTCGCTCCTGGCGGCGTACGCGCAGGCGGGCGAGGTCTTCAGAGAAGAGGTCTTCGCTTGAACACCGACTCGACCACCCACAACTCGAAGAACCCGACCACCGGCGAGGTGATCCGAACCACCGACGAGGTGATCCGGACCACCCTCGACGACCGCGAGCTGAGCTACGAGCACAAGGAACCGGGCAAGTACTTCGTGACCCTGCCCGGCGCCAAGAAGCTCCAGACCAACTGCTGGCTGGTGGTGGGCAGGCACGCGCTGGTCGTGGAGGCGTTCGTCTGCCGCAGGCCCGACGAGGCGCACGAGGAGGTCTACCGGTTCCTGCTGCGGCGCAACGCGAAGCTCTACGGCGTGCACTACACGATCGACACGATCGGCGACATCTACCTGGTGGGCCGGATCGCGCCGCACGCCGTGACGCCGGACGAGCTGGACCGGGTGCTGGGGCAGGTCGTGGAGGCCGCCGACGGCGACTTCAACACCCTGCTGGAGATCGGGTTCGCGGGCGCGATCCGGCGCGAGTGGGACTGGCGCGTCTCGCGCGGCGAGTCGCTGGCGAACCTCCAGGCGTTCAAGCACCTGGTGTCCGAATCGTGATCGTCCCGGCGCAACTGGTCTGACCCCGTTCCCCGTCCCTCCTCCGACGAAGGGGAGGAACAGATGGGCAGACAGATCGCGCTGGTGCTGGTGGCCCTGGTGGCGCTGGCCGGGTGCAGCGCGTCGAGCGACTCGTCGTCCGGCGCGCCCGACGTGGCCGCACCGGCCCAGGCGCAGACGCCGGGCGGCTTCGAGAAGGGCTCGCCGGAGGACCAGTCGGCCGCCGACCGGCAAGCCGCCGACCAGCCGACCGCCGAGCAGGCGACCCGGCACCTGGTCCGCAGCGCGACGGTGGAACTCGTCGCCGCCGACGTCACCGGCACGCTGACCAGGCTCAAGGACCTGGTCACCGTCCAGGGCGGCTACTCGGCGCAGGAGAACGCGACACCGGGCCGGGCCTCGGTCACCCTCCGCGTGCCGGGCGAGCGGCTGGACGGCGCCCTGAAGTCGATCGCGGAGCTGGACGGCGCCGAGGTCGTCCGCCGCGAGGTGCGCACCGAGGACGTGACCGAGCAGGTCGTGGACGTCGAAGCGCGCCTGGCCAACCAGCGGGCGAGCGTGGAGCGCGTCCGCGCGCTGCTGGAGCGCGCCGGCTCCACCTCCGAGATCACCGACATCGAGGCCGAGCTGACCAAGCGCCTGTCGGAGCTGGAGTCGCTGCAACGCAGGAACGACACCCTCAAGGGGCAGGTCGCGATGGCGACGCTGACCGTGACCATCGGCGAGCGGCCGGTCGAGCCGACGGCCCCCGCGCCGGACGACGACGACTTCCTGGGCGCGTTCGCCGACGGCTGGCGGGCCCTCGTGTCCGGCCTCAACGTGCTGCTGGTCGTGATCGGCGCGGTCCTGCCGTTCGCGCTGGTGCTCGGTGTCCCGGGAGTCGCGGCGTACCTGTGGTGGCGGCGGCGCAAGGGTTCACTGACGGAGGTAACTCTTCCGAAGTAAGAGGTCTACGCAGAGTTGCCCCGCGGGAGCGCGGGGCGGCTTGGGAGAGAGGGGGAGTCGCGAGCTCAAGCCGCCCCGCGTTGGTCCCCGCTGCGGTGGATCCCGGGCGGGGGGGAGCCCGGTGTTCCCAGCGGGCCCGCGGTTCGACGGGGGGAAAGCGAACCGCGGTTGGCGCCAGGCGAGTCGTCGGAGTGCGTGGGAGCCGACCCGCGAGGCCCTGCCAACTTGGCAGATCCGCGGTGATCACCACAAGGGCCGGCGCTACTCCGTCCGAGTGTTCTTAGCCGAATTAAGTAACGCTGGCTCGTGTCGGTGAGACCACCGGTTTCGTCCCTGGCGCGCCTTGACCGGGAGTGGTGTGTACCACACGATGGCGGGATCACCGCCCCCTCGGGAGAATGAGGCAGCCGCATGGTCTTCCGCAGTCCGTACCCCGATGTCGAGGTCCCGGACGTCTCGCTGCACGAGTTGCTGTTCGCCGACCTCGGCGACCGGACCGACCGGGTGGCCCTGGTCGACGGCGGCTCGGGCGCGTCCCTGACCTACTCCCAGCTCGCCGGCGCGGTCGACCGGCTGGCCGCGGCGCTGGCCGCGCGGGGCATCGGCAAGGGCGACGTGGTCGGCATCCTCAGCCCGAACACCCCGTACTACGCCGTGGTCTTCCACGGCGTCCTGCGCGCCGGCGCCACGGCGACCACGATCAACGCCCTCTACACCGCCGACGAGGTCGCGCACCAGCTGGCCGACGCGGGCGCGAAGATGCTGTTCACGGTGTCGGTGCTGCTGCCCAACGCCGCGCCGGGCGCGGAGAAGGCCGACGTGACCGACGTCGTCCTGCTCGACGGCGCGGAGGGCTACCCGAGCCTGGGCGAGCTGCTGGCCAACGACCACCCCGTGCCGTCGGTGGAGATCGACCCGGCCGAGGACGTGGCCGTGCTGCCGTACTCGTCGGGGACCACCGGGCGGGCCAAGGGCGTGATGCTGACCCACCGGAACCTGGTGGCCAACATCGTCCAGTGCGGCCCGATCCTGGAGGTCGGCGACACCACCAAGATCCTCGCCGTGCTGCCGTTCTTCCACATCTACGGCATGCAGGTGCTGATGAACAACGGCCTGCACGTGGGCGCGACCGTGGTCACCATGCCGAGGTTCGACCTGCCGGAGTTCCTGCGGGTGATCCAGGAGCACCGCACCAACCTCGTCTACATCGCCCCGCCGGTCGCGGTGGCGCTGGCCAAGCACCCGCTGGTCGACCAGTACGACCTCTCGGGCATCGAGACGATCTTCTCCGGCGCCGCGCCGCTGGACGTCGAGCTGGCGGCCACCGTCGCCGAGCGGCTGGGCTGCCGCGTCTCCCAGGGCTACGGCATGACCGAGATGAGCCCGGTCAGCCACGCCATCCCGGGCGGCCGCGACGACATCTCCGTCGGCACGGTCGGCGTGATCATCCCGAACATGGAGTGCCGCCTGGTCGACCCGGCCACGGGCGAGGACGTCGGGCCCGGCGAGCGCGGCGAGCTGTGGTGCCGCGGCCCGAACGTGATGAAGGGCTACCTGAACAACCCCGAGGCCACCGCGGCGACCCTGGACGCGGACGGCTGGCTGCACACCGGCGACGTGGCGGTGATCGACGAGGCCGGCCTGGTCACCATCGTCGACCGGGTCAAGGAGCTGATCAAGTACAAGGGCTACCAGGTGCCGCCGGCCGAGCTGGAGGCCGTGCTGCTGACGCACCCGGAGATCGCGGACGCGGCGGTCGTGGGCGTGCGCGACGCGGACGGCGAGGAGGTGCCGAAGGCGTTCGTGGTGCGCCAGGCGGGTTCGTCGCTGGACGGCACGGGCGTGATGGAATTCGTGGCCGCGCACGTCGCGCCGCACAAGAAGGTGCGGGTGGTGGAGTTCATCGAGGCGATCCCGAAGTCGGCGGCGGGCAAGATCCTGCGCAAGGACCTCCGGGCCCGCGAAACCGCGTCCTGACCCGGCGGGGCGCGACCGGGAACACCGGTCGCGCCCGACCGCGCCACCACCGCCCCGCGCCACCACCGCCCCGCGCCACCACCGCCCCGCGCCACCACCGCCCCGCGCCACCACCGCGCCGCGCCGCCCTGCCGCGCCGCCGCGCTGCCCCGCCTGCTGTTGCCCGCCGCCCCGCCTGCCGCTGCTGGCGCTGCCGCCGCCGCTGGACCGGGCCGGTCGTCCCACTCGTCCCACCACCCCACCCGGTGTTGGTAACCCGACGGTGGCGGGTCGTTCCCACGATCGTGTCTATGTCCTGGTTCCGGGGTGGTCCGGGCACCGGGTCCGGACCAGCATGTCCGGGTGCACTTCGCACATCCCCCGATGATTCATTACGGAGATCCACGCATGCGCACCCTTGGAAGGCTGGTCGTCGTGGCCGGCGCGACGGCAGCGGTCCTGTTCGCAGCCCCGGCGGCCTTCGCCGCCCCCGGCAACCTCGGAGACCTCGGCTCCCAGACCGGCACCCAGGCCGGCTCGCCGGCGGACGTCGCCAAGGCCATCCCGGAGCTGCCGGTGGTGAGCGGGCTCCTCTCGATGCTGGGCACCGGCATGAGCGGCCCGCTGGGCAGCCTGGGCAGCACCAGCGGCACCACCGCCGGCGATGGCCAGGGCGGCGCCCTGGGCGGCGGTCTGACCGGTGGCCTGGGTGGTGGCCTGGGTGGTCTGACCGGCGCGCTCGGCGGCTGACCCCCGCGCTCGAACCGGTGCGGCGGACCGGCTGGAGCGACCGGCCCGCTGCACCGATAAAGATCACAGCGACCACCCGCGTGAGCAGGCACACCCCATCTGGCAGGCTGACGCCCATGGCTGTCGGAACCCTGGTGCTGCTCCGCCACGGCGAGAGCGTCTGGAACGCGGAGAACCTGTTCACCGGCTGGGTGGACGTCCCCCTGTCGGAGAAGGGCGTCAACGAGGCGAAGCGCGGCGGCGTGCTGATGCGCGAGGCGGGGGTGCTGCCGGAGGTCTTGCACACGTCGCTGCTGCGGCGCGCGATCTCCACCGCGAACATCGCCCTCGACGCGGCCGACCGGCACTGGATCCCGGTGCGCCGGGACTGGCGCCTCAACGAGCGCCACTACGGCGCGCTCCAGGGCAAGAACAAGAAGCAGACCCTGGAGGAGTTCGGCGAGGAGCAGTTCATGCTCTGGCGCCGCTCCTACGACACCCCGCCGCCGCCCATCGAGACCGGCGCCGAGTTCAGCCAGGACAGCGACCCGCGCTACGCGGACCTCGGCGCCGACCTGCCGCTCACCGAGTGCCTGCTGGACGTGGTCAAGCGGATGATCCCCTACTGGGAGTCCGCCATCGTGCCCGACCTGCGGGCCGGCCGGACCGTCCTGGTCGCCGCGCACGGCAACTCGCTGCGCGCCCTGATCAAGCACCTCGACGGCGTCTCCGACGAGGCCATCGCGGGCCTGAACGTGCCCACCGGCATCCCGCTGCGCTACGACCTGGACGAGGACCTCAAGCCGATCACCGCGGGCGGCACCTACCTGGACCCGGACGCGGCGGCCGACGCGATCAAGGCCGTGGCCAACCAGGGCCGCTGAACCAGGGGCCGCCGAAGCGCGGTCGTCAGCTCCACCACGCGGCGGCGGCCCGCGCACGGGGACACCCCCGGCGCGCGGGCCGCCGCCGCGCCCGTCCAACCCCGGTCCAGCGCGGCCGGCTCACCGAGCGCACCGAGCGCACCGAGCGCGAACGACCGCACGCAGCCCCGCCACGTGGGCCCCAACGCCCTCGGCCGGCCCGCCGCCCCCGAGAACGCCCGGGCGCTCCTCACCCCCGGCACGTCCTCGGCGCGTCACCTGGAGGAGGACCTGGCGTCGGCGAACCTGCACCTGTCCGAACACGACCCGACTCAATTGGACACGATTGGGTGAACTGCGGTCGTCTGCCGAGAGAACATCGGTCTCGGACGTGTCATGGGAGTCACGAACCACGTTCGCGCACTAGGCCATACCCGCCCTGAGCTGCTTACCATGCGATTGTGACCGCAACGGGTTACTTCGTCCTGTCGATCGGCGCTCTGCTGATCGGCGGTGTGGCGTTCATCGTCGGCCGCGTCACCGCGCGCACCCGCGACAACCGCCCCAAGGGCCTCACCGTCGCCGACCTGATGGCCATGGTGGTCCGCTCCTCCCACGACGGCATCGTGGTCCTCAACGGCTTCGGCGACGTGGTGCTGCACAACGCCAGGGCCGAGGAGCTGGGGGTGGTGCGCGGCAGCCGGGTGGACGAGCGGGCCCGCCGGGCCGCCGAGCTGGCCCGCCAGGGCGGTGACGTGGTCTCGGTGGACCTGTCGTCGCTGGAGGTCATCAAGGGGCGGCAGCCCACCGCCGTGCACGCGTCGGTGAAGGTGCTGGTCGAGGGCTTCGTCGTGGTCGAGGCGTCCGACGAGTCCGACGCCGTGCGGCTGGAGGCGACCCGGCGCGACTTCGTGGCCAACGTCAGCCACGAGCTGAAGACCCCGGTGGGCGCGCTGGCGCTGCTGGCGGAGGCGGTGCTGGACGCCTCGGACGACCAGGAGCAGGTGCGCCGGTTCAGCGCCAAGATCATGCAGGAGGCCACCAGGCTGGGCACGCTGGTGACCGAGCTGATCGCGCTGTCGCGGCTCCAGGGCGCGGAGAAGCTGCCCGAGCTGAGCCCCGTCGAGGTCGACGTGGTGATCAGCGAGGCGATGAGCCGCACCAAGCTCGTCGCCGAGGGCGCCGACATCGCCGTCACCACCGACGAGCCCAGCGGCCTGATCGTCGAGGGCGACCGGACGCTGCTGGTCACCGCGCTGACGAACCTGCTGGACAACGCGGTCGCGTACTCGACGCCCGGCAGCCCCGTCTCGGTCAGCCGCAAGCTCGTCGACGGGTACGTCGAGATCGCCGTCACCGACCGCGGCATCGGCATCGCCGAGGACCAGCAGACCAGGGTGTTCGAGCGCTTCTACCGGGTCGACAAGGCCCGTTCGCGGGCCACCGGCGGCACGGGCCTCGGCCTGGCGATCGTCAAGCACGTCGCCAACAACCACGGCGGCGAGGTGAAGCTGTGGAGCCTGCCCGGCACCGGCTCCACGTTCACCCTGCGCCTCCCGGCCCACCCCGACGAGGACGAGCCGACCGCCGACCTGCCCAGGGCGGCGCTGACCGGGACCGACCCGGTCGGGCAGGAGCTGACCACCGTGCCGACCGGCGCGGCAGGCAACCACGGAGGAGAGCTGTGACCAGGGTGCTCATCGTGGAGGACGAGGATTCCTTCGCCGATCCGCTCGCCTTCCTGCTGCGCAAGGAGGGCTTCACCGCGGCGCTCGCGGCCACCGGCCAGGAGGCGCTGGAGGAGTTCGACCGCAACGGCGCGGACATCGTGCTGCTCGACCTGATGCTGCCGGGCATGAGCGGCACCGACGTGTGCAAGCAGCTGCGCGCCCGCTCCGCCGTGCCGGTGATCATGGTCACCGCCCGGGACAGCGAGATCGACAAGGTCGTCGGCCTGGAGCTGGGCGCCGACGACTACGTCACCAAGCCGTACTCGGCGCGGGAGCTGATCGCCCGCATCCGCGCGGTGCTGCGCCGCGGCGGCGAGTCCGAGGAGCTGTTGCCGCAGGTCCTGGAGGCGGGTCCGGTGCGGATGGACGTCGAGCGGCACGTGGTGACCGTCGACGGCGCCGAGGTGAGCCTGCCGCTCAAGGAATTCGACCTGTTGGAGTACCTGCTGCGCAACGTGGGCCGGGTCCTGACCCGCGGCCAACTGATCGACCGGGTGTGGGGCGCGGACTACGTCGGCGACACCAAAACCCTGGACGTGCACGTCAAGCGGCTGCGGTCGAAGATCGAGCCGGACCCGTCGGCGCCCCGGCACCTGGTGACCGTGCGCGGACTGGGATACAAGTTCGAGTCCTGATCACCCCGACCAGGTACGGTGCACCGCGTGCGCCTCGGGGTGCTTGACGTCGGTTCCAACACGGTCCACCTGTTGGTGGTGGACGCTCATCGGGGTGCCCACCCGACGCCGATGAGTTCGGAGAAGTCCGTGCTGCGCCTCGCGGAGCAGCTGGACGGCTCCGGCATGCTCTCGCGCCGGGGCGCGGACCAGCTGGTGCGCTCCGTCGCCGCGGCCAAGGCGGCGGCGGAGCGGCTGGACTGCG
Organism: Saccharothrix xinjiangensis; assembly: GCF_039527585.1. Classification (NCBI taxonomy): domain Bacteria; kingdom Bacillati; phylum Actinomycetota; class Actinomycetes; order Pseudonocardiales; family Pseudonocardiaceae; genus Saccharothrix; species Saccharothrix xinjiangensis. The sequence continues at coordinate 416,553 of NZ_BAAAKE010000004.1, read as the reverse complement.
AGGACCTGATGGCGTTCGCCACGTCCGCGGTGCGCGAGGCGGGCAACTCGGCCGAGGTGCTGGAGCGGGTGCGCGGCGAGACCGGCGTGGACCTCCAGGTGCTGTCCGGCGAGGACGAGGCCCGGTACACGTTCCTCGCGGTGCGCCGCTGGTACGGGTGGTCGGCGGGCCGGCTGCTGTGCCTGGACATCGGCGGCGGGTCGCTGGAGCTGGCCATCGGCGTGGACGAGGCGCCCGAGGAGGCGTTCTCGGTGCCCCTGGGCGCGGGCCGGCTGACGCGCACGCGGTTCGCGCACGACCCGCCGACGCGGGACGAGGTGCGCGAGACCGCCGAGTGGCTGACCGACCAGCTCGCGCCGGTGGCCAAGAAGCTCCGCCGAGCGGGTGAACCCGATCGAGTGGTTGCGACCTCAAAGACCTTCCGGACGCTGGCGCGGTTGACCGGTGCCGCGCCATCATCTGCCGGGCCGCGCGCGCGGCGGGTGCTGACCGACGCCGGTCTGCGGCAGCTGATCGCGTTCATCTCGCGGATGCCGGCCGCCGACCTGGCCGATCTCGAAGGGGTGAGCGCCGGCAGGGCGCACCAGTTGGTGGCGGGCGCGATGGTGGCGGAGGCCACCATGCGAGCCCTGTCACTGAGCGAACTGGAGATTTGCCCCTGGGCCCTGCGGGAAGGTGTCATCCTGCGCCGGCTGGACCACACTAATGGACTGGACCAGGACGCCGAGGCGGGTCGCACCCGCCGGACCGGTGACACTGGACGGACTGGCCGCCACGGGGCACGGTGGAGTTGATGAGTCGAGAGAGCGAGTCGGAGCGGACCCAGCGCACCGTCGCGGAGTTGCTCGCCCAGTACGGCGGCGGCGCCGGCGGCGAGGTGGCGCCGCGGCGGCGACGCCGACGGGCCGAGGACGCCTCGGACACCGCTCCACAGGCGATCATCGAGCGGGTCAACTCCGACAGCGGGCGGTTGCTGCCGGTGCGGGACGAGCCCCCCGCGCAGCCGCCGCAGACCCCGCCGCCCCCGCCGCGGGACGTCGAGGCCGAGCGGACGGCCTACCAGCCGCCGGTCCAGCCGCCGCCCGCCGCACCGCCGGTGGCCGGCGCGCCGCCCCGCGGTGAGCCGCCCTCCCGGGCCGCGCCGCCAGCCACGCGGTCGCCGGTGGCGCCGGAGCTCGGCGGGCGCAGGCGCGCCCCGGACGTCGACCCGGCCGAGGAGACGCGCGTCGTACCGCCGATCGTGGACGACTTCGGCGCCGAGCCGGTCCGGTCCGGCGCGCCCGCGCCGCCCGTGCCGCCCGCCCCGTCCGCGCCGGACCTCTCCAGGCTCAACCCCCAGGTGGGCGCCGAGGCGACCAGGCTCACCCCGCCGGTCGGCCCCGACGCGACCCGGTTGACCCCGCCCGTCGGGGCCGAGGCGACCAGGCTCACGCCGCCCGTGGTGCCGGAGGCCGCGCGGACCAGCCTGGTCCGCCCGGTGTCGCCGCCCGTGCCGCCGCCCGTGCGCGAACCGGTCACCGAGGTGCTGCCGCGGGTCCCGGACGAGCTCAGGCCCAACGTGCCGCTGGAGTCGCTGCCCACCGAGTCGGTGCTGATCGTGCCGCCCGCGCCGCCGAGGCTGCCCGAGCCGCTGCCCGACCAGTCCGCCGAGGACTGGTTCGGCGACGACGGGCCGGAGGGCGGCCCCGGCGTCGCCAACCGGCTCGAACGCGGTGACCGCGGCGCGCGACCCGAGCCGGAGAGCACCCAGTTCCACCCCTACGTCGACCTCGACGAGGAGGACGAGGACGACGACTACGCGCCGCCGTCCCGCGGCCGCCGCTTCGACGACGACGAGCCCGCCGGGCTCTCGGACGTGGACGAGGTGGACGACGAGCCCGGGGGCGACCGGTCGGCGGGCAAGGAGTGGCTGGTCATGCTCGGCCAGCTGGCCGTCGGTGTGGTCGGCGGCGCGGCGCTGTGGCTCGGCTTCAACTTCCTGTGGCGGACCCTGGCGCCCGCGGCCCTGGTCGTGGCGCTGGTGGTGACCGTCGGCCTGGTGATGCTGGTCCGCAAGATCCGCCGGGCCGACGACCTCCAGACCACCGTGCTGGCCGTGCTCGTCGGCCTGATCGTGACGGTCTCACCGGCGGCGATGCTGCTGGTGAAGTCCTGATCCGGTGGTGAGGACGTGATCCCGGTCGGCCTGTCCACGGCGGCCGTGTGGCCGCAACCCGCCGGGGCCGCGTTCGAGGCCGCCGCCGAGCTGGGGTACGACGGGGTCGAGGTCATGGTGTGGGCCGACCCGATCAGCCAGGACGTGGGCGCGCTGCGCCGGCTGTCGAACCGGACCGGCGTGCCGGTGCTGGCCGTGCACGCGCCGTGCCTGCTGATCAGCCAGCGGGTGTGGTCGCCCGACCCGGCCGAGCGGTTGCGGCGCAGCGTCGTGGCGGCCGGCGAGCTGGGCGCCCGCACGGTCGTGCTGCACCCGCCGTTCGCGTGGCAGCGGCGCTACGCCGAGGCGTTCCCCGAGCTGGTGGCGTCCCTGGAGGACGACAGCGGCGTGGCGATCGCGGTGGAGAACATGTTCCCGGTCCGCCGGCCCCTCGGGCGCGGCCGCTCGGTGCAGATCACCGCGTTCCGGCCGTCGATCGACCCGACCGACGTGGGGCACCGGAACTACACCCTGGACCTGTCGCACGCCTCCGCCGCGCACGTGGACGCCATGGAGCTGGCCAAGCGGATGGGCGACAACCTCACCCACGTCCACCTGGCCGACGGCTCCGGCCTGCCCAAGGACGAGCACCTGGTGCCGGGCCGGGGCACCCAGCCGTGCGCCGAGCTGCTGGCCCACCTGACCCGCACCGGCTTCACCGGCCAGGTCGTCCTGGAGGTCAACACCCGCCGCGCCCGCACGGCCCCCGACCGCACCGCCCTCCTGGCCGAATCCCTGGCCTTCGCCCGCCGCCACCTCCCCACCTGACCCTCCCCGCGCGAGTCGTGCGTCCAGGACCCCCGTGTCGAACGTCCAGGACCACCGTGTCGTACGTCCAGGACCCCCGAGTTCAACGCCCAGGTCGGCAAACCTCGCGCGTGTCACACGATCGGGTCCGGCGTGTCGTGCGTTCAAGAGCGGTGGGCCGGGTCCGCGCGGCCGTGCTCGGGTTAGGGTCTTGATCGTGAATCCGTTGCGGACCCTGATCCTGGCCGCCGCGGGCAACGAGGCGGTGCGCAGGGTCGTCGCCACCGCGCCCGTCAGCCGCGACGTGGTGCGCCGGTTCGTGGCCGGCGAGACCGCCGCGGACGCGCTCGACGTGGCCGGCCGCCTGGTGGGCGACGACCTGCGGGTCACCCTGGACCACCTCGGCGAGGACGCGGTCACCAGGTCGGCCGCCGAGCGGACCGTGCTGGCCCACCTGCGGCTCCTCGACGAGCTGCACGCCGCCGGCCTGGCCGCGGACGTCGAGGTCGACGTGAGGCTGTCCGCCGTCGGGCAGGCGCTGGACGAGGCGCTGGCGCTGACCAACGCCTCCCGCGTCTGCGCCGCCGCCGAGCAGGCCGGCACCACGGTCACCCTCGACGTCGAGCGCCACGACGCGGTCGAGCCCACCCTGCGCGTGCTGGCCGAGCTGCGCCGCGCCTGGCCGTCGACGGGCGTGGCCCTCCGGGCGCACCTGCGGCGCACCGCCGACGACTGCCGCGAGCTGGCCGGCACCCGCGTCCGGCTGTGCGGCGACCCCGCGGGCGGTGAACCCGGGTCGGTGGCCCTCACCGACCCGCACGAGGTGGACCTCAACTACGTCCGCTGCGCCAACACCCTGCTGGAGGCCCCCGGCCACCCGGTGTTCGCCACCCGCGACCCGAGGCTGCTGGAGATCGTCGCCGAACGCGCCCGCTGGTACGGGCGGCCCGTCGACAGCTTCGAGTGCCAGCTGCCGTACGGCGTCCGCCCGGTCGCGCAACGGCACCTCGTCGCCGAGGGGCACGTGGTGCGCGTCCACGTGCCGTACGGCGACCAGTGGTACGGCCACCTGGTGCGCCGCCTGGCCGAACGCCCGGCGGACGCCGCGTCCTTCCTGCGCTCGCTGCTCGGCCGGTCGTGAGGAGCCCCGTGTCCTTCTCGGTAGCCAGTGCGGTCCGCCCCCTGGGCGACGGCACGTACACCGCGTCGCTGCCCGCCGGGTGGACGGTCGGGCCCAAGCCGCACGGCGGGTTCCTGCTGGCGCTGCTGGCGCGGGCGGCCGTGGACGGCGCGCGGGCGGTGATGCCCGACCAGCCCGCGCCGCTGGCGGTGAGCGCCCAGTTCCTGCGCGCGCCGGAGGTCGGCCCGGTGCTGATCAGGACGGAGGTGCGCAAGGCGGGGCGCACGGCGACCGTGGTGGCGGCCGTGCTGGAGCAGCGCGGGCTCAGCTGCGTGGAGGCGGTGGTGACGGTCGGGCGGATGCCGACGGAGCCGCCGGCCCACGCCGACCTGCCCGACATGCCCGCCGCGCCGCCCCCGAACGCCGTGGACCTGTCGTCGATGGGCCCCGGCGGGGTCTACAAGCTCGGGTCGGCGTGCGACGTGCGGTTGGACCCCGAGGGGGCCGGGTTCCTGGCGGGGAAGGTCGGCGGCCCGCTGGTGCTGAGGCTGTGGGCGCGCCCGCTCGACGGGCGGCCGGACCCGTACTTCGCGCTGGTCGCCGGGGACATCTCGATGCCGGTGACGTTCAACCTCGGTCGGTTCGGGTGGTCGCCCACGGTGCAGCTGACGGCGCTGCTGCGGGCCGAGCCCGCGCCCGGGTGGCTGCGGGTGCGCGTGTCGTGCAGCGCGGTGCACGGGCAGTGGTTCGACGAGGACGCGGTGGTCGTCGACTCGGCGGGGCGGCTCGTGTGCCAGGCGCGGCAGCTGGCCCTGACGCCGGCTGCGCAGGGGGGCGCGTTCGGGGGCTGAGCCCGTGGGCTCCGGGGCTGGGTGGGGCTCCGGGGCCGGGTGGGTTCTGGACCCGGTCGGTGGCTCCCGGGGGCTGGGAGGGTGGTTCCGAGGGCTGGGCCGGGTGTGGGATTCCCGGTTGGTGCGGCGTGGCAGGCTAAGGGCATGACGACCATCGCCGTGCTGGGGGCTGGCAAGATCGGTGAAGCCCTGCTGTCCGGGCTGTTGCAGGGTGGCCGCGAGGCCGATGAGCTGCTGTTCACCGAGAAGCACCCGGAGCGGGCCGCCGCCCTGACCGCGCGGTACGGCGTGGAGGGCACGGACGTGGCGGGCGCCGCCCAGCGGGCCGACGTGCTCGTGGTCGCGGTCAAGCCCCAGGACATCGAGCCGCTGCTCGACGAGCTGAACCCCGTGCTCAAGCCCGGCACGCTGGTCGTGTCGCTGTGCGCGGGCCTGCCGACCTCGCTGTTCGAGCGCCGGCTGCCCGACAGCACGCCGGTGGTCCGGGTCATGCCGAACACGCCGATGGTCGTCGGGCAGGCGATGAGCGCCATCTCCGCCGGTCGGTACGCGACGGACCGGCACCTCGCGCTGGTCGAGGAGCTGCTGGGCACGGTCGGCCAGGTCGCGCGGGTGCCCGAGGGCCAGCAGGACGCCGTGACGGCGTTGTCCGGGTCCGGGCCCGCGTACTTCTTCTACCTGGTCGAGGCCATGATCGACGCGGGCATACTGCTCGGCATCCCGCGCGACCTCGCCGGGCGGCTCATCATCCAGTCGGCGGTCGGCGCGGCCACCATGCTGAACGAGGGCGACCAGCACCCGGTGATCCTCCGCGAGGCCGTCACGTCCCCGGCGGGCACCACCATCATGGCCATCCGCGAGCTGGAGAAGCACGGGGTGCGGGCCGCCATGCTGGCCGCGCTGGAGGCCGCCCGCGACCGCTCGGTCGAGCTGGGGCAGGCCCACGAAGAGGACTGATTCCGCCATTGGCCGTCGCACCAGTCCCACGTGTCCCGTTACTCTCAGAGGAGCACGTGCGTGTCGAACCGTCGGTGGGGAAGCCGACGGCACGACGCGTGTCGAAGGACGCGGTGATCCATGCCTGCGGAGGAGAAGTCGCTCGGCCAAGTCAAGTTCCTGACGGTCGCCGAGGTCGCGCTCGTGATGCGCGTGTCGAAGATGACGGTGTACCGGTTGGTGCACTCCGGAGAGCTCACGGCGGTGCGCGTGGGCAAGTCGTTCAGGGTCCCGGAGAAGGCGGTGGACGAGTACCTGCGGAACGCCTACTTCGACGCCGGCTGACGGCTGGTCGGCGGGTCGGTTGACGGCCGGTTGGTCGATGGCCGGAGGGTTGGCTGATGACCGGTTGGCGGTTGGCCGGCGGTCGGTCGAGGAGGCGGTGGCGGGTGTTGGCGCGGCCCTCGGGGCGGGTGCCTGAGAGCCCGCGCCGGCCGCCGGGTAAAGTGGTAGGCCGTTCGTGCCTGGTGTCGGCGCGCCCTCTTGACGGGTGTCTCCACCGGCGCGTGGAGAGCAACCGACGTCTAGTAGTTAAGGAACCCGCATGGGCTCGGTCATCAAGAAGCGCCGCAAGCGCATGTCGAAGAAGAAGCACCGCAAGCTGCTGCGCAAGACGCGGGTGCAGCGTCGCAAGCGCGGCAAGTAACCCCTGCGGGTTCTCACACCGCCGGTCCCCGGTCTCGTGCCGGGGCCGGCGGTGTTTGCTGTTGGCGGGGTCCGCTGTGGCGGGGTCCGCTGTGGCGGGGAGGTGAAGCCCCGCGGTTGCGCCATCCGGGTGGTGGAGTCCCGGTGACCTGCTCCTGGACCTGGCGCCGCCGTCCTTCGCGTCGGCGCGAACCCGGTTAGCATCGTCGAGTCGCAGCACCGGACATGGAGTCGCATGGCGCCCAAGGTCGTTCTCGTCACCGGTTGCAGCCGCTTCCTCGGCGGCCACCTCGCCGCGCGCTTCGCGGCCAACCCGGACATCGAACGCGTGCTCGGCGTGGACACCGAGCCGCCGCCGCGTGACGTGCTGCGCCGCATGGGGCGCGCCGAGTTCGTGCGGGCCGACATCCGCAACCCCCTCATCGCGAAGGTCATCGCCACCGCGCAGGTCGACACGGTCGTGCACGCCTCGGTGAACGCGAACCCGGCCGGGCCGACCGGCCGCAGCGCGTTGAAGGAGATGAACGTCATCGGCACGATGCAGCTGCTGGCCGCGTGCCAGAAGTCGCCGCACGTGCGCAAGCTGGTGGTGAAGTCCACCAGCGCGGTGTACGGGTCCAGCTCGCGCGACCCGGCGGTGTTCACCGAGGACATGGGGCCCAAGGACCTGCCGTCCAGCGGGTACGCCAAGGACGCGGTGGAGGTCGAGGGCTACGTCCGGAGCTTCTCGCGGCGCCGGCCGGACGTCGGCGTGACGGCGCTGCGGTTCACGAACTTCATCGGGCCCCGCATCGACACGGTGCTGACCAGGTACTTCGCCCTGCCGGTCGTGCCGACGGTGCTGGGGTACGACGCGCGCGTGCAGCTGCTGCACTCCGAGGACGCGCTGGCGGTGCTGGAGCGGGCGACGCTGAACGAGCTGCCCGGGGTGTACAACGTGGGTGGCGACGGCGTGCTGCTGCTGTCGCAGGCCATCCGCCGGGCCGGGAGGGTGAACCTGAGGGTGCCCAGCGCGGCGGTGCCGACCATGGGGCGGTTCCTCCGGGGCGCCCGGTTGGTGGACTTCTCGCCGGACCAGATGAGGTTCCTCAACTGGGGGCGCGTGGTGGACACGACGTTGTTGAAGACCGAGTTCGGGTTCACGCCCCGGTGGACCACGCAGCAGGCGTTCGACGATTACGTGAGCGGGCGGGCGTTGCGGCCGTTGGTCGATCCGGAGGTGGTGGCGGCGGTGGAGCGGAAGGTGCTCGGCGCGGCTGCCCGGTGGCGTTAGCGGGTTCGCGGCTTGGGCGAGGGTGAGGAGGTGGACGTGGCAGAGGCGCGGGTGATCCCGTTGCACGGTGCGGACCGGGAGGTGCCCCGACGACGGGGTGGGGCTCGGGAGGCTGAGCGCGCGTCCGCGTCCGCGTCTGGGGCTGAGGCTGCGGCTGCGGCTGAGGCTGAGGCTGGGGGCGGTGGTGGGGGTGCGGCCGAAGGCGCGGCCGAGTGGGAGCGCCACCTGGCGGAGCTGCTGAGGTTCGCGCGCAGGCGCCTCCAGGGCGAGTACGAGGTGGACGAGTTCGGGTTCGACCCCGACCTCACGGACCACGTGCTCATGCCGCCGCTGCGGCCGCTGTACGAGAAGTGGTTCCGGGTGGAGACGATCGGCATGCACAACGTGCCCGCCCGGGGTGGGGCGTTGATCGTGGCCAACCACTCCGGGACGTTGCCCCTGGACGCCCTGATGACGGCGTTCGCGGTGCGGAACGACCACCCCGCGCGCAGGCACCTGAGGATGCTCGGGGCGGACCTGGTGTTCAAGACGCCGGTGCTGGGCGCGTTGGCGCGGAAGTCCGGGCAGACGCTGGCGTGCAACCCCGACGCGGAGCGGTTGCTGCGCTCCGGTGAGCTGGTCGGGGTGTGGCCCGAGGGGTTCAAGGGGATCGGGAAGCCGTTCAAGGACCGGTACAAGCTCCAGCGCTTCGGGCGCGGCGGGTTCGTCTCGGCGGCGCTGAACACCGGGGTGCCGATCATCCCCTGCTCGATCGTGGGCGCGGAGGAGATCTACCCGAAGATCGGTGACATCAAGGCGTTGGCCAGGTTGTTCGGGTTCCCCTACTTCCCGGTGACGCCGTTCTTCCCGTTGCTGGGGCCGCTGGGGGCGGTTCCGCTGCCGTCGAAGTGGTACATCGAGTTCGGTGAGCCGATTCGGACGGACGAGTACGGGGAGCACGCGGCGGACGACCCGATGCTGGTGTTCAACCTGACGGACCAGGTGCGGGAGACGATCCAGCAGACCCTGTACCGGCTGCTCACGCAACGGCGGAACGTGTTCCTGGGTTGAGTTCGGGTTTTCGGTTCACGGGCTTTTCATAGGTTCGCGGGGTTCACGGGCGGTCGCTCGCCGCTGGGCAGGCCTCCGGGGGAAGTGCGTGGGGCTCGTGGTTTCCCGTATGGCCTGCCGGAGGCGACCACCCTTGTCAAGGGGTCCGCGAAGGGCGTGCGGACCCCTTGACAAGCGCGGTAGGGCTGCGCCCAGGCCATACGGGAAACCACGAGCGGCTCCAACTTTGCCAAGCCGCCCACCTCGCGTAGCCGGTCCCTTCCCGTCGGCGTGTCGTCCACTCAGACATCGCGTGTCGTCCGGTCGGACATCGCGTGTCGTCCGGTCGGACATCGCGTGTCGTACGTTCGGGACGCGCGAGTCGAACGTTCAGGACCCCTGAGTTCTACGTTCGGGTCGGTCAGCGGTCGCGGCGGCGGTAGGCGACTGTGGCTGCTACCGCGCCCGCCACTGCGCCGGCTCCCAGGACTGAGGGGACGCCGATCTTCGCCGCTTTGCGGCCCGTGCGGAAGTCGCGGATTTCCCAGGCTCGTTTGCGCGCTGTTTCGCGCAGGCCCGAGTCCGGGTTCACGGCTACTGCCGTGCCTACTACGGACAGCATCGGGACGTCGTTGACCGAGTCCGAGTAGGCGGTGCAGCGGCGCAGGTCCAGGCCTTCTTTGGCGGCCAGGGCGCGGACCGCGTGGGCTTTTGCCCGGCCGTGCAGGAGGTCGCCTACCAGGCGGCCCGTGTAGATGCCGTCCGAGCTTTCCGAGACTGTGCCCAGGGCTCCGGTCAGGCCCAGGCGGCGGGCGATTATCTGGGCCAGTTCCACCGGGGTGGCGGTGACCAGCCAGACGCGTTGGCCGGCGTCCAGGTGCATTTGGGCCAGGGCTTGGGTGCCGGTCCAGATCTTGTCGGCCATGAGTTCGTCGTAGATCTCTTCGCCCAGGGAGACGATTTCGGCCACTGAGCGGCCCGCGACGAACGAGAGGGCCTGTTCGCGGGACGCGGCGACGCTCTGGGGGTCTTCGCGGCCGCCGACGCGGAACTTGATCTGTTGCCAGGCGAAGCCGAGGAGGTCGGAGTTCTTGAAGAACTTGCGGGCTGCCAGGCCTCGGGCGAAGTGGAAGATCGACGCGCCCATCATCATGGTGTTGTCGACGTCGAAGAAGGCCGCGGCGGTGAGGTCGGTGGTGCTGGGGTCGACGGTCGCCAGCGCGGCCTCGGCCGAGGCTTCGCCTGCCAGCGCGGCGAGCCTCTCCCGCTCGGCCGTGCCTTCCACACGCCTTTCCACCACGTCAGCGCCTCCCGGGGTCCGATGGGGACAGGGTAGCGATCAGCCGCCGAGGCCGGGCAGCGGCAGCGACGGCAGGGGCAGCGTGGGCAACGGCAGGACCGGGCCGCCCGGGGTGGTGGTCGGTGCGGTGGTCGGCTGCCGGGACGTCGGGGCGTCGGCGGTGGTGGTCGGGGCGGGGGTGCCCGGGTTGTCGCCGGTGGTGGTGAGGGGGGCGTTGGTCGGTGGCTGGGTGGAGGTCGAGGGGGGTTGCGCGGTGGTGGCGGTGGTGTCGGCGGGGGCGGTGGTCGGTCGCAGGGGATTGCACTCGTCCTCGGCGGGCAGGGGGCCCAGGTCGTCGGTGTCGCCGGACGTGGTGGTCGCGCAGGTGGTTCGCGACTGGAGCGCGGTGGCGCGTTCGGCGATGTGCGCCAGGAGGTCGAGGGACGACGCCGAGCGGGTGACGGCGTCCTGCGGCAGGTCGGGGCTCAGCCGGGTCAGGCGCGTCGCCTGAGAGCCCGCCCAGTCGCGCAGGTCCTCCAGGGTGCGGTGGTCCGAGGTCGACCCGAACGCGGTCAGCACGCGGGCACCGGCCGCGGCGTCGGTGTCGAAGTCGGCCAGCGCCGTCAGGTAGCCGCCCAGGGGGCCGTCGCCCGAGTACCGGTCGGCGAGGGTCTCCAGCTCGGTCAGGCGCGCGGAGGCGAACTCCAGGAGCTTGTGGCCCTTGGAGTCCTCGCCGAAGGTCAGGCCCAGCGAGGCCGACTCGGCGGTGCGCTTCACGCCGTACAGCGCGTCGCCCGGCAGCGCGTCGCGGCTGAGCAGGAGGCTCATGCCGGCCAGCGAGAACACCAGGCACAGCGCGGCGGCCAACGCGACCGCTAATCGCCCGCGGGCGCCTGATCGGGGGCGGCGGGAGTCGAGCTTGGTCGGGGGTGTGGCCGGGCCGAGGACCCGTTCGCGCATCCGGGCCCTGGCGGCCTCGTCCGGGCCCGAAGTGACTGCGGCTTCACGCAGCAGCGCCACGACCGCGAGCTCGTCGGCGAACGCCTCGTCGCCCGGTTCGGGATGCGCGTCGACGGCGCGGGCGAACTGCTCGCGCTGCCTGTGACGCCACAACGGCGTGATCCCTCTGCCCACCATCCCGCACCGTTCCGAGCGAACCTGACCCGAACAACGAACCAGGCGCCACCGGGGTTACGCGCGGGCGGTCACCGCAACCAGTTCGGCAGCAGTTGGGCCAGCCTGCGCACCGCCCGGTGTTGCAGGGCCTTGATCGCGCCCTCGTTGCGGCCCATCCTCGCGGCCGTCTCCGCCACGGACAAGCCCTGGATGAAACGCAGGGTGATGCACTCCCGCTGATCGTCACCCAGTTGGCCTACGCAGCGCAGCAGTTCCGCGTTGGTCGCGCCGGTCAGGACCGCGTCTTCCGGACCGTGCGTGACCTCGCGGTTGTCGGTCAGCTCGGCGGTGGTGACCTCCAGCCGGTAGCGGCTGGACTTCACGTGGTCGAAGACGATGTTGCGGGCGATCGTGACGAACCACGCGCCGACGTCGCGGCCCTGGTAGCTGATCGAGCGGATGCTGCGCAGCGCCCGCAGGAACGTCTCGCTGGTCACGTCCTCGGCCAGGGTCCGATCGCCCACGCGGAACAGCACGTACCGGTACACGACGTCGACGTACCGGTCGTAGAGCGCGCCGAACGCGTCCGTGTCGCCGTCCTGTGCGGCACGAACCAGGTCCCACGGCTCGTCCGCCGCTTCGCTCTCCACGCTCACGATCGTGCTTGACCGCCCTCCCGTGCTCCACATCGTTCGGAGCGCGCGGATGTTTCGGACGGGGTTCTCGCGTGCCCTCGCGGTCATCGGCTCGCGGCACCTCCACAGAGTCGCCGTCCAGGCAGCATACGTGTTGTTACTCCGTAGTAGGTAGCGGCAACCGGTCTTCAGCCTGCGATGCGGACGGAGTCACTTCGTGACGCCGGCCGCGCGTGACAGACTGCGCGCAGTTCACACCGTGGTCCCCCAGGAGGTCGAGTTGACCGCATCCGCACGCAACGTCGCCGACCTGGTTCGCGCCTCCGCGCACCGAGGACCCAAGCACGTCGCACTGGTGGATGTCACCACTTCCGACAGCTGGACGTGGGCCGAGCTCGACGCCGCCGTGGACGGCGAGGCGCGTCGCCTGGTCCGGGCGGGCGTCGAACCCGGCGACCGGGTGGTCGTGCGGCTGCCGACCGGTCCGGCGTTCTGCGTGGCCGTGTTCGGCGCGCTGCGCGCGGGCGGCGTCCTGGTGCCCGCCGGGCCGGGGCAGCCGGCGCGCGAGCTGGGGCGGCTGGTCGAGGACAGCGGGGCGCGGCTGCTGGTCGGCGACGCCGGCGAGGTCGACGTCGAGGCGCTGCCCGCGCCGGGGTTCGAACCGGGCGAGGAGTTCGCCGCGGTCGGGTCCGGCGAGGACCTGGCCGTGCTCGGCTACACGTCGGGCACGTCCGGCGCGCCGCGCGGCGCGATGCTGTCGCACCGGGCGCTGCTGGCCAACGTCGAGCAGTGCGCCTCCCTGCGGCCCGCCCCGGTCACCGCGGGCGACCGGGTGCTGCTGGCGCTGCCCCTCTTCCACGTCTACGGGCTCGGACCGGGGTTGTTGCAGGTCGCGGGCGCCGGCGCGACGGCCGTGCTGCTGGAGCGGTTCGACCCGGACCAGGCGCTGACCGCGATCCGCGAGCACCGGGTGACCACGCTGGTCGGCGTGCCGCCGATGTACCGGGCGATCCTGGCCCAGCCGGTCGAGCGGCTGCGGGAGGACCTGGCGACCGTGCGGCTGTTCACCTCCGGCGCCGCGCCGCTGGCGCCCGGCGTGCTGGACGGGCTGCGGCGGGTCGTCGGCCTGCCGGTGTACGAGGGGTACGGGCTGACCGAGACCGGTCCCGTGCTGACCACGACGCTGGCCGGCGAGCCGAAGGCCGGGTCGGTCGGGCGGGCGCTGCCGGGCGTCGAGGTGCGGCTGGTCGACTCCGACGGCCGGCCGCTCGACGAGGACGACGAGCCGGGCACCGGGCTGGTGTCGGCGCGGGGCGCGAACCTGTTCGGCGGGTACTGGCCGGACGGCGCGCACGGCCCGGACGCGGAGGGCTGGTTCCGCACCGGCGACGTGGGCTACCTGGACGCCGACGGCGACCTGCACCTGGTGGACCGGGCGGGCGACCTGATCATCGTCAACGGGTTCAACGTCTACCCGCACGAGGTCGAGCAGGTGGTCAACCAGCTGGCCGGGGTGGTCGAGTCGGCGGCGGTCGGCGTGCCGGACGAGCGGACCGGCGAGTCGGTCAAGGTCGTGGTGGTGCCGGTCGAGGGCGGCGGGCTGACCGAGGAGGCGGTGAAGGAGCACTGCGCGGAGCGGCTGGCCAAGTTCAAGGTGCCGACCGCGGTGGAGTTCGCCGACGCGCTGCCGCACTCGCCGACCGGGAAGCTGGCGCGGGCGCGGCTGAGGCTGCCTCTAGCCTGACGGGGTGAGCCACCACGTCACGTTGGTCAGCCGGGTCGACTGCCACGCCTGCGAGCGCGCCAAGGCCGAGATCGAGCGGATCTGCGGGGAGCTCGGCGTGCCCTGGGACGAGCAGGACGTCGACGCCGACCGCGAGCTGCGCGCCGAGTACGGCGACCGGGTGCCGGTGTTCCTGGTCGACGGGCGGGAGCACGGGTACTGGGAGGTCGAGGAGGACCGGCTGCGGGCGGCGCTCGCCTGATTACCGAGGGCTTACGGTTCGTGCGAACCGGAGCGCCGCGGGTGTCGAATCTTCCGTATGACCCGCTGGACCGCCGCCCTGACCGGACTGCTCGGCGTGGCCGCCGCCCTCGCGGCCGGGCACCTCGTCGCGGCCCTGGTCGGGCCGCCCGCCTCGCCGTTCCTCGCCGTCGGCAACACCGCGATCGACTTCACGCCGTCCTGGCTGAAGGACTTCGCGATCCGGACCTTCGGCACCTACGACAAGCTCGTGCTGCTGGTCGGGATGGCCGTGGTGCTGGCGGTCGCCGCCGCGGTCGCGGGCCTGCTCTCCCGCCGCTCGGCGACGCCGGGGACGGTGCTGGCGGTCGTCCTGGGGCTGCTCGGCGTGGCCGCCGTGCTGCACCGGCCGGACGTGGGCCGGCTGGGCGTCCTCGCGCCGGTCGCGAGCCTGGTCGCCGGGGTCGCCGTGTTCCGGTGGCTCCACGCGTCCTCGGAGGCCCCGGCCGAGGGGCGCCGGGCGTTCCTGGTGGCCTCCGGCGCGGCGGTGGTGGCCGGGCTGGGCGGGCAGCTGCTGGGCAACCGGGTGGACGTGGAGGGGTCGCGGCGGGCGGTGGGCGACCTCACGCCCGCGCGGCCCGCCCCCGCGCTGCCGGAGGGCGTCGACTTCGCCGCCGAGGGCACGCCGTCGTTCATCACGCCCAACAGCGACTTCTACCGGGTCGACGTGGCGCTGAGCGTGCCGCGGGTGCGCGCCGAGGACTGGGCGCTGCGCGTGCACGGCCTGGTGGACCGCGAGCTGACCCTGCGCTACGCCGACCTGAGCCGTCGTGACCTGGTCGAACGCACCATCACGATGACCTGCGTGTCCAACGAGGTCGGCGGGCCTTACGTCTCGACCGCGCGCTTCGTGGGCGTGCCGCTGCGGGACGTGCTGCTGGAGGCGGGCGTGCGGGAGGGCGCCGACCAGCTGTTCTCCACCAGCGCCGACGGCTGGACCGCGGGCACGCCGGTGGACGTGGTCATGGAGGCCGACCGGGGCGCGCTGATCGCGCTGGGCATGAACGGCGAGCCGCTGCCGCTGGAGCACGGCTTCCCGGCGCGGCTGGTCGTGCCCGGCCTGTACGGCTACGTGTCGGCCACCAAGTGGGTGGTCGACCTGGAGCTGACCACGTTCGCGGCCAAGCGCGCGTACTGGCTGGAGCGCGGGTGGGCGGAGCGCGCGCCGATCAAGGTCATGTCCCGCATCGACAGCCCCGAGGGGCTGGCCACGGTGTCCGGGAGGGTCGTGGTGGCGGGTGTGGCGTGGGCGCAGCCGACCGGCGTGGCGAAGGTCGAGGTGCGCGTCGACGGCGGGCCGTGGCGGACCGCTCAACTGGCCGCCGAGGTCAACGGCTCGACGTGGCGCATGTGGCGGGTCGAGCTGGACCTCGCGCCCGGCGGTCACACCGTCGAGTCGCGCGCCACGGACCGGTCCGGCTCCACCCAGCCGCAGGCGCGGCTCGCGCCCGTGCCGGACGGCGCGACCGGCTGGCACTCGATCTTCTTCACGGTCGGGTGATTTGCCCCGAACCGGAACGGGCCGAGGACCGAATGCCTCAGTGACTACAAAATCTGGTGAAACTGAGGAGTGATCCGCTGTGCGGAAACCCGTTCTCGCCCTCGTCGCTGCCGCCTCCCTCTCGCTCACGGCGTGCGGTGGCGGTGGCGACGAGGCCGCGGCTCCGGCTGCCACGACGACCACCACCACGACGTCCAGCTCCGCGATGGCCATGCCCGGTGGCGACGGCGTGACCGGCACGACCGACGTGTTCGGCCCCGGCTGCGCGAGCGTGCCGTCCGACCCCTCGGACGAGGGCTCGCTCCAGGGCATGGTCGACGACCCGGTGGCCACCGCGGCGTCCAACAACCCGCTGCTGACCAAGCTGGTGGCGGCCGTCACCGCGGCCAACCTGGGCGACACGCTGAACTCGCAGGAGGCGATCACCGTGTTCGCGCCCGCCGACCCGGCGTTCGCCGAGCTGGGCGACGCGAAGTTCCAGGAGCTGGCCAACGACCCGGCCACCCTGGGCAAGATCCTCCAGTACCACGTCGTCGGGCAGCGCTACGACGCCGAGGGCCTGGAGGCGGCGGGCACGGTGAAGTCCCTCACCGGCCAGGAGCTGACCATCGCGGGCTCCGGCGACGCCATGACCGTCAACGGCGCCCCGGTGCTGTGCGGCAACGTCCCGACGGCCAACGCCACGGTGTTCGTGATCGGCAAGGTGCTCACCCCGCCGGCCGCCTGACCTGCGACTTCGTAAGTTCACCCATTGGTGGGCCGCATCCCCTCGCGACACGGGGGGACGCGGCCCACCTGCGCGCGCGGCGCTCCCCGGCGCTGGTCCGCCAACTTTGTGCAAGCGTTCACAAGCGGTACGGTGGTCGCATCACCCCGCTGGTGAAGGTGCCCGGTGGGTCGGTGCGGCTGATGTCGAGGAGTACCAGCGTGGCGGATCGGCGGGGCGAGGGTGACGGGGTCGTGACCACTCCGAAAACCACCGCCGACACTCCCGCGGACGTCCGGGAGCGGGCACGGGCGATCCCCGAGGCGGCCGTGGCGCGCCTCGCGGTGTACCTCCGGGTGCTGTCCGGGATGGCCGAGCAGGGCGTGACGACCATCTCCAGCGAGGAGCTGGCCGGCGCGGCGGGCGTCAACTCGGCGAAGCTCCGCAAGGACCTGTCCTACGTCGGCTCGTACGGCACCAGGGGCGTCGGGTACGACGTCGAGGTGCTCGTGAGCCACATCGAGCGCATCCTCGGGCTGACCCGCAAGCACTCCGTCGCGGTCGTCGGGATCGGTAATCTTGGTCACGCGCTGGCCAACTACGGCGGCTTCCCCAGCCGGGGCTTCCCGGTCGCCGCGCTGTTCGACATCGACCCCGACCTGACGGGTGTGCCGGTAGGCGGCATCCCGGTCGACCACATCGACGACATCACCTCCGTCTGCTCGGCGCGGGAGGTGTCGATAGGGGTCATCGCGACACCCCCTCAGGCTGCTCAGGCCGTCTGCGACCGTTTGGTATCCGCCGGAGTCCAGTGCATCCTGAACTTCGCACCCGTCGTGCTCCAGGTCCCGGACTACGTCGAGGTGCGCAAGGTCGACCTGGCGGTCGAGATGCAGATCCTGTCGTTCCACGTCGCGCGACGGGCCGACGAGGCCGCCGGGGACGTGGTCAACGGAGTCGGAGTGGACGGGGTGGTGATTCGCCCGTGATCGTGCGGGTAGCCGGCCGAACGGTGGAGGCGGCATGAGCGTGCTCGTCGTCGGTCTGTCCCACCGGACCACCCCCGTGCCCGTCCTGGAGCGCGTCGCGGTGGCCGACGCCGACCGGGGCAAGGTCCTCGACCAACTGCTGACCGCGCCCAGCGTGTCCGAGGCGGTCCTGCTCTCGACGTGCAACCGGGTCGAGGTCTACGCGGTCGTCGAGACCTTCCACGGCGGCATGAACGAGGTCGTCGAGGTGCTGGCCCGCCAGGCGGGCGCCGAGCCGGCCGAGCTGTTCGAGCACCTGTACGTGCACTACTCGGCCGCCGCGGTCGAGCACCTGTTCTCCGTGGCCGGCGGCCTGGACTCGATGGTCGTGGGCGAGGCCCAGATCCTCGGGCAGCTCCGGACCTCCTACAACGCCGCCGACGCGGCCGGCGTGGTCGGCCGCACCCTGCACGAGCTGGTCCAGCAGGCCCTGCGGGTCGGCAAGCGCATCCACACCGACACCGGCATCGACCACGCCGGCGCGTCCGTCGTCTCCGAGGCGCTCACCGACGCCGGCCGCGCCCTCGACGGGCTCGACGGACGCAAGGCGGTCATCGTCGGCGCGGGCTCCATGGGTGGCCTGGCGGCCGCCCACCTGCGCCGCGCCGGCATCGGCGAGGTCGTGATCGCCAACCGCACCGCCGCCAACGGCGAGCGGCTGGCCGGCGCCCTCGCCGCGGACGGCGTCCGGGCCCGCCACACCGACCTCCGGGCCCTGGCCGACGAGATCGCGACCGCCGACGTGCTGTTCGCCTGCACCGGCTCCGTCGACACGGTCGTCGGCGCCGAGCACATCGGCGACCGGGCGCCGGACCGGCCGCTGGTCGTGTGCGACCTCGGCCTGCCCAAGGACGTCGACCCCGCCGCCGCGCTGCTGGACAACGTGCGCGTGGTCGACCTGGAGACCCTCCAGCGCAGGCTGTCCGACGCCCCCACTGGCCAGGACACCCAGCGCGCGGCGGAGATCGTGGCCGAGGAGGTCCGCGCCTACCTGGCCGGGCAGCGCTCGGCCGGGGTCACGCCCACCGTGACGGCACTGCGGAAGCGCGCCGCCGAAGTCGTCGACACCGAGCTGCTGCGCCTCGACCAGCGGCTGCCCGAGCTCGACGGCGCGGTGCGCGACGAGCTGGCCAAGACCGTGCGCCGGGTCGTGGACAAGCTCCTGCACACCCCGACAGTCCGGGTGAAGGAGCTGGCCGCGGCGCCCGGGGGAGCCGGTTACGCCGAGGCGCTGCGCGAGCTGTTCGGGCTCGACCCGCAGGCGCCGTCCGCCGTCAGCACCCCCCACAAGACCCAAACCGAAGGTGAAAAGCGGTGAACCGCACCCTCAGGATCGGCACCCGCGGCAGCGCCCTCGCGCTCGCGCAAACCGGTCACGTGGCCGATCAGCTGCGCGCGGCGGGCGCGGAGGTGGAGATCGTCACCATCTCCACGCCCGGCGACCGGTCGCACGCGCCCATCGCCGAGATCGGCATCGGCGTCTTCACCTCAGCCCTCCGCGACGCCCTCGCGAACGGCGAGATCGACGTGGCCGTGCACTCGTACAAGGACCTGCCGACGGCCCGCGACCCGCGCCTGTCGCTGGCCGCCGTGCCGCCCCGCGAGGACCCGCGCGACGCCCTCGTCGCCCGCGACGGCCTCACCCTCGGCGAACTGCCGACGGGCGCGCGGGTCGGCACGGGCTCGCCCCGGCGTGCGGCCCAGCTCGAAGCGCTCGGCCTCGGCCTGGAGGTGGTCGGGCTGCGCGGCAACGTCGACACCCGCATCCGCAAGGTGACCGACGGTGAGCTGGACGCCGTCGTGCTCGCCCGCGCGGGCCTCGCGCGCCTGGGCCGCACCGCAGAGATCACGGAGACCCTGGAGCCGATCCAAATGCTCCCCGCGCCCGCGCAGGGCGCCCTGGCGGTGGAGTGCCGGGTCGACGACGTCGACACCGAGCACCTGCTCCAGTCCACTCTGGACGACTCGGCCAGCAGGGCCGCTGTGGCCTCCGAGCGCGCCCTCCTGGCCGCGCTCGAAGCGGGTTGCAGCGCGCCGGTCGGCGCACTGGCCGATGTGGTGGAAGACCTCAGCGACGAGGGGACCGTGGTGCTCCGCCTGTCCCTGCGCGGGGTCATGGCGACGGAGGACGGTGACCTCCTCCGTGCGTCCGCCACCGGTGACTTGACCGCAGCAGAGGAACTCGGCCGCGCGCTGGCCGCCGAGTTGCTCGACCTCTCCGGCCACGCCGCTGCGTCGCCGGCGAGGCGTAGTTGATGGGGAGTGCCCTCAGATGACCCGCGCACGCAAGACCCCCGGCCGAGTCGCCTTCGTGGGCTCCGGCCCCGGCGACACCGGGTTGCTCACGGTCCGGGCCCGTGACCTGCTCGCCAAGGCCGAGCTGGTGGTGACGGACCCGGACGTACCGGCCGAGGTGGTGGCGCTGGTACCGGACGGCGTCGAGGTCCGCCCGGCCGTGGGCGACCCGGTCGACGTGGCGAAGGACCTGGTCACCGAGGCCAAGAACGGCGCCGCCGTGGTCCGCCTGGTGGCGGGCGACCCGCTCACCCTGGACTCCGTCGTCAAGGAGGCCCAGGCGGTCTCCAAGACGACCATCGCGTTCGACGTCGTCCCCGGCGTCCCCGCGGGCACCGCGGTGCCCGCCTACGCGGGCGTCGCCCTCGGCGCCGTCCACACCGAGGCCGACGTCCGGGGCGTCACCGACTGGGCCGGCCTCGCCTCCGCGCCCGGCACCCTGGTCCTGCACGCCACCGGCGGACACCTCGCCGAGGCGGCGTCGTCCCTGGTGGAGCACGGCCTGGCGCCCCAGACCCCGGTCTCGGTGACCGTCGACGGCACCGGGTTCAGCCAGCGCACGGTGGACACGACCCTGGCCGGCCTGGCGCAGGACGCCGGCGACCTGGGCGGCCCCCTGGTCGTCACGGTCGGCGCGGCCGTCGCCAACCGGGCCAGGCTGTCCTGGTGGGAGTCGCGCGCCCTCTACGGCTGGCGCGTCCTCGTCCCGCGCACCAAGGAGCAGGCCGGCGCGATGAGCGACCGCCTCCACTCCCACGGCGCCATCCCCGTCGAGGTCCCGACCATCTCCGTCGAGCCGCCGCGCAGCCCGGCCCAGATGGAGCGCTCGGTCAAGGGCCTGGTCGACGGCCGCTACCAGTGGGTCGTCTTCACCTCGACCAACGCCGTCCGCGCGGTCTGGGAGAAGTTCCGCGAGTTCGGCCTGGACGCCCGCGCGTTCTCCGGCGTGAAGATCGCCTGCGTCGGCGAGTCGACGGCGGCCAAGGTCCGCAGCTTCGGCATCATCCCCGAGCTGGTCCCGTCCGGCGAGCAGTCGTCGGAAGGCCTCCTGGCCGACTTCCCGCCGTACGACGACATCCTCGACCCGGTCGACCGCGTCCTGCTCCCGCGCGCCGACATCGCCACCGAAACCCTGGCGGCGGGCCTGCGCGAACGCGGCTGGGAGATCGACGACGTCACGGCCTACCGCACCGTCCGGGCCGCCCCGCCGCCCGCCGACACCCGCGAGATGATCAAGTCGGGCGGCTTCGACGCGGTCTGCTTCACCTCGTCCTCGACCGTCCGGAACCTGGTCGGCATCGCCGGCAAGCCGCACGCGCGAACCCTGGTGGCCTGCATCGGCCCCCAGACCGCCGAAACGGCCCGCGAGTTCGGCCTCAGGGTGGACGTCCAACCGGAAGACGCCAACGTCCCGGCCCTGGTAGACGCCCTGGCCCAGCACGCGGCCCGCCTGCGAGCGGAAGGCGCCCTCCCACCCCCGCGCAAGACCAAGCGCCTCCGCCGCTCCTGACCGACCCGAATGCAGAACTCAGGGGTCCCGAACGTACGACACGCGTGTCCTGAACGTACGACTCGCGATGTCCGACCGGAGGACTCGCGATGCCGGACCGGAGGACACGCGATGTCCGACTGGACGACACGCGGGTAGAACGGGACCGGAGGGGGCCGACGAGGCCCGGTTTGACATGGGTTCGAGTGCCATAGGCTGGTCGGAGCCGGCAGGCTCGGCGGGACGCTCTTCCCCGCCGTGCCTGCCGGCTGCGGCCTGCCTCCGGCACTCGTAAGGGCCCCATGTCAAATCGAGCCGGGCTTGACCCGAGGGCCTGAGAACACCGGCTCGACAACACCGGATAGACCGACCAGGGAGTGCCCGTCGTGTTCCCAGCCCACCGCCCGCGCCGCCTGCGCACCACCCCGGCCATGCGCCGCCTCGTCAGCGAGACCACCGTCGAGCCGCGCCAGCTGGTCCTCCCCATGTTCGTCAAGGAGGGCGCCCGGCAGCCGGCCGAGATCAAGAGCATGCCGGGCGTCTTCCAGCACACCCGGGAGTCCCTCCGCAAGGCGGCCGTGGTGGCGGTCCAGTCCGGTGTCGGCGGCATCATGCTGTTCGGCGTCCCCGCCGAGCGCGACGCCGTGGGCTCCGGCGCGACCGACCCCGACGGCATCCTCAACGCCGCCCTCGCCGACCTGCGCTCGGAGCTCGGCGACAGCACGGTCCTGATGTCCGACTGCTGCCTGGACGAGTTCACCGACCACGGCCACTGCGGCGTGCTCACGCCCGACGGCGCGGTGGACAACGACGCCACCCTGGAGGTCTACGGCGAGATGGCCGTGGCCCAGGCCCGCGCGGGCGCCCACGTGGTCGGACCCAGCGGCATGATGGACGGCCAGATCGGCTTCATCCGCACCGCCCTGGACGAGGCCGGCTTCACCGACACCGGCATCCTCGCCTACAGCGCCAAGTACGCCTCCGCGCTCTACGGCCCGTTCCGGGACGCGGTGGAGTCGCAGCTCTCGGGCGACCGCAAGACCTACCAGCAGGACCCGGCGAACGCCCGCGAGGCGCTCCGCGAGGCGACCCTCGACCTGGCCGAGGGCGCGGACATGGTCATGGTCAAGCCCGCGCTGCCGTACCTGGACGTGATCAAGGACGTCGCCGGGCTCTCCACGGTCCCGGTCGCCGCCTACCAGATCTCCGGCGAGTACGCGATGGTCGAGGCCGCCGCCCGCAACGGGTGGATCGACCGGGAGCGCACCGTGCTGGAGACGCTGACCTCGATCCGCCGCGCCGGTGCGGCCGTCGTGCTGACCTACTGGGCCGTGGAAGCCGCGGGCTGGCTCGGCGACCGGTGACGGCGAGCACAACGGCACGACCGGCCGCACGACCGGAGGCAGGACGACGGTGATGAGACAGCCGGCACCAGGGCGGTCCAAGACCGCCGCACCCCGCCCGACCCCGCCCAAGCCGGTGGACCTGGCCCGGTGGCTGTTCATCCTCAGCGCCGTCGTCGGCATGGTCAGGTTCCTGGTGCAGGTCTCCGACCGGGGGATGCTGATCGACGAGCTGCGCCTGCGGCAGCCGACCCTGGGCCAGGACGAGCTGGACGCCGCCGCGACCGGCGGGACCTTCTTCAGCCTCCTGCTGGCGGTCGGCCTGGTGCTGATCTGCTCGCGGCTGGCGAACCGCATGGCCGCCGGCCGGAACTGGGCGCGCGTCGCGCTGACCGTGCTGGCGGGCGCCGGGATCCTCTTCGGCGTGGTGCGGTTGATCACCGTCGGCACCGGTTTCGCGACCGCGTACGGGCTGGTCGTGAGCCCGCTGGACCTGGTGTTCAACGTGATCACCATGGCGATCGACGTGGTGGCCGTGGTGCTGGCCTTCCACCCGGCCGCCGCGGGGTACTTCCGGTCCCGGCCCGTCACGGTGGACAGGGCACCTGACCACCCTTAGCGTTCCACCCGTGACCACGCCACAGGACCCGGAGAACCGGCCGCAGCAGGAGCCGTACGCCACCCCGGCGCCTCCCCCGCCGCAGACCGACCAGCCAGCCGGGTACCAGTCCTCGGGGCACCAGCCCTCCGGGTACCAGCCGGCCGGGTACCAGCCCTCGGGCAACCAGCCCGCGGGGTACCAGGCCGCCGGCTACGAGGCCTACCCGTCCGGGGCGAACGAGCCGGCCAAGCGCGGCCCCGGGGCCGCGCCGAAGCAGGTCCGGATCTCGTTCTGGCTGTGGCTCGCCACCGCCGCCCTGATGACGATCCTGTCGATCGCCGCCCTGGCCATCATGCTGGCCAACCCCCAGGCCCTGGTCGACATCGCCAAGCAGAGCGCAGGCGGCGACCAGGGCCTGACCGACGAGCAGCTGCGCACCGGCCTCGTCGCGTTCCAGGTCTTCTTCACCGTGGCCGCGGTGGTCGTGGCGGGCCTGCTGGTGTTCTTCGCGGTCAAGGCCCGAGCCGGCCGGCCCTGGGCGCGGACCTGGCTGAACGTGACGGGCATCGTCGCGCTCCTGCTGAGCATGTTCGGCTTCACCCTGCTCAGCCTGCTGGTCGTGCTGCCGCTCGTGGCCGCCGTGTTCCTGCTCTACACGCCTGCCTCGAAGGAGTACTTCGAGGCGGCCAAGCGGCTCAGGTGACGGTCGGCGACGGGGGACCCGTGCGCGGGGGACCGATGCGCGGGGGACCGGCGGGCGGGAAGTCGGCGCGCGGGAAGTCGGCGCGTGAACAACCGCCTCCCGTCGTGCGCGGCGCGGTCGGCGTGTGGCTGGCGCTGGCCGCGTTCGTGCTGTTCGAGCACGCCGTGCTGTGGATCCGGCGGGGCGACCTGCTGGAGGCCGCCGCGCGGGCGGGCGACCCGCCGGGGCGCGTGAACGAGATCCTGGTGCAGCTCGCGCTGGTCACCGCGTTCCTCGCGATCGGCTACGGGCTGTTCGGGTGGCTGCTGAACGTGGGCAAGCGGTGGGCGCGGGGCGTGCTCACCGCGGTGGCCGTGCTGCACGTGCTGTGGATCGTCCTGCCCGGCGCGGGCGCGAACGCGGCGAACCTGGTCGCGCTCCTGCTCATCGCCGCCGGTTTGGCCCTCACCTGGCTGCGCGGTACGGCACAGTGGGTGAGACAGCACTAGCGGGTGACCCCCGACCGAGGACCGAGGACGGTGACGACGTGACCGAGCCGCCGTTCGACCCCTACGGCACGCCCGTGCGACCGGTGGACCACCCGCACCAGCAGCCCTACCCGCCGCACCGGCAGCAGCCGCTCCACCCGCTCGGCTTCCCGGGGCGGATGCGGGAGGTGGACCAGTCCGCGGTCGCCGTCGTCCGCCCCGGCGCGGTCGTCGTCGCGTTCGCGTTCTGGCTGCTCGCCGCCCTGTCGTGGCCGCTGGGCACGATCGCCCAGGCGCTCGCGGGCCCCGGCTCCCTCGCCGGTTTCGGCCCGGTCATGACCCTGTTCGCCACCACGTGCGCGGCCCTGGGCGGCCTCTGGGGCGCCATCGCCCTCCTGCGGGGCAGCTACCAGGCCCGGCTGGTCCTGTGCGGCGGCGCCCTGGTGCTCGGCGTGCTGGCCCTGGCCGCCGCGCTCGTGGCGGCCCGCGACGACGCCGGACCGGTCACCTGGGTGGTGATCGCGCTGCGCCTGGTGCTGCCCGCGGTCGCGGCGGTGTTCAGCTTCCTGCCGGGCGTCCGGCACCACTTCGCGGGCAACCTCGGCTGAGCCGGGCCGAGGACGTGGAGCAACCGACCCTGTACGCCGAGCCCGGCGCGTCCTGGTGGCCCCTGCTGTGGGGACCGGCGTTCGCCCTGCTCGGCTTCGCCGTGGAGGCGCTGACCGGCGCGGTCCGCCCGCTCCTGTGGCTGGTCGTGGCGCTGGCGCTGGTCCTGCCGACCCTGGTGTGGGTGCAGGGCAGGCGGCGCGTCTACGAGGTGCGCCTCACGCCCGTCGCGCTGCACCAGGGGCGGGAGGAGCTGCCGGTGCGGGACGTCGCCGAGGTGGAGGGCGTGGAACCGCGCGCGGGAGCCCGGGTCCTGGGCGGCGGCTGGACCCTGCCGCGCGGCACGGGGCCGGTGCCGGTGCGGCTGGTCGACGGCGCGGTCGTCACGGCCTGGGCGCGGGACGCGGACGCCCTGCGCGCCGCCCTGGCCAGGCTGCTGGCGGCGAGCGGGACGTGAGAAGCTGACCGGCGTGACAGCGGCCACCGTGGAGAGCCAGACCGTGCCCGAGCCACCGAAGCTGCACCAGCCCAAACGAGCGCTCATCGCCGTCGGCGAGGTGGTGCTCGGCGTGCTGCTGGTCCTGGTGGCCGCGTGGTGCTGGCAACGCGGTGTGGAGCACCACAGCTACTCGATCCCCGACCGGGAGCCGCTGGGCGCCACCCGCTACCGCGGCAACTGGATCGGGGCCGCGGTCGCCCTGGCCACGGTGGCCGGCGTGCTGCTGCTCGACGCGATCCGCCAGGTGGTGCTCGCCGTCCGCACCCGCCAACCCGAGGACTCCTCCGACGAGGACTTCGCCGACCGGGACTCCTTCGGCCAAGGCCAAGGCCAGGGCCAGGGCCCCGAGCCCCAGTCCGACGGCGCGCCGACCGGCGGACCGCGGGCCGACCGCTAGCCCACCACCCGGTCAGGCCACAACACCCGACGTGCAGCAGGTCACAAACCGCGACGTGTGAGACTGGACCCCGTGACAGCGACGCGATCCCAGGAACTGTTCGAGCGCGCGACGGCGGTCATCCCCGGCGGCGTGAACTCCCCGGTCCGGGCGTTCCACTCGGTCGGCGGCACCCCGCGGTTCATGGTCCGCGGCGAGGGGCCGCACCTGTGGGACGTCGACGGCAACCGGTACGTCGACCTCGTCTCGTCCTGGGGCCCGATGATCCTCGGCCACGCCCACCCCGAGGTGGTGGAGGCCGTCCGCGCGGCGGCCACCAGCGGCCTGTCCTTCGGCACGCCCACCGAGGGCGAGATCGAGCTGGCCGCGGAGATCGTCGACCGCGTCGCGCCGGTGCGCCAGGTCCGCCTGGTCAACTCCGGCACCGAGGCCACGATGAGCGCGATCCGCCTCGCCCGGGGCTTCACCGGCCGGCAGAAGATCGTCAAGTTCGCGGGCTGCTACCACGGCCACGTGGACGCGCTGCTCGCCCAGGCGGGCTCCGGCGTCGCCACCCTCGGCCTGCCCACCTCGCCGGGCGTGACCGGCGCGCAGGCGGCCGACACGATCGTGCTGCCCTACAACGACCTGGACGTCGTCCGCCGGGCCTTCGCGGACAACCCGGGCGAGATCGCCTGCGTCATCACCGAGGCCGCCGCGGGCAACATGGGCGCGGTCGCCCCGCAGGACAACGCCGGGCTGCGCGACCTCTGCCGCGCCGAGGGCGCGCTGCTGATCATGGACGAGGTCATGACCGGCTTCCGCGTGTCCCGCGCCGGCTGGTACGGCCTGGAGGGCGTCGAGGGCGACCTCTACACCTTCGGCAAGGTCATGTCCGGCGGCCTGCCCGCGGCCGCGTTCGGCGGTCGCGCGGACGTGATGGCCAGGCTCGCGCCGTCCGGCCCGGTCTACCAGGCGGGCACGCTGTCCGGGAACCCGGTCGCGGTGGCCGCCGGCCTGGCCACGCTGCGCGCCGCGACCGACGACGTCTACCGCGCGCTCGACGCCAACGCCTCGCGCCTGGGCGCGCTGTTCGCCGCCGCGCTGACCGAGGCGGGCGTGGCGCACCGGGTGCAGTTCGCGGGCAACCTGGTCAGCGTGTTCTTCACCGAGCACGAGGTCACCGACTACGCGGGCGCGCAGGCGGCCGAGACGTGGCGCTTCCCGCCGTTCTTCCACGCCCTGCTGGAGCGCGGCGTCTACCCGCCGCCGAGCGCGTTCGAGGCGTGGTTCGTCAACGCCGCCATGACCGAGCGGGACTTCGAGGTGATCGCCGACGCGCTGCCGCACGCCGCCCGCGCGGCGGCCCGGGCGACGGAAGGGACGGCGAAGTGAGGGACCGCGCGCCCACCGGTGGCGGGAACCGGACCGTCGTCCACCTGCTGCGGCACGGCGAGGTGCACAACCCGACCGGCATCCTCTACGGCCGCATCCCGGGCTTCAGCCTGTCCGAGCGCGGCCGGCGGCAGGCGCTGACCGTGGCCGAGCACCTGGCGGACCACGACATCGCGCACGTGGTCGCGTCGCCCCTGGACCGGGCCCGGCAGACGGCCGCGCCCATCGCCGACTCGCACCGGCTGGAGCTGGCCGTCGACGAGCGGCTGATCGAGGCGGACAACCAGTTCGAGGGCTTGAGGGTGTCGGTCGGCGACGGGGCGCTGCGCTCGCCGCAGCACTGGCCGAAGCTGGTCAACCCGTTCCGGCCGTCGTGGGGCGAGCCCTACCTGGAGATCGCGCACCGGATGCTGGGCGCGGTGCAGCGGGCGCGGGCGGTGGCGGAGGGCCACGAGGCCGTGTGCGTGTCGCACCAGCTGCCGATCTGGACGCTGCGGCGGTTCATGGAGGGCAAGCGGATGTGGCACGACCCGCGGCGGCGCGAGTGCTCGCTGGCGTCCCTGACGAGCCTGGTGTTCGAGGGCGAGCGGCTGGTGCGGCTGGTCTACACCGAGCCGGTCGGCGCGACGAACCCGCGGGTGACGGGCGCATGAGGAAGCTCGCCGCGCCCCTGGCCGCGCTCCTGCTCGCCACGACCGCGTGCTCGTCGGGTGACGACGCGGTCGTCGCGGGCGGCGAGTTCCAGCTGGTCGCGCCGAACGGCGAGACCAAGCTCCGCTACGAGGGCGACGAGCGCAAGGAGCTGCGCGCGCTCACCGGCCCGAGCCTGATGGAGGACGGCCGGACGATCTCGCTGTCGGACTTCGCCGGCGAGGTCGTGGTGATCAACATCTGGGGCGCGTGGTGCCCGCCGTGCCGCACGGAGGCGCCCGAGCTCCAGAAGGTGCAGGACGAGAAGGGCCCGCTGGGCGTGCGGGTGCTGGGCGTGGACGTCAAGGAGACCTCCACCGAGCTGCCGCGCGACTTCATGCGCAACCGCGGCCTGACCTACCCGTCGATCTACGACGAGTCCGGTCGCGCGATGCTCGCCTTCCGCGGGCTGCACCCGAACACGGTGCCGGCGACGTTCGTGCTGGACAAGCGGCACCGGGTGGCGGCGGCGTTCCTGGGCGGCGTGATCGCGAGCGACCTGACGCCGATCGTGGACCAGCTGGTGGCGGAGGCCTGAGCGCGGCGGAGTCCTCCCAGGCCCCCGCCGCCCGGGCCTCACCACCCGGTCGGGCCTCACCGCCCGACTTGCAGCTCCGGCACCCTGGCGCGGAACGCCTCGACCATCGCGTCCCGCCCGATGAGGTTGAACTCGCGCCCCAGCGTGCGCATGATCGAGTTCTCCGTCGGCCGGTACAGGCCGAACCTGTAGTACCTGGCGCCCTCGAACGCCCCGACCACCCCGCCGTCCGGTGAGGACCGGCCCAGGTACCCGGCCCACTTCGAGCCGGTCGGGTCCGCGGTCACGTTGACCTCGGTCGGCTCGCCGCCCGTGTGCCGGTCATAGGGGTAGTCGTACTCGTCGGCCAGCCCGCCGATCGAGTGCCCCAGCTCGTGCACGGCGATCTGCCCGGCCTGGTCGTTCGCGCCCGCGGCGGTGGCGACGCCGCCGCCCGCGCCGCCGTACTTGGCGGTGTTGCCGAGCGCGATGACCTGGTCCGACCCCGGCGCGAGCGCCGCGAACTGGCCGGCCTTGGTCTGGTTCACGCACAGCAGGCGCTCGGTCTGGGTGTCGCGGCCCTGGCACCAGAAGCCCATGTCGAGCGCGGTGTCGCGGGCGACGCCGAGGGTCGGGTCGTGGTCCACGCCGGACTGGGGCGAGACGACGTTGACCTGCCAGACGTTGAAGTACTGCTTGTAGGAGGCGAACGGCTCCACCGCGGACAGCTCCGCCCACTTGCTCACCACGTGCGAGTGGAAGATCCCGATCTCCGCCGCCGTGTAGCCGTCGCCCACGAACACCAGGTCGAACCGCTGGTCCGGTGCGCCGGTCTGCTGGACGGCGACCACGTCGGCGTCCACCTCGTCGGGCGCCGCCGCGACCTCGAAGGCCCGGGGCACGGCGGTTTGCGTGATGGTGCCGTCGGGGGAGAAGACCTCCACCCACTCCAGCTCCGGTCCGGGCTCCGCGGCGCCGCCGGGCAGGGGGGCGGCGATGACGGCGAAGGCGACGGCCAGCAGCGGCAGGGTCAGCCGGTGTGCGCGCATGGTGCAACGCTATGCAGCCAGTTATTAACCCACAAGGGTTGATGGTTGGGTTTGAGCACCGCTCACGTGGGGAACAGGGCGGAATCGGCCCGCGGCCCTGTGAGCCGGGTCGCTCCTAGGGGAGTCCGGTGCGCGGCCCTGTCAAGGCCCTACTTACCCTGGACGTGTGAACCCGACAGATCTGGCCACTTCGGGTCCGATCCTGCTCGCGACCGGGGTGGCGGTGCTGGCCGGGGCCATCTCCTTCGCCTCGCCGTGCGTGGTCCCGCTCGTGCCCGGCTACCTCGCCTACCTGGCGGGACTGGTCGGCGCGGAAGCTCCCGCCGTCGCCGGCGACGAGGCCCGCAAGAGCGGCCGCTGGCGGGTGGCGGGCGCGGCGCTGCTGTTCGTCCTCGGTTTCACCGTCGTGTTCGCCCTGACCTCGTTCGTGGTGCTCGGCCTGACCGACCTGTTCTGGTTCGAGACCGACCTCCTCCAGCGCATCGGCGGCGTCATCACCATCGCCATGGGCCTGGTGTTCATCGGCCTGGTCCCGGCCCTCCAGAAGGACGTCCGCCTGCGCCGCGCGCCCAGCGCCGGCCTGATCGGCGCGCCGCTGCTGGGCGGCGTCTTCGCGCTGGGCTGGACCCCGTGCCTCGGCCCGACCCTCGCGGGCGTGCTCGCGCTGGCCCGCAGCACCGAGGTCGGCTCGGCGACGGCCCGCGGCGCGGTGCTGGTGGTGGCCTACTGCCTCGGCCTCGGCCTGCCGTTCGTGCTGATCGCGCTCGGCGCGCGCTGGGCGGTGCGGGTGACCGGCTGGCTGCGCGGCCACGTGCGCCAGGTGCAGGTGTTCGGCGGCGTGCTGCTGATCGCGGTCGGCGCCGCCCTGGTCACCGGCCTGTGGGGCGAGTTCGTCGGCTGGCTGCGCGACACCGTGGTCAACGACCTGGAACTGCCGCTCTAGTGCTGCCCACCGCCTTCGCCTTCCTGCGCAACACGTGGCGCGGCCTCACGGCCATGCGCACCGCGCTGACCCTGCTGTTCCTGCTCGCCCTCGGCGCGATGCCGGGCGCCCTGCTGCCGCAGCGCTCGCTCAACTCCCGGAAGGTCGACGAGTACGTCGCCGAGAACGGCTGGTGGGGCCGGTTCCTCGACGACCTCCAGTTCTACGACGTCTACGCCAGCTACTGGTTCTCCGCGATCTACGTGCTGCTGTTCGTCTCCCTGGTCGGCTGCCTGCTGCCGCGCACCTGGGAGTACTTCAAGCAGATGCGGGCCAGGCCCGTGCTCACGCCGCGCAACCTGGCCCGGATGCCGCACCACGCGAGCGCCGAGGTCGACGGCACCCCCGAGCAGGTCGTCGCGAACGCCGAGCGCCGCCTCAAGGGCTGGCGCCGCGTCACCCGCGAGGAGGACGGCGCGCGCACGGTCAGCGCCGAGCGCGGCTACCTGCGCGAGACCGGCAACCTGGTCTTCCACTTCTCGCTGCTCGGCCTGCTGGTCGCGTTCGCGCTGGGCAAGATGTTCGGCTACGAGGGCCAGGTCATCGTGCAGGCGAACGGCGGCCAGTTCTGCAACTCCGGCGTCTACAACTACGACACGTTCCGGCCCGGCCTGCGCGTCGACGGCTCGGACCTCACCCCGTTCTGCGTGAAGGTGGACGACTTCTCGGCCTCCTACCTGCACAGCGGCCAGGCCGAGAGCTTCCTCGCGGACATCGGGTACCAGTCCGGCGCGGACCTCGACAGCGGCACGTGGCGGCCGTACCCGCTGCGGGTCAACAGCCCGCTGCGCACCGCGGGCGACCGCGTCTACCTGCTCGGCCACGGCTACACGCCGGTGTTCACGGTCACCTTCCCCAACGGCCAGACCCGCACCGGCGCGATCCAGTGGCGGCCGGTCGACACGGTCACGCTGGCCTCGGAGGGCGCGACCAAGTTCGACCCGCCGGACGTGCCGGACGCCGAGGAGCGCCGCCGGAGCCAGCTCGCCATCACCGGGCTGCTCGCGCCCACCGCCGTGTTCCAGGGCGAGCTGCTGAACTCGGCGTTCCCCGCGGCCGACGACCCGGCGGTCGCCATCGACGTCTACCGCGGCGACCTGGGCACCGACTCCGGCCGCGGCCAGTCCATCTTCTCCATCGACCAGAAGATGGTCGAGGACGGCAAGCTCAAGCGCGTCGCCCGGCAGAACCTCAAGGCGGGCGAGCAGCTCACCCTCGACGACGGCACGACCGTCCGCTTCGAGGGCGTGCGCGACTGGGTGTCCCTCCAGGTCTCGCACGACCCGGCGCAGAACTGGGTCCTGGTGTTCTCCGTGCTGGTCATCATCGGTCTGGGCGTGTCGCTGGGCATCAAGCGCCGCCGGGTCTGGGTGCGGGCGACGCCGCTGGGGGACGGGCGTACTTTGATTGAGGTCGGCGGCCTCGCGCGGACCGACCAGGCCGGGTACGGCGAGGAGTTCGGCGGCCTGTCCCGCGACCTGCTCGCACTCAAGGAGGGCAGCTGATGCCGGTCAACCAGACCCTGTCGACCTACAGCGACTGGACCTACGGCGCGGCCGTGCTGGTCTACTTCTTCGCCGCCGCGCTGTACCTGTGCGAGGCCGCGTTCGCCCGGCCCGCCGGGGCCAAGGCCGCCTCGCTGGTGGCCGCGGGCGGCACGCGGGCCGACGGCACGTGGGCGCCGGGCCGCGTGACCAGGCCGGAGCGGTCCCGCGCCGAGCGCCTGGGCCGCATGGGGCTGGCGCTGAACGTGCTGGGCGTGGTGCTCCAGGTCGGCTCGCTGGTGCTGCGCGGCTTCGCCACCGGGCGCGTGCCGTGGAGCAACATGTACGAGTACATGTCGCTGCTCACGCTCGCGGGCGTGGTGACGTGGCTGGTGCTGGCGCGCATGTTCCCGGTGCGCAGGCTCGGCGGGTTCGTGCTCGTGCCCGTGGTCGTCCTGATGTTCCTCGGCGGCACCGTCCTCTACGCCGAGGCCTCGCCCGTGCCGCCGCCGCTCCAGTCGTACTGGCTCGTGGTGCACGTGTCGGTGATCTCGGTGTCCAGCGGCATGCTGCTGGTGCCCGGCGTGGCCAGCGCGCTGTACCTGCTGAAGTCCTCCGGCCGCGCGCGGTTCGTGAAGCTGCCCGACGCCGACCTGCTCGACCGGCTCGCCTACCGCAGCACGGTGTTCGCGTTCCCGCTGTTCACCATCGGCATCATCTGCGGCGCGATCTGGGCCGAGGCGGCGTGGGGCCGGTTCTGGGGCTGGGACCCCAAGGAGACCGTGGCGTTCGTGTCGTGGGTCGTCTACGCGGCGTACCTGCACGCGCGGGCCACGGCCGGCTGGCGCGGCAGGCCGGCGGCGTGGATCAACTCGCTGGGCTTCGCGCTGACCGTGTTCAACCTGTTCTTCATCAACCTCGTAACGACTGGGTTGCACTCGTACGCGGGCGTCGGCTGATCGCGTAGACCACCTGCTGGAAGGACCTCCGCCCAGCCCCCACCCGATGTCGTGGAACCACCGGTCCCCGGCTACCGTCGGACGCAGGGGTCGGGGAGGTCTCGACCCGCTCAGCTCAGGGAGGACCCCAGCGGTGACCGGTCGCTACGAGAATCCCGAGCCGTCGTGGCAGCAGCCGCCCGGCGAGGAGGGGCAGCAGCCCAACCCGAACCAGTCGGGCGGTCACCGGGTCGAGCAGGGCGCGGGCGCCCAGTACGTGGAGCCGCAGACGGTGTACCTGGACCCGTCGGCCTCCGGCCCGGTGACCGGTCCGCCCTCCGGGGGCTTCCCGGCGCAGGGCGCGCCGTCCGGTCCGCACCAGGTGCCCGGCGCGCAGTCGGGCGCGTACCAGGTGCCCGGCGCGCAATCGGGGTCCTACCAGGTCGCGGGCGGCCCGTCGGGGTCCTACCAGGTCCCGGGCGCGCAGTCCGGCGCGTACCAGGTGCCCGGCGCGCAGTCGGGTCCGTACCAGGTGCCCGGCGCGCAGTCCGGCCCCTACCAGGTCGCGGGCGGCCCGTCCGGCCCGTACCCGGTGGGCCAGGGCCAGTACCAGGGCGCGCAGTACCAGGGCGGGTTCCCCAACAACTTCCCGCAGAGCGTCCAGCCGCAGCAGCAGCCGCAGCAGGCCAACGCCAACTCGATGTCGTCGCAGGAGCTGATCAAGCGCGCGAAGCGCCCGCCGCAGTCCGGCTGGCGCAAGACCCTGCACGCGGTGACCGGCGGCCTGGTCAACCTGGGCGAGAGCCCGGCCGACCTGCGGCGGCGCGAGCTGATCGCGCGGATCAACCAGCCGCTGCGCGGGTGCTACAAGATCGCGATGCTGAGCCTCAAGGGCGGTGTCGGCAAGACCACCACGACGACCACGCTGGGCTCCACGTTCTCGTCGCTGCGCGGTGACCGGGTGATCGCGGTGGACGCCAACCCCGACCGCGGCACACTGGCGCTGAAGGTGCCCCGGGAGACCACGGCGACCGTGCGGCACCTGCTGCGCGACGCCTCGCGGGTCACCAAGTACAGCGATGTGCGCGCGTACACCTCGCAGTCGCCAAGCCGGCTGGAGGTGCTGGCGTCCGACCAGGACCCGGCGGTGTCGGAGGCGTTCAGCGACCAGGACTACCTGCGCACGGTCTCCCTGCTGGAGCTGTTCTACAACATCGTGCTCACCGACTGCGGCACCGGTCTGATGCACTCGGCCATGAAGGGCGTGCTCGACCAGGCCGACTCGCTGGTGCTCGTGTCGTCCGGCTCGGTGGACGGCGCGCAGACCTCGGCGGCGACGCTGGACTGGCTGGACGCGCACGGCTACCGCGACCTGGTCGCGAAGTCCGTCGTGGTGATCAACTCGGTGCGGCCGGGCTCGGGCAAGGTCGACCTGGACAAGCTGGCCGCGCACTTCGCGCAGCGGTGCCGCGCGGTGGTGCGCATCCCGTTCGACTCGCACCTGGAGGAGGGCGCCGAGATCGAGCTCGACAAGCTCGCTCCGGCGACCCGGTTGGCCCTGCTGGAACTGGCGGCCACCGTGGCGGACGACTTCCCCAGCAACTAGTCACGACGAGGGGGCCTCGGTGGCGAGGCCCCCGGCGTCACTCTTCTTCGTCCTGCGGCTTCTTGCGCTGCTCACCGAGCTCGCGCAGGAAGTCGGGGTTGTCGTCCGGAGCCACGAACCGGCGACTGGGGGCGGTATCGACCCGGTCCGGTCCGAACGCACGCCACAGCAGCACGGCGATCGTCAGCGCACCGATCACCGCGAGCAGGTACAGCATGGTCGCCACCTCCTTTGCCACGAGATTACCCTCGTGGCGGAGGTGCGCGCGGTCAGTGCCTGACCGGCTCGGTCGCCTCGGTGGTCAGCTGGGACAGCAGCTGGTGGACCTCCGACTCGCGGAACCTGCGGTGCCCGCCCGGCGTGCGGATGGAACCGATGCGGCCCGCGGTGGCCCACCGCGTCACCGTCTTGGGGTCGACCCGGAACAGGTTCGCGACCTCGCCCGGCGTGAGCAGCCGTTCCCCCTGGTGTCCCTGCGTCACGGTCACGGTGATCCTCCCCGGTGGTGAACAGACGTACCGGACGCATCGTGGCATCACACCCTTCGGGTACTCGAACGCTTGGGTGATGGTAAAGAGGTAGTAAGGGGCAAAGCGCGCGGTTCGGACATCGACCCCCGTGGCCCTACCCTGTACCCGGTGGACGCTCTTGATCGCCAGATCATCGCCGCCCTCCGGGTGAACGGTCGGGCCACCTACGCCGACCTGGGTCGGAAGGTCGGCCTCTCGGCCTCCGCCGTGCACGAGCGGGTCGGCAAGCTCGAAGCCACCGGCGTCATCACCGGCTACCACGCCGTGGTCGACCCGAGCGCCGTCGGCCTGGGGGTGACCGCGCTGATCGGCGTCCACCCGACCGACACCGCCGACGACGACGAGCTGGCCGTCGCGCTGGGCGAGCTGGTCGAGGTCGAGTCGTGCTACCGGGTGGCGGGCGACGAGTCGTTCATCGTCAAGGTCCGGGTGGCCACGGTCGACGAGCTGGAGCGGTCGCTGGGCAGGCTGCGCCGCATACCCGGCGTCGCGCGCACCCGCACCACGGTGGTGCTGTCCACCCGGTTCGAGGGCCGCCCCAACACCGCCACGACCGGCCCCGACGCCTGAGCCGCGCGGGGCGGCGTAGCCTGGGTAACCGTGCACCTGGGTCGTGATGTGACGCTGTACATCTGCGCGCGCCTGGGCATGGTCGCCGCGATCACCGCGCTGCTCGTGCTCCTCGACGTGCCGTTGCTGGTCGCGCTCGCCGTGGGCGTGGTCGTGGCGCTGCCCCTGTCGCTGTTCGTGTTCGGCGGGCTGCGCAACCGGGTCGCGCAGGGGCTCGACGCCAAGCAGGCCGTCCGCCGCGCCGAGCGCGAGCGGTTGCGCGCCCAGCTGCGCGGCGACAGCGCCGCCTAGGCCTCACGCCACCGGGCCTCACGCCACCGGGCCTCACGCCACCGGGCCTCACGCCACCGGGCCTCACGCCACCAGCAGGATCATCCCGCCGAGGTTCGCCAGCAGCATCACCGCCAGCACCGCGCCGAGGTTCGTGCTCTCGCGCAGCCTCAGGGCCAGCGCCAGCGGGCCCACGGGCAGCACCACCGGACCGCGCTCCCGGTGCGCGACGCGGGCCGCGCCGAGCGCGATGCCCAGCGGGTGCAGGCCCGCCTCCCGCGCGCCCGCCACGTCGGCCCGCCACTGCTCCAGGTAGCGGTCCCGCTGGTCGTGCGGGAGCAGGACGGCGGCCACCCGCGCCAGTGCCAGGGCGAGACGGGTCATCGGGCTACCTCCGGTCGGGTGGAGGGGGCGAGGCCGGCCTTCCGGGCGCAGACCCGGACGGCTTCGCGGGCCCCCTCGGGCGTGAGCGCGTACGTGCGGCGGCGCGGACCGCGCCGGTCGCTGTCGTCGTCCCACTCGGAGGTGACCCAGCCCGCGCGTTCGAGGCGGTCGAGCAGCGGGTAGACGCTGCCGGACGGGCGGCCGGTCAGCTTGATCAGCTCCAGGCCCCAGCGCGGCCGGTCGCTCTCCAGCAGCACGGCCAGCACGTCGACGGTGGCCCGTCCGATGCGTCCGAGTGGTTCCACGACAGTCAGGCTACCTATGTAGATTAAGGGTGTCCACCGGGTTGGGGCACCCCTGGCAGGCGTCTCCTGCCTCGTTCAGCGCCCGAACACCTCGGCCGCCTCACCCGCCAGCCGGTCCACCACGTCGGCCAGCTCCAGGCCCGACAGCCAGTGCGACGGGATCGCGCCACCGCCGTCCCGCGCGCCCAGCAGGTTGCCGCACAGCGCGCCGGTCGAGTCGCTGTCACCCGAGTGGTTGACCGCGAGCAGCAGGCCGTCCGGCAGGTCCCGGGCGGCCAGCGCGGTGAGCACCGCGATCGCCAGGGCCTCCTCGCCGACCCAGCCGCCGCCCAGCGCGGTCTCGATCACCTCGGGCGTCGGGCGCACGCCGCGCGCGCCCAGCTCCACGGCCAGGTCGAGCAGGCTGAGCTGCTCTTCGTGCCCGGTCCAGCGGACCAGCTCGGCGCGGGCCCGCTCGACCGCGTCGAGCAGCCCGGCGCCGGCCAGCACCTGCTGCACGAGCACCGCCAGCACGCCCGCCGACAGGTAGCCGCTGGGGTGGCCGTGGGTGAGCGCGCCCGTGGCGGCGGCCAGCTCGAACACCTCCCGCACGTCGTCGGACCACAGCGCCACGGGCGCCGCGCGCATCACCGCGCCGCAGCCCTTGGAGTCGTTGATCGGGTTGTCCACCGTGCCCGGCACGCCCGAGCGCAGCGCGGTGAGGCACGTGTTGCCGGGCGCGCGCTGCTCGTGCAGCTCGGGCACGTCCAGCAGCCACCCGTCGCGCGGCGCCTCCGGCCCGCCCTGGGTGTGCAGCCAGCGCCCGTAGGCCACGCGCACCTCGTGCACCGGGTCGCTGCCCCGCCTGCGGGCCAGGAGCAGGCCCTCCAGCGTGAACAGGGTCATCTGGGTGTCGTCCGTGATCGCGCCCAGCCTGCCGTAAGCGGGCGCGTAGTCGGTGAGGCCCGACGGGCCGAAGCGGCCCCGGATGCGGTCGATCCGGTCGAACTCGATCGAGCCGCCGAGCGCGTCGCCGACGGCGCCGGCGAGGAGGCTGCCGCGGAACGAGCTGCTCAGGGGTGAGGTCACGGTGGGAGAAGCTATCGTGCCGGCGTGATTTCTTCGGTAGACCGATGTAGTTCCCGGACCCGGGACTGGGTGTGCGAGGCGGTCCGCATCATCGAGGCGGACGCCAACCGCAGCGCCGACACGCACCTGCTGCACTTCCCCCTGCCGCTGGAGTGGGGGATCGACCTGTACCTGAAGGACGAGTCCACCCACCCCACGGGCTCGCTCAAGCACCGCCTGGCCAGGTCGCTGTTCCTGTACGCCATCTGCAACGGCTGGATCGTCGGCGGCACCCCGGTGATCGAGGCGTCGTCGGGTTCGACGGCGGTGTCCGAGGCGTACTTCGCCAGGCTGCTCGGCCTGCCGTTCATCGCGGTGATGCCCAGGTCGACCAGCCCGGAGAAGGTGGCGCTGATCGAGCGCCAGGGCGGGCGGTGCCACTTCGTCGACGAGCCCGGCGCGATCTACGACGAGTCGCGGCGGCTGGCGGCGGACCTCGGCGGGCACTTCATGGACCAGTTCACCCACGCCGAGCGGGCCACCGACTGGCGGGGCAACAACAACATCGCGGAGTCGGTGTTCGGGCAGATGGCGATGGAGTCCGCGCCCGAACCGGAGTGGGTCGTGGTCGGCGCGGGCACCGGCGGCACGAGCGCCACCATCGGCCGCTACGTCCACTACCGGCGGCTGCGGACCAGGCTGGCCGTGGTGGACCCGGAGCACTCGGTGTTCTTCGACGCGTGGCGCGACGGGAACGCCTCCCTGGTCGGGTCGCGGGGGTCCCTGATCGAGGGCATCGGTCGCCCGCGCGTCGAGCCGTCGTTCATCGGCCACGTCATCGACCGCATGATCAAGGTGCCCGACGCGGCGTCGGTGGCCACCATCCGGCACGTCGAGGAGGTGCTCGGCAGGCGGGTCGGCGGGTCGACCGGGACGAACCTGTGGGGTGCGTTCCAGCTGATCGCGGAGATGCGGGCCTCGCGGCAGCGCGGCAGCGTGGTCACCCTGCTGTGCGACGGCGGCGAGCGCTACGCGCACACCTACTACGACGACGGGTGGGTGGCCGAGCAGGGCATGGACCTCGCGCCGCACCTGGAGTCGCTGGTCCGGTTCCGGGCCACGGGCACCTGGTGCGGTTGATTTTCGGGCAGCGGTGGAACGCGCGGCCGTCGTCGTGCGTCGCAGCGGTGACGGAAAGGGGTTCGTGGTGGGCTCGTGGCGGACCGCAGAGGTGCTCACGGCCGAAGACGTGCTGGCCAGGTCGATCGCCGACGCGGACCGGGCGATGCGCGAGGCGGCCGAGCTGCGCCACCCCCGGCGCGAGCCGTCAGCCGAGGACGTGCGGCGGGTCATGCGGTACGCGAAGTCCAACGAGGCGTCGCCGGAGCTCCAGGCCCTCCAACGGCGGATCGCGGGCGGCCACCTGAGCTGGCGCCAGGTGCTGATGGGCGAGGCGGCGGGTGACCGGGGGGTGCGGGCGGCCCTGGAGGCCGACCGGGCCGCGTTGGCGGCGCTGTGCCGAGGTGAGGAGCCGCGCCCGGCCCAGCCGGAACCCCAGCCCCGGGACGACGACGAGCCGATGACCTTCACCGAGGACGCCTGGTAGGCGCGTGGCCGCCCGGCAGACCGGGCGGAGGTCCTCGGTCATGCTGCGCAGAGGTCCCCGCCAGGGGTCCCCTGTCTTTATCTTGCCGGCTGGGACCGACATGATCGGGTGGTCGGGCAGGGGGCTGTGGACAACTGCTCGGCCCAGGACTGCTCGGCCCAGGACTGCTCGGCGCGGGACTGCTCAGCCCAGGACCAGGGCGGCGGGCACCGCGATGCCCCAGACCAGCATCGCCAGGCCGGTGTCGCGCAGGACCGGGATCAGGTCGCGGCCCTTGTCGCCCCTCGCGATGCGCCGCGCGCCGAGGACCACCGGCGGCAGGGCGAGGAAGCCGAGCAGGGACAGCGGCTCGCGCAGGCAGACGGCCAGGGTGATCACGAACGGGATGGCGACCAGGGCCAGGTAGAGGCGGCGCGAGTCCTTGTCGCCCAGGGTGGTGGCCAGGGTGCGCTTGCCCGCCTGCACGTCGGTCGGGATGTCGCGCAGGCTGTTGGCGATCATCACCCCGGTGGAGAACGCGCCCATCGCCACGGCGCCGCCGATGCCGATGCCGGTGATCTCGCCGGTCTGCACGTACAGCGTGCCCAGCACGGCCGCCGGGCCGAAGAACAGGAACACGGCCAGTTCGCCCAGGCCCGCGTACCCGTACGGCTTGCGCCCGCCCGTGTAGAACCACGCCCCCGCGAGGCACACCGCGCCGAACGCGACCATCCAGTACCGGCCGGTCAGCACGACCAGCAGCAGGCCGGCGACCGCGGCGACGCCGAGTGCCGCGAACGCCGCCAGCCGCACCGCCTTCGGGTTCGCCGCGCCCGAGCCGACCAGGCGGAACGGGCCGACGCGGTTGGCGTCGGTGCCGCGGATGCCGTCCGAGTAGTCGTTGGCGTAGTTCACGCCGACCTGGAGGGCGACGGACACGACCAGCGCCAGCAGGGACCACGTGAGGTTGAAGCCGTCCACGTGGTGCGCGGCGCCCGCGCCGACGAGGACCGGCGCGATCGAGTTCGGCAGCGTGCGGGGGCGGGTCCCCGAAACCCACTGGGCGACTGTGGCCATGCCGAACATCCTCCGACATGGTGAACGGGGACCCGCTTCCGGGTGTCAGCAGTTCGTGGCGCCGGAGACGCCCGTCACGTACGCCTTGGCGATGAACTTGCCCGCGGCGATCCGGTACCAGATGTTCGACGTGCCCTGCGTGCCCGTCACCGACTGGCCGGTGACCTGGCACTCGACCCGCACCTGCGCGTAGTTGGCGGCCAGGCCGACCTGGGCGGCCGTGCTGCTCGCGGCGCTGCGCACGTTCAGCGGGGTGCTGGAGGTGCGCACGAACCCGGCCGGGCCGGAGCCGGTCCACTGGTAGGTGACGGTCACCCATGCGTTGTCGGTCAGCTTCAGCCCGTCCCAGAACGTGCCGTCGGCCAGGTCGATGCCCGCCGGGTTGGCGACGGTGCGGCCGAACTGGTCCTTGCCGCCGTTGTAGCCGTTCTCGTAGGCGGCCTGCGCCTGCGGCTTGCCCTGGGGCAGGTCCTTCCACGACTCGCGGGTGGCCGCCGGGTTCCAGTAGTCGTCCTTGGTGTTCCACGGGCCGACGTCCCAGACCGGCGCCCACTCGCAGCGGCCGTTCGCCGCGCACACCCGCACGCTGTAGGTGCCGGTGCCCTTGGGCGACAGGCCGCGCCGCGAGGGCAGGGCGACGAAGTGGTCGCGGGCCACGATCACGTGACCGTTCGCCGTGGTGCCGCCGACCAGGCCCTCGCGCGTGGCGTAGACCCGGTAGGACAGGCCCGCGGCCTCCGCGCCGACGCCCTGGTGGGCCGGTCGGTTGAACGCGCGCAGGTCGAGCCGCCGCACCTCGGGGGAGTCGCCCTCGGTCGTCAGCGCGATCCTGACCTGCACGGTCCTCACGGTCCGCGGCAGGACGGCGGGCGCGTCGGGACGGGCCTCGACCCACTCGGTCCACTGGTCGCCGCCGAGCGCGCCGCGCACGTCCACGGCCACCTCCGCGCCGGCCGGGACGGTGCTCTGGACGGTCGCGGCGACCGCGTTGGCCGGCGTGCCCAGCTCCCTGGGGTCGAGCAGCAGGAAACCGGTGCGCGCGGAAGCCCGCCGCGCGCTCGCGGGCGCGGGCGCGGCGCGGTCGAGCCGCACGGCGCCCTGGTGCGCGGCGACCCCGGTGTCGTCGTCGTTGATCGTGGTCAGATCGGCTCGCCACTGGGTGTCACCCGCGGCCGCGGCGGGTGCCGCCAGGGCCGTGGCCAGGGCGGCGGCGACAGTGAGCGGTAACAGGTAGCGCCTGGTCATCGCAGCACTCCTCGTCCGGACACGCGGTGCGGTGGGAACCGCGGCAGGGCCACGTGTGCACGGCACCGCTGAGCCAATCGCGATACGAGTTACCTGTCAACCAACAACCGTGTTTCTTGGAGAAAAACTCACCCAAACGAGCCCGCGACAGCTCTCCGATCCACTTTTCCGGGTCCCCGCAACGGAAGCTCGGACACGAAAATCACCCGTTTCGGAATGGCGAACCGCCCGATCGAGTCGCCGACCGCGGCCCGCAGCGCCTCGGGATCCGGCAGGTGCTCGGGATCCTCGGGCACGACAGCGGCAGCCACCACCTGACCCCACTCGGGGTCGGGCAGACCGACCGCGCACGCCTCGTGCACACCGCGTTGGGCGACCAGGACCCTCTCGACCAGCGTCGGCGCGATGTTCTCGCCACCGCTGATGATCACGTCGTCGGCCCGCCCCAGCACCTCCAGCGTGCCGTCGGCGCGGACGCGCCCGAGGTCACCGGTCCGGAACCACTCGCCGAACCGCTCGCCGCCCTGGTAGCCGAGAGCCAGTACGGGACCCCGGATCTCGATGCGCCCGCCGACGAGCCGGACGTGGACGCCGTCGAGCGGCAGCCCGTCGTACACGCAGCCACCGGACGTCTCGCTCATGCCGTAGGTGGTGACGACCCGGACCCCGAGGTCACGCGCCCGCTTGAGCAGCGACGGAGGCGTTGCCGCGCCACCGATGAGCACCCCGTCGAACGCGCGCGCCGCAGCGAGCCCCGGCCCGTCGGTGGCGACCAGCCGCGACAGCTGGGTCGGGACGAGCGCGGTGTAGTGCCGCCCGGGTCGAGCCAGCACGGACCGCGCGGCGGCGGCGAACCCGGAAGCCCGGAAGCCACCGGCGAGGTCCATGACACCCGGCTCGGTCCCGGCCACGATCGAGCGGACCAGCACCTGGATGCCGGCGATGTGGGTGGTCGGCAAGGCCAGCAGCCACGTGCCGGGCCCGCCGAGCCGGGCGTGCGTCAGCTCGGCCGAGGCCACCAGCGCCGAGGCGGACAGCAGGACGGTCTTGGGCTCGCCGGTGGAGCCGGACGTGCCCACCGCCAACACCGCCTCGGTCTCCCAGCCCTGGAGAGGAGGCGCCTCGGTCTCCCGGTCCCGGAGGAGAGGGAGAGGGAGAGGCGGGGGAAGGGCGGGAGAGGAGGGTGGAGGCGGAGGGGGAGTGGCTTTGGACGCGGCGGCTTGGGAGCTGGCTGCTTGGGGCCCGGCAGCTTGGGGGCCGGAGGCCTGGGGCCCGGCGGCTGAGGACCAGGCTGCTTGGGGCGCGACGGCTGGAGGCGCGGCAGCGGTCGGCTGGGCGGTGAGGAGGGGTGGGGGCGCTTGGGTACCTCCCTTGGCTTCGGGGTGGCCTTCAGTTGCGGCATCGGTGGCTGATTCGGTGGTGGGAGAGCCGGTGGTGGCTGAGTCGGTGCTGGTCGGGGTGGTGAAGGTGGTGGCGTTGCCTGGAGTGGCGCTGCTCGGGGTGGCGCTGCCCGAGGTGGCGTTGCCCGGGAGGTCGCCGGCCAGGGCTGCCCTCAGGGCCTCGATGGTGATCATCGTGGTCGGTGGCGGTGGTCAGTAGTAGTAGGGGAAGGCGGACCAGTCCGGGTCGCGCTTTTCCAGGAACGCGTCGCGGCCCTCGACCGCCTCGTCGGTCATGTAGGCCAGGCGGGTGGTCTCGCCGGCGAAGATCTGCTGGCCGACCAGGCCGTCGTCGATGAGGTTGAAGGCGTACTTCAGCATTCGCTGGGCCGTGGGTGACTTGCCGTTGATCTCCTTCGCCCACTCCAGGGCGGTCGACTCCAGCTCCGCGTGCGGCACCACGGCGTTGACCGCGCCCATCCCGTGCATGTCCTCGGCGGTGTAGGCGCGGCCCAGGAAGAAGATCTCCCGGGCGAACTTCTGCCCCACCTGTCGCGCCAGGTAGGCCGAGCCGTAACCGCCGTCGAAGCTGCCGACGTCCGCGTCCGTCTGCTTGAAGCGGGCGTGCTCGGCGCTGGCCAGGGTGAGGTCGCACACCACGTGCAGGCTGTGCCCGCCACCTGCGGCCCAGCCCGGGACCACCGCGATCACCACCTTCGGCATGAAGCGGATCAGGCGCTGGCACTCCAGGATGTGGAGCCTGCCCGCCCTGGCCGGGTCGACGGTGTCCGACGTCTCACCCGAGGCGTACTGGTAGCCGCTGCGGCCTCGGATGCGCTGGTCGCCGCCCGAGCAGAACGCCCACCCGCCGTCACGGGGGGACGGTCCGTTGCCGGTCAGCAGCACGCAGCCGACGTCCGGGCTCATCCGCGCGTGGTCCAGCGCGCGGTACAGCTCGTCGACCGTGTGGGGGCGGAACGCGTTGCGCACCTCCGGCCGGTTGAACGCGATGCGCACCGTGCCTTGGTCCACCGCGCGGTGGTAGGTGATGTCGGTGAAGTCGAAGCCCTCCACGCGCTTCCAGCGGGTCGGGTCGAACAGCTCGGAAACGTCCTGATCTGCCACGCGGGCGACAATATGCCCGCAGGCCGGTCGGGACGCGCCGGGGAGTCGGAGACCGGAGAGTGGGAGACCGGGCTGGGGCGCGCTGAGAAATCGGAGCCGACCGGGCCGGGGTGCGCCGGGAAGTGGGAGGCCGGACGAAGGCGCGCAGGAAGTCGGGAACCAAGGCGCGCGCGAAGTCGGTGACGAAGCCGGGAACAAGGGCGCGCGGGAAGCCGGGAACGAAGTCGGGAACGGGGAGTGGAACTGAGAACGCGGTCACTCGGTAGTGGGGGTGTCGGTGGTTGAAGTCCTGGTGAGCGGTCATGATCCCATTGTTCGAACAGGCGTTCGATTCAGCAAGGTGAGTCGCCCGTTCGTGTACTGGGTGACAATGGCCAGGTGAACCCGTCCACCGCGCAGGCCAGGGTGCTCGTCGACGAGCTGATCCGCAACGACGTCCGTCACGTCGTGCTGAGCCCCGGATCGCGCAACGCCCCCCTCTCGTTCGCCCTGCACGAGGCGGCGGTGCGGGGCAGGCTCACGCTCCACGTCCGCGTCGACGAGCGCACGGCCGGCTTCCTCGCCCTCGGCCTGGCCAGGG
Source organism: Saccharothrix xinjiangensis (assembly GCF_039527585.1). NCBI lineage: Bacteria > Bacillati > Actinomycetota > Actinomycetes > Pseudonocardiales > Pseudonocardiaceae > Saccharothrix > Saccharothrix xinjiangensis. Next base: position 372,273 of record NZ_BAAAKE010000004.1, on the reverse strand, counting down.
GCAGCGGCCACCCGGCCGCCGTGACCTGCACCTCCGGCACCGCCGTCGCCAACCTCCACCCCGCCGTGCTGGAGGCCAGGTACGCGGGCGTCCCGCTGATCGCCCTCACCGCCGACCGCCCGGTCGAGCTGTACCGCACGGGCGCCAGCCAGACGGTCGACCAGCAGCGGGCCTTCGGCCTGGACACCCTCCAGCTGCCGGTGGCCGAGCGAAGAGACGGCCAGAACGGCCTGTGGCGCTCCCTGGTCTGCCGCGCCGTCGCCACCGCCCGCGCGGGCGGCCCGGTGCACGTCAACGTGCCGTTCCGGGAGCCCCTGGTCCCCGACGGCGACGACTCCTGGCCAGAGTCCCTCGACGGCCGCCCGTTCGACGTGCCGTGGACCCGCGCCGCAGCGCGCACCACGACCTCGCTGCACTCCACCGACCACCTGGGCCCGCGCACCCTGGTGGTGGTCGGCGACACCGACCACGACCTGTCCGCCCTGGCCGAACGCGCCGGTTGGCCGATCGTCGCCGAGCCGACCGGCCACGGCCTGCGCCACGGCTCCCTGCTGCTCAACGCGGGCGGGCTGCCCGACCACCTGCGCCCGGACGCCGTGGTCGTGGTCGGCCGCGCCACCCTCTCCCGGGGCGTGCTCAAGCTCGTCGCCGCGACCCCGGTCGTGCACGTCCTGTCCGACGACCCGGAGTGGCCCGACCCCAGGTTCGCCGCCACGCACACCTCGACCGACCTGGCCCTGAGCGGCGAGCACGAGGTGGACCCCGACTGGCTCACCGGCTGGCAGCACGCCGACAAGGCGGTTGCCGACGTGGTGGACGACCTGCTGGCCGAGCAGCCCTGGCCGACCGGCCTGCACGTGGCCCGCGACCTGGTCGCCGCCGTCGCGCCGGGCGCGAGCCTGTTCCTGGGCTCCTCCAACCCGGTCCGCGACGTGGACCTGGTGGCCGCGCCGCGCCGGGACGTCCGCACCCACGCCAACCGGGGCGTGGCGGGCATCGACGGCAGCGTGTCCACGGCCGCCGGCATCGCGCTCGCCGAGGGCCCCACCTACGCCCTGATCGGCGACCTGACGTTCCTGCACGACAGCAACGGCCTCCTGATCGGCCCCCTGGAGACCCGCCCGGACCTCACCGTCGTGGTCGTCAACGACGACGGCGGCGGCATCTTCGCGCTGCTGGAGCAGGGCGCGCCGGAGCACGGCGAGAGCTTCGAGCGGGTCTTCGGCACGCCCCACGGCGTCGACCTCGAAGCGCTCTGCCAAGCCCACCGCGTCCCGCACACCACCGCCCGCACGCCCGAGGAGCTGCGCCGGGCGCTGGACCGCCCGAAGGGCCTGAAGGTGGTGGAGATCAGGGTGGAGCGGAGCGGGCTGCGCGACCTCCACGCGCGCCTCAGGGCGGCGGTGTCAACGGCCTTCCAGTAGCCGGAACACCGACGTACGGGGGTACATGAGCCGGGTTGACCGCGACTAGCTTCGCCGCATGTCCCTGAGAGCGAAGCTGTCCCTCGGCACCGCCACCTCGGCGGCCTTGTTGCTGCTCGCCGGCACCGCGACCGCCGTCCAGCCCGGTTCGCCCGGCATCGGCGACCCGTACTACCCGGGCGCGGGCAACGGCGGCTACGACGTCTCCCACTACGACATCCGGCTGACCTACCAGCCGGCCACCGACACCCTGTCCGGCACCACCACGGTCCTGGCCCGGACCACCCAGGACCTGACCGCCTTCAACCTCGACTTCCTGCTCCAGGTGAAGTCGGTGCGGGTCAACAACCGCGTCGCGGACTTCGCGCAGCAGGGCGGCGAGCTGACCGTGGACCCGCCGGGCACGCTGCGCGCGGGCGCCGACCTCACCATCGTGGTGACCTACTCCGACGTGCCCTCCTCCCGGACCCAGGACGGCTACACGGCGTGGAAGCGCACCCCGGACGGCGCGCTGGCCATCGACCAGCCGGACATCGCGCCATGGTGGTTCCCGGGCAACAACCACCCGACCGACAAGGCCACGTTCGACGTGTCGGTGGCCGTGCCGAGCGGGGTGGAGGTGCTGTCCAACGGCCTGTTCGGCGGCACCGCGCAGCAGATCGGCGGCTGGACCCGGTGGCGCTACCGCAGCACCACCCCGCAGGCCACCTACCTGGCGTTCCTCGCGATCGGCCAGTTCGAGGTCCGGCAGGACACCGACTCGGCGGGCCGCCCGGTGATCACCGCCTACTCGGAGCGGCTTGGCGCGGACCGCGCCGCGGCCGTGGCGTCGCTGGAGCGCACCACCGAGGTGACGGAGTTCCTGGAGGGCAGCTTCGGGCCTTACCCGTTCGAGGCCAACGGCGGCGTGGCCACGCCGGGCATCGGCTTCGCGCTGGAGAACCAGACCCGCTCCACCTACGACACCGCGTTCTTCCGCCGCGGCGCGAACACGTACGTGGTGGCGCACGAGGTCGCGCACCAGTGGTTCGGCGACTCGGTGTCGGTGGAGCGCTGGCGGGACATCTGGCTGAACGAGGGCTTCGCGACCTACGCGGAGTACCTGTGGTCGGAGCACGTGGGCGAGGGCACGGCCCAGGAGAACGCCCGGTACGTCTACGACCTGTACCCGGCGGACAGCCCGTTCTGGCAGGTGCTGCCGGGTGACCCGGGCGCGTCGAACCAGTTCCACGGCGCCGTGTACGACCGGGGCGCGCTGGCCGTGCACGCGCTGCGCCTGGAGATCGGCGACGAGGCGTTCTTCGCGCTGCTGAAGGAGTGGCTCGCCGAGCACCGCGCCGGCCACGCGGCGATCGAGGACTTCCTCGCGCTGGCGGAGAAGGTCTCCGGCGAGCAGCTCGACGAGCTGTTCCGGACCTGGCTGTTCACGCCGGCCAAGCCGGCCGCGCTGCCGGGCGCGGAGGTCGGGGCGCGGGCTGCCTCCGTGGAGCCCGAGTCCTTCAAGAAGATGCAGGAGACGCACGAGATCCTCGCCGGGCACCAGCACTGAGAGCGGGGCCGTCCCGCGCGCCGCGGGACGGCCCCACCCGGTTCAGCCGGTCAGGCCGATCCCGTCCACGACCCGCGTGGTGATCGAGCTGAAGCCGGTCACCGTGCCGGGCGCGACCCAGGGGTCGTGAGGCTGGGCGCCCGCGGTGGTGCGCTCGCCGATGAAGTCGCCGGTGGCCGGGTCGATGATCAGCTCGCGCCGCTGGTGCGGGCCGTCGATGCCGATGGCCACGCCGCTGCGGCCGTCCAGGTTGACGCCCTGCTCGAACGCGGTGACCCCGTCGAGCAGCGCCAGCGCCCGGTACCACTGGGCGCGCAGGTCGGCGGGCATGAGCCCGGTGCGCAGGACCTCCGCGCCCCAGTGGAACGCCGTGGTCGGCGCGGAACCCCGGTGCGAGGTGGCGTCGCGCAGGTACCGCACGATGGCCTGCGGGTCGCGCGGCAGGGCGGCGTAGAACTCGGGGTTGTCCCAGTCCGACGGGTCGCCGCACACCTTCTTCGGCAGCGAGTTCGGGAAGAAGTCGCCGCACGCGCCGCGCCGCTCGCCCGTGTCGACGTCGGTGACCTCGGGCTCGGCCGCCTCCGACCGCGGCATGCTGCCGCCGAGCCACTCCAGGCCCTCCAGCGGGGTGCGGCGCTCCATCCACTCCAGGTTCGTGTCGTGCGGGATCCACTTCTCGTGGCGCGACTCCCGCAGCCAGGTGTAGCCGGACGCGGGCGCGTCGGGCTGGTCCGCGGGGGTGGCGAACACCATGCCGACGGAGTTCCACTGGTGCGTGGCGATGTACCGGTACTGACCGGGTGCGAGCGGCTGGTCGGTGGCGGTGATCGCGTCGGCGGCGAGGTTCAGGTACTCCGGCGCGGACAGCAGCTCCACCTCGGGCGCGGACGTGGCGCTGGTGGCGTCGGGCGCCGCGATCCGCTGCTCCTGCGACCGGTTGTCGACCGCCAGCACGCCGGCGACGAGGGCGGCGGCCGCGGCCACCGCGACGGGTGCGTACCAGCGGCGGGAGCGCTTGGGCGGCGCGGTCTCGGCGGTGGCCGCCGCGAGGACGCGGGCGCGCACGGCGTCCAGGGACGCGTCCGAGGTGCGCGCCTCGCGGTGGAGCTGGTCGAGCGCGTCGTCGAGTTCACGCATCGTGGGTCTCCTCGGTGAGCAGGGCTTGGAGCTTGGCGCGGACCCGGTGCAGCCGGGAGCGGACGGTGCTGTCGTTCTCCCCGAGCGCGGCGGCGACCTCGGCGGGTGTCAGCCCGGCCCACGAGGTGAGCAGGAGCGCGTCGCGGTCCTCGTCGCGCAGGTCGGCGAGCGCGCGGGCCAGCACGGCGGCCTGCCGCTGGGCGTCGACGCGGGAGGCGACCAGGTGCCCGTGGTCGGGTTCGGGCTCGGGTCGGCCGACCACGCGGAGCGCCGCGCGGCGTCCCCTCGTCTCGCGCCGCACGTGCTCGCGCACCAGGTTGGTGGCGATCCCGTACAGCCAGCCCTTCACGGGCGCGAGCCCCGGGTCGTAGCTGTGCCGCCGCTTCAACGCCACCAGGAACGTCTCGGCGACCAGGTCGTCGGCCGCCGACTCGCCGACGCGGCCGGCCAGGTAGCCGCGCAGCTGCCGGGCGTGGGCGTCGAACAGCTCCGCGAACGCGGAGGTGACGTCGGGGCCGCGGAGGTCCGGCGGTTCGTCCAGTGCTGTGGTCACGTACCGGTTGGCCGCAGCGCACCGCGGCGTCCCCGTGACCTCGCTCACGCGGCTAGCGGCCTTCGAGGGCCTCGCGGACGGGCAGCATCTTGGCGTGCGCCTCGCGGACCTCGGTGTCCGGGTCCGAGCCGGCGACCAGGCCGCACCCGGCGTGCAGGCGGGCCGTGCGGCCGCTGATCCGCGCGCAGCGCAGCGCGATGCCCAGCTCGCCGTCGCCGTTGGCGTCGATCCAGCCGACGGGGCCCGCGTAGCGGCCGCGGTCGGAGCCCTCCAGCTCGCGGATGACCCTGGTCGCGGCGGCCCGGGGGGTGCCGCCGACCGCGGCCGTGGGGTGCAGGGCCGCGCCGAGCGCGAGCAGCGACGGCGTGCCGGCCAGCTCGCCGACCACGTCGCTGGACAGGTGCGACACGTTCGGCAGCCGCAGCACCGACGGGCCGTCGACCGACAGGGTCGAGCAGAACGGTCGCAGGGCCTCCACCAGCGACGTCACCGCGTACCCGTGCTCCTCGCGGTCCTTGCGCGACGACAGCAGCCCGTCGGCCAGCTCGTCGTCGGACGCGCCGTCGCGCGGCCACGTCGTGCCGGCCAGCACGCGCGAGTCGACCACGCGGCCGGTGCGGCGCAGCAGCAGCTCGGGGGTGGCGCCGACCAGGCCGTCCACGGCGTAGGCCCAGCACTGCGGGTACCGGCGGGCCAGGCCGCGCAGCACGAACCGGTGATCGATCTCCGCGTCCGCCACGGCCAGCAGGTCGTGCGCCAGCACGACCTTGTCCAGCTCGCCCGCGCGCATCCGCTCGACCGCCGCCCGCACCGCCTCGCGGTAGGCCGTGACGGACAGCTCGCCGTCGGCGTAGCGCACCTCGGAAGGCCCGCGCACGGGGGTGGTCTCGCGGGGCTCCGGGTCGCCGACGGTGGTCACCCAGGCGCGCCCGTCGCGCCTGCCCACCACGACCTCCGGAACCACCAGCACCGAGTGGCCGGGCCGGTCGTCGAACGCCATGCTCGCGAACGCCACCGGCCCGCTGCCCGGCACGCCCAGCTCGTCGTCCACGTCGAGGTCCGCGGTGAACCCGCGCCACCACCGGTCGGCGGCGGCGAACCGGTCCGGTCCCGACACCTCGAACCGCGCGGCCTCGCCCCAGCCGACCAGGCCGGACCCGCCGCGCACCCAGCTCAGCGCGCCGGTGGGCGAGGGCAGCCTGCCCAGCAGGTCGACGTCCGTGGCGGCCGCGGTGCGCACGCGCAGCCGCCGTCCGATCCGCGAGGCAGGAGCTGTGGTCACGCTCCCGAGGGTATGGACCGACGGCTGAGATGGGTCGCCGAGGCCGCCCTAGACTCCGTGCCTGTGGTGGACAACGCACTGCGGACGCGGGTCCGCCCGGCGGCCCGGCTCCTGGTTGGCCGGGCGTTGCCGGTGGTCGGCGCGCTGGTGACGCTGATCGCCCTGGTGCTGCTCACGTCGTGCCTGCGCGACGACTACCTGATCGAGCAGCGGCTGGGCAAGGCGACGGCCGAGGTGGTGTCGGTGTCGTTCCAGCGCACCGTGGTCCGCTTCGCCTCGGACGACGGCGCCGTGCACAGCCCGGAGCAGGGCGTGCTGTACCCGGAGGGCCTGGAGCCGGGTCAGCTGGTGCGCATCGAGTACGACACCGGCAACCCCGAGGTGGCGCGCGTCGCCGGGCGCACCGCCGTGCTCGCGCTGCTGCCGATCGGCACGTTCCTGCTCGCCGTGTGGGCGGTGCTGTTGCCGCTGGTCTGGTGGTCGCGCCGGAGGCGGTGACCGCGGCTTGTTACAGTCTTCCTCGGAATCGGCCTCCAGGTGTAACATCGGTGCATGGACCTGGAGGACCGGTTCGAGCGCACCGTGGCGGCCGAACAGCGCGTCGAGCCGCGTGACTGGATGCCCGAGGCCTACCGCAAGACGCTGATCAGGCAGATCGCGCAGCACGCGCACTCCGAGATCATCGGCATGCAGCCGGAGGGCAACTGGATCAGCCGCGCGCCGTCGCTGCGCCGCAAGGCGATCCTGCTGGCCAAGGTCCAGGACGAGGCCGGGCACGGCCTGTACCTGTACGCCGCGACCGAGACGCTGGGCGCCGACCGCGGCGACCTGACCGAGAAGCTGATCTCGGGCAGGCAGAAGTACTCCTCGATCTTCAACTACCCGACGCTGTCGTTCGCCGACGTCGGCGTGATCGGCTGGCTCGTCGACGGCGCGGCGATCTGCAACCAGGTCCCGCTGTGCCGCACCTCCTACGGGCCGTACGCGCGGGCCATGATCCGCATCTGCAAGGAGGAGTCCTTCCACCAGCGGCAGGGCTACGAGCTGCTGATGACGATGATGAGCGGTACCGACGCGCAGCGGGCCATGGTCCAGGAGTCCGTCGACCGCTGGTGGTGGCCGTCGCTGATGATGTTCGGCCCGCCCGACGCGGAGAGCTCGAACACCGAGCAGTCCATGAAGTGGCGGATCAAGCGCAACACCAACGACGAGCTCCGGCAGAAGTTCGTGGACATGACCGTGCCGCAGGCCGCGAAGCTGGGCGTCACGCTGCCCGACCCGGAGCTGCGGTGGAACCCCGGGCGCGGCCACCACGACTTCGGCCAGCCCGACTGGGACGAGTTCTGGCGCGTCGTCGGCGGCAACGGGCCGTCGAACGCGCAGCGCGTCGCGCACCGGCGCGCGGCGCACGAGGACGGCGAGTGGGTGCGCGCGGCGGCCGAGGCGTTCTCGGCCAAGCGCGCCGCCGCCGGGGGAGAAGGTGCCGTGGGCGTTGTCTCGGAAGGTGCGGCATGAGCTCGTCGTGGCCGTTGTGGGAGGTGTTCCTCCGAGGCAAGCGCGGGCTGAACCACGTGCACGTCGGGTCGCTGCACGCGCCGGACGCCGAGATGGCCCTGCGCAACGCGCGCGACGTCTACACGCGCCGCAACGAGGGCGTGTCGATCTGGGTGGTGCCCGCGGCGGCGATCACCGCGTCCTCGCCGGACGAGAAGGACCCGTTCTTCGAGCCCAACGGCGACAAGGTGTACCGGCACCCGACGTTCTACCCGATCCCAGAGGACGTGCCGCACCTGTGAGCGCCTACGACGGGTTGGTGGACCAGGAGGACGCGCACTGGGCGTTCGGGACGGGCTTCTCCGAGCCGCTGACCGGCGTCGACCGGGAGCTGCCGGAGGGCGTCGACCGCGCCGACCTGTCCGCGTACTGCCTGATGCTGGGCGACGACGCGCTGGTGCTGGCGCAGCGGCTGGCCGAGTGGACCTCGCGCGCGCCCGAGCTGGAGGAGGACGTGGCGCTGGCCAACATCGCGCTCGACCTGCTCGGCCAGGCCCGGATGCTGCTCACCAGGGCCGGCGAGGCCGAGGGCGCGGGCCGGGACGAGGACGCGCTGGCTTTCCTGCGCGAGGAGCGCGAGTTCCGCAACGTGCACCTGGCCGAGATCGAGTGCGGGCCGTTCGCGGGCGGCGACTTCGCCACCACGGTGGCGCGGCTGCTGGTGTTCTCGTCGTGGAAGCTCGCGCAGTACTCGCGGTTGCGCGGCGGCGCGGACCCGGTGCTGGCGGCGGTCGCCGAGAAGGGCGTGAAGGAGCTGGCCTACCACCGGGACCACGCGGCGCAGTGGGTCGTGCGGCTCGGCGACGGCACCGAGGAGTCGCACCGGCGGATGGCCGCCGGGCTGGCGCGGGTGTGGCCGCACCTGGAGGAGCTGTTCACCGCGCACCCCGTCGAGCTGCGGCTGGCGGGGGTGGCCGTCGACCCGGCCGAGCTGCGGTCCGAGGTGGACGGCGTGCTGGACGCGGTGCTGGCGGCGGCGCGGCTGGAGCGGCCCGTCGACGTGCCGCCCGCGGCGCGGGTCGGCGGGCGGGCCGGGCGCGACGGCGTGCACACCGAGGTGATGGGCTACCTGCTGGCCGAGATGCAGCACCTGCACCGGTCGCTGCCGGGCGCCCGGTGGTGAGCGCCGCGTACGAGGTGGCGGCCCGGGTGCGCGACCCGGAGCTGCCGGTGCTCACGCTGGCCGACCTGGGCGTGCTGCGGGACGTGACCGAGTCCGGCGGGCGGGTGTCGGTGACGATCACCCCCACCTACTCGGGGTGCCCCGCCCTGGACGAGATGGGCGCCGACCTGCGGCGCTCCCTGCTGGAGGCGGGGTTCGCCGAGGTGGAGGTGCGCACGTCGCTGTCACCGGCGTGGACCACCGACTGGATCAGCGAGGACGGCCTGCGGAAGCTGCGCGAGGCCGGCATCGCGCCGCCGTCCCGCCTGGGGCCGCGCGTCGCCGGGCCGGTGCCGCTGAACCTGGTGCCGCCGCCCCGGCGGGTGTCGTGCCCGCGTTGCGGGTCCGCGCGGACCGCCGAGCTGTCGCGCTTCGGTTCCACGGCGTGCAAGGCGCTGCGGCGGTGCGCCGACTGCGACGAGCCGTTCGAACACGTCAAGGAGATCTGATGCCGCAGTTCCACGAGCTGGCCGTGGCGTCGGTCGAGCGGCTGTGCGCGGACGCGGTCGCGGTGACCTTCGAGGTGCCCGACGAGCTGGCCGGCGACTTCGCGTTCAAGGCCGGGCAGCACGTGACCCTCCGCGACGGCGACGAGCGGCGGTCGTACTCGATCTGCGCGCCGGTCGGCGCGCCGCTGCGCATCGGCGTGCGCCGGGTCGACCGGGGGCTGTTCTCGTCGCTGCTGGTGGACCGGGCCCGGCCCGGCGACGTGCTGGAGGTGTCCCCGCCGACCGGGAACTTCACGCCGGCGGGCGGCGCGCACCACGGGCTGGTGGTCGCCGGTTCGGGCATCACGCCCGCGCTGTCCATCGCCGCCACCGAGCTGGCCGCCGGGGCGAGGGTGACCCTGCTCTACGGCAACCGGCGCGCGGACACGGTGATGTTCGCCGAGGAGCTGGCGGACCTGAAGGACCGCCACCCGACGCGGTTCCAGCTGGTGCACGTGCTGTCGCGGGAGCCGCGGGACGTGGAGCTGTTCTCCGGGCGGCTGGACGCGGCGAAGCTGCGGGCGCTGCTGTCGTCGGTGGTGCCGTGGGCGGACGTGGACCAGTGGTGGCTGTGCGGGCCGCACGGGGTGGTGCGGGACGCGCGCGAGGTGCTGACGTCGCTGGGCGTGGCGCCGGAGGCGGTGCACCACGAGCTGTTCTACGTCGACGAACCGCCGCCCGAGCCTCGCCGCCCGACGTCCTCGCCGGACGCGGTGGCGACGGCGACCGTGGTGCTGGACGGCCGGGAGACCGCCGTGCCGCTGCCCGCCGGCACGCCGATCCTGGACGCGGCGCAGCGCGTGCGCTCCGACCTGCCGTTCGCGTGCAAGGGCGGGGTGTGCGGCACGTGCCGGGCGCGGGTGGTGTCCGGCGCGGCGGAGATGCGGCGGAACTACGCGCTGGAGCCGCACGAGGTGGCGGCGGGCTTCGTGCTGACGTGCCAGGCGGTGGCGGTGACCTCGGAGATCACGGTCGATTTCGACGCCTGATCTGGCACATTGGGACCATGGGACGTTCGGCGCTCTGGGGATTGCTCATCGGTTGGGCGCTGATGGTGGTGCTGCTCACCGCGGGCATCACGATGTCGGACGCCGACGGCGTGTCCACCGGCGAGGTGATGGGCACGTTCATCGGGTCGATGATCGTCGGCGCGCCGCTGGGCGCGCTGCCGGGCACCCTGATCGGCGTGCTGGTCGGCGCGGCCCGCCGCCGCCCGCGGCCCGTGCCGCCGCCACCGTTCCCGGCGCACCTGCCGCCTCCGCCGCCTCCGCCGAACGACCGCTGGGCGGCGATGGTGTCGCGGTGCGAGCTGTCGGTGCGGCGGGTCGCGGCCGCGGTGGCGACGGTGCCGCCGTCACCGGCGCGGGACTGGCTGGAGCGGATCGCCGCGCAGTTCGGCGGCGAGCTGGGGGACGTGCGGCGGATCGCCGAGCTGGGGCGGGCGCTGGGCGCCGACCAGCAGCACCCCGTGGCGCACCGGATGTCGGCGGCGGTGCGCGACTTCACGGCGTTCGAGGACGAGGTGGGGCGGGTGGCGCTCCAGATGTTCAACCAGCCGTCGCTGGAGCGGGCGCGGGTGCACCTGGAGGTGCTGGAGCAGCAGTTGCCGCACCTGGGCAACGATTAGGCCGAATGACGCGACGGGTTGGTCCTTTGAGACCATCCCGTCATGTGGCACGCCAAACGGCCTAACGGCTCATCGACGACTGCCACCACCCCAGCACCTCTTCGGCCACCTCGGGCATGGCCACCAGCAGCCCGTCCACCGGCAGCGACGCGTCCTCGCCCCTCCGGTCCAGCACCACCGCGCCCGACTCGACCGCCAGCGCCACCGCGCCCGCCACGTCCCACTCGTGGTAGCTGTGCAGCACCGCCGCCGCCGCGTGGCCCAGCGCCACCTGCGCCACCGCCAGCGCCTTCGACCCCAGCACCCGGACCCCCGTGCCGGCCACCGCCGCCCGCGAGATGAACTCGCCCATCCCCGGCCACGGTCCCGTCCGCGTCATCTCCGTGCACACGATCGAGCTCACCGCCTGGTCGCCCAGCTTCACCGGCGTCCCGTTGGCCCGCATCCCCCGCCCGCGCGCCGCCGCGTAGATCTGCGCCCGGTACGGGTCCGCCACGACGCCGACGACCGGCCCCCACCGGTCCACCAGCGCCAGGCTGTAGGCGCACCACGGCACGCCCGCCACGTAGTTGGCCGTGCCGTCCACCGGGTCCACCACCCAGCGGTACTCGACGTCGCTCGCCACGTCCTCGTCGGAGTCCTCGCAGAACACCGGGATGTGCGGGAACTCGGCGGTCAGCACGCGCCTGGTGTGCCGCTCCAGGGTCCGGTCGGTGTCGGTCACCCAGTCGAACGGCGAGGCGTCGTCCTCGGGCCTGGCGCCCCGGCCCGCCGTCGCCATGATGACGTCCGACGCGTCGTTGGCGAGGCGGCCCGCTATCTCCAGCGCGATCGACACCAGGCCGGGATCGACTGGCTGAGCGGGACGCGACGACAAGACGGTCATGCCGACCTAGTGTGACCGCACGGAGTGACCGCGACGCGTACAGCAGGTGAAGTGAGGGCCAACGTCAAGCGCGACGCGAGGAGTTCGACGGCCGTTCGCGGAGGTGTCACGCCGTCGTGTCCTTCGCACCGCAGGGTGAGCGCCGTGCGCGTGGCGATCATCACGGAAAGTTTCCTGCCCCAGGTCAACGGGGTCACCAACTCCGTCCTGCGGGTCCTGGAGCACCTGACCTCGCGTGGCCACCGGGCCCTGGTGGTGGCTCCCGGCGCGGGCGCCGACCACCACGGCGGCACGCCGGTCGTCCGCGTCCCGGCGGTGGACCTGCCGCGGTTGAGCTCGCTGCCGGTCGGCGTGCCCACGCGCCGGGTGCTGACCGCGCTCCACGACTTCCGGCCGGACGTCGTGCACCTGGCCAGCCCGTTCGTCATGGGCGCGCGCGGCCTGTCGGCGGCGCGCAGGCTGGGCGTGCCGGTGGTCGCGGTCTACCAGACCGACGTCGCCGGGTTCGCCGCCCACTACGGGCTCGGCCTGACCGCGCGCGCCGCGTGGCGGTGGACGCGCCGGCTGCACGCCCAGGCCGACCGCACGCTGGCGCCGTCCAGCTGGGCGGTGGAGGCGCTGGAGGGGCACGGCGTGCCGCGCGTGCACCGCTGGGGGCGCGGGGTGGACGTCGAGCTGTTCCACCCGGCCCGCCGGGACGACGCGCTGCGCGCCGAGCTGGCCCCGGGCGGTGAGCTGCTGGTCGGCTACGTCGGCAGGCTGTCGCCGGAGAAGCGGGTCGACCGGCTCGCGGCGCTGCGGGGCCTGCCCGGCGTGCGGCTGGTGGTCGTCGGAGACGGGCCGGAGGAGGAGCGGCTGCGCCGGGACCTGCCCGGGGCGGCGTTCCTCGGGTTCCGCCGCGGCGCGGACCTGGCGGCCGCCTACGCGAGCCTGGACGTGTTCGTGCACACGGGACCGCACGAGACGTTCTGCCAGGCCGTGCAGGAGGCGCTGGCCAGCGGCGTGCCGGTGGTCGCGCCGAACGCGGGCGGGCCGCGCGACCTGGTGCGGCCCGACACCGGCTACCTGGTCGACACCGACGACGACCTGCGGCGCGCGGTGGAGGAGCTGCGGGACCCGCTCCGCCGCCGCCGGTACGGGCAGGCGGCCCGGCGGTGGGTGCGCGGGCGGACGTGGGCGGCGGTGTGCGACGAGCTGCTGGACCACTACGCGGCCGTGCTGGGCGTGCCGGAGCGGCGCGCGGCATGAGGATCGCGCAGCTGGCCAACTTCTACGGCCCGCGCTCCGGCGGCCTGCGCACCGCCCTGCACCACCTCGGCGCCGGTTACGCGGGGCGCGGCCACGAGGTCGTGCTGGTCGTGCCGGGTGGCGCGCACGCCGACGAGCGGCTCGCGCCGGGCGTCCGCCGCGTCACGCTGCCCGCGCCGCGCATCCCCGGCGCCGGCGGCTACCGCGCCGTCGACCCGTGGCGGGTGCGCGCGCTGCTGGACCGCCTGCGGCCCGACCGGCTGGAGGTGTCGGACCGGGTGACGCTGCGCGGCATGGGCCGGTGGGCGGCGGCGCGCGGCGTGCCGAGCGCGGTGATCTCGCACGAGCGGCTGGACCGGCTGCTGGAGCAGTTCCTGCTGCCGGGTCCGCTGGCGCGGTGGGGCGCGGACCGGGCGAACGCGCGGATGGCCGCCTCGTACGACACGGTGGTGTGCACGACGGGGTTCGCGCGGGAGGAGTTCGACCGGATCGGCGCGCGCAACGTGGTCCGCGTGCCGCTGGGCGTGGACCTGGGCACGTTCACCCCGGCCCGCCGCGACCGCTCGGTGCGGGCGGACCTGGCGCGCGGCGCCGACGCGCTGCTCGTGCACTGCGGCCGGCTGTCGCCGGAGAAGCACGTGGAGCGCAGCGTCGACACCGCCGCCGAACTGCACGCCGCGGGCCACCGCGTGCGGCTGGTCGTCGCCGGTGACGGGCCGCGCCGCGAGGCCCTGGAACGCCGTGCCGCGGGCCTGCCCGTCACGTTCCTGGGCTTCGTCGACCGGCGCGACGCCGTGGCCGACCTCCTCGCCGCGGCCGACGTCTGCCTGGCGCCCGGCCCGCACGAGACCTTCGGCCTGGCCGCGCTGGAGTCCCTGGCCTCGGGGACCCCGGTCGTCGTCTCGGCGTCGAGCGCGCTGCGCGAGATCGTGCGGCCAGGCTGCGGCGCGGCCGTGGCGGACCACGCCCCGGCGTTCGCGGGCGCGGTGAGCAGCCTCCTCGACCACCCCGAGCCGACCCGCCGGTCGGCCGCCCGCGCCCGTGCCGAGCAGTACCCGTGGCGAGCCGCCGTGGACGGCATGCTGACCGCCCTGCGCCTGCCCACCTGAGCTGCCGCGCGCCTGCCCACGACCCGCCGCGCGCCTCCCGGCCTTGCCCCGCCCGTGCCTTCCCGCCTTGCCCGCGCCTCCCCTCGCCCGACCCGCCCCGCGCCTCCCCACCCCACGCGAACGTGGAACTCGGGGGTCCTGAGTGTTCGACTCGCGATGTTCGAGTGGAGGACACGCGGTGTCCGAGTGGAGGACACGCGGGGGTCGGGTGGGCGCGGGTGCTGGTGGGGTGGGGGTCGCCTAGGCTTTTGCCATGTCGCGCGCAGGTTTGGACAAGGACCCTCGCGAGGTCGCCGAGATGTTCGACGGCGTGGCCGAGGGCTACGACCGGACGAACTCGGTCATGACGCTCGGGTTCGACCGGCGCTGGCGGGAGTGGAGCAGGCGCGTGCTGGACGCCCGGTCGGGCGAGAAGGTGCTCGACCTCGCGGCCGGGACGGCGGTGTCCACCGTCGAGTACGCGGCGTCCGGCGCCTGGTGCGTGGCGGCCGACTTCTCGCTGGGGATGCTGCTGGGCGGCGCGCACCGGCCGGTGCCGAAGGTGGCCGCCGACGCGCTGCGCCTGCCGTTCGCCGACGGCTCGTTCGACGCGGTCACGGTGTCCTTCGGGCTGCGCAACTTCAACGACACCGAGGCCGCGCTGCGCGAGATGTGCCGGGTGGTGCGACCCGGCGGCCGGCTGGTGGTCTGCGAGGTGTCCACGCCGACGTTCCGGCCGTTCCGGTTCGTCTACATGCGGTACCTGCTCAAGGTCCTGCCGCTCGTCGCGCGCTTCGTCTCCTCCAACCCCGACGCCTACCAGTACCTGGCCGAGTCCATGCGCACCTGGCCCGACCAGCGCTCATTGGCCCAGGTCGTGGCCCGCGCCGGGTGGGAGGACGTGGCCTGGATGAACCTCACCGGCGGCGTGGTGGCGCTGCACAAGGGCACCAAGCCCGTCTCGTGAAGAAGCCCTCAGGAACTCGCAAGTAGACTCGGCCCCGACTTTGTGAACACAGGCACAAGGAGCGGGGATGACGACTCCCAGCCGCCGCAGGGCAGGCGAGGACGCCGACGTGATCGTGGTCGGCGCGGGCCCGGCGGGCTCGACCGCGGCTGCCTACTTGGCACGGGCCGGCCTGGACGTGCTGCTGCTGGAGAAGAGCTCCTTCCCCCGCGAGAAGGTCTGCGGCGACGGCCTGACCCCGCGCGGCGTGAAGCAGCTGATCGACCTGGGGATCGACACCCGCGAGGAGGCGGGCTGGCTGCACAACCGCGGCCTGCGCGTGGTCGGCGGCGGTGTCCGGCTCGAACTGGACTGGCCCGAGCTGGCCACGTTCCCGCCCTACGGCGTGGTCCGGCCCCGCCAGGACTTCGACGAGATGCTGGCCAGGACCGCGGTCCAGGCGGGCGCGCGGCTGCACGAGCAGACCAACGTCACCGGCGCGGTCGTCGAGAACGGCCGCGTGGTCGGCGTCAGCGCCAAGCAGGGGCCCGGCAAGGAGCCGGTCGAGTTCCGGGCGCAGCTGGTGCTGGGCTGCGACGGCGTGTCGGCCCGCCTCGCGCTGTCGGTGGGCATCCAGAAGGACGACGCCAAGCCGATGGGCGTGGCGGTCCGCCGCTACTACGCCAGCCCCCGCACCAAGGACGACTACCTGGAGTCGCACCTGGAGCTGTGGGACCGCCAGAACGACGTGCTGCTGCCCGGCTACGGCTGGATCTTCGGCATGGGCGACGGCACGGTGAACGTCGGTCTGGGCATCCTCAGCACCTCCAAGGCGTACGGCACGACCGACTACCGGGCGTTGCTGAAGAGCTGGCTCGACGGGACCCCGGAGGAGTGGGGCTTCCGCGAGGAGAACGCCACCAGCCGCATCGGCGGCGCGGCCCTGCCGATGGGTCTCAACAGGAAGCCCCACTACCGAGACGGGTTGCTCCTTGTGGGTGACGCCGGTGGCATGGTGAACCCGTTCAACGGGGAGGGCATCGGTTACGCCATGGAGTCGGCCCGGATCGCCGCCGAGAGCGTGGTGCAGGCCCTGGCCCGCACCGGCACGAGCCGCGAACGCGCACTCCACGGCTACCCCGTGCGCATCGAGCAGGCCCTGGGCAGCTACTACCGGCTCGGCAACGTCTTCAGCAGGTTGATCGGCAACCCCACCGTCATGCGGACCGCCACCAAGTACGGCCTGCCGCGCAAGACGCTGATGAAACTGGTGCTCAAGCTGCTCGCGGGCCTGTACGACCCCAAGGACGGCGACTCCTTCGACCGTCTCATCACGGCCGCCACGAAGCTCGCTCCAACGGCCTAGTGCGCCTCACCTGAACGGCTCAGCGCCGTCCTTCGGGACGGCGCTGTTTCGTATTCGGTGTGCCCCCGTTCACGCCTGACCCTCCCCACTGTTGACGTGCGCCTCGTAAGGCCAGGTCAGAGCGGTTCAGGGGGTGTGTGTCACGCCTCTGTGTGACGTTCTACACTGGCCCTCAGGTCTTGTGAATCAGTTCACAACCGGCTGTGATGCCTTGTGAAGTGTTTCACAAGCGACCTGCGGATTGTTAGGCATGCCTAACTCCCGGAGGGTGCAAGAACACCCCTTAGGGTGCGCAACGGTCGGCGGTGCACCACCACCGCGACAGCGAGGAAAGGACGACGGAGAGTGCTGGACCCTTACCTCCCCCTCGTATTGATGTTCGCCCTCGCCGCGGCCTTCGCGCTGTTCTCGGTGACGGCCGCCCCGTACATCGGACCCCGCCGCTACAACCGCGCGAAGCTCGACGCGTACGAGTGCGGCATCGAACCGTCGCCGCAACCCGTGGTCGGCGGCGGCCGCATGCCGGTCGCCTACTACCTCACGGCGATGCTGTTCATCCTGTTCGACATCGAAATGGTCTTCCTCTACCCGTTCGCGGTCTCCGCGGACCGGCTCGGCCTGTTCGGCCTGGTGGAGATCGTGCTGTTCGTCGCCACGGTCGGCTTCGCGTACGCCTACGTCTGGCGTCGCGGCGGCCTCGACTGGAACTGAGGGGGAAGACCATGGGTCTCGAAGAGAAGCTCCCGAACGGCATCCTGCTGGCCAGCGTCGAGAAGCTGGTCAACTGGACCCGCAAGTCCTCGCTGTGGCCCGCCACGTTCGGCCTGGCCTGCTGCGCCATCGAGATGATGACCACCGGCGGTCCGCGTTACGACCTCGCGCGCTTCGGCATGGAGGTCTTCCGCGCCTCGCCCCGCCAGGCCGACCTGATGATCGTGGCCGGCCGGGTCACCAACAAGATGGCCCCGGTGCTGCGCCAGATCTACGACCAGATGCCGGAGCCCCGCTGGGTGCTGGCCATGGGCGTGTGCGCCTCCTCCGGCGGCATGTTCAACAACTACGCGGTCGTGCAGGGCGTGGACCACGTCGTGCCGGTCGACATGTACCTGCCGGGCTGCCCGCCGCGGCCGGAGATGCTGATCGACGCGATCCTCAAGATCCACGCGAAGATCATGGACGAGCCGCTGGGGCCGGCCAGGGCCGCGCTGCTGGCCGAGCAGGGCCACAGCACCGACCTGATCCCGTCCTCCCAGCGCTTTGCGAAGAAGTGAGCGGCAATGGCTGACGAGAACAAGCCGGCGGACGCCAACACCGCGGCCGAGGTCGAGAAGACCCCCGGCGCGGGCACCCCGAGCAACGCCGACCCCCAGGAGTCCGACTCCGAGGCGCTCAGCTCCGCGAGCATGAGCGAGGCCGAGCACGAGGAGCACCTGGGTCGCGGCGGCGTCGTGGCCGGCCGCGCCCGCCAGGGCATGTTCGGCATCTCCGGTTCCGGCGACACCTCCGGCTTCGGCGGCCTGCGGCTGCCCGCCCACGTCGCCGCGCCGTCCGAGCGGCCCTACGGCGGCTGGTTCGACGAGGTCGCCGACGAGCTGCTGGCCGCGCTCCGGGAGCGCGGGCTGCCCGCCGACACCGTCCAGCAGATCACCGTCGACCGCGGCGAGATCACCTTCTACCTGCGCCGGGAGAACCTGGTCGAGGTGGCGCGCGTCCTGCGCGACGACCCGGCGCTGCGCTTCGAGCTGTGCAGCTCGGTGTCCGGTGTGGACTACGGCGTGGACGCGCCGCAGCGGCTGCACTCGGTCTACCACCTCACGTCGATGACCTACCGCCGCCGCATCCGGCTGGAGGTCGCGGTCGACGTGGACGACGCGCACATCCCCAGCGTCGTGTCGGTCTACCCGACCGCCGACTGGCAGGAGCGCGAGGCCTGGGACATGTTCGGCATCGTCTACGACGGCCACCCGGGGTTGACCCGGATCCTCATGCCGGACGACTGGGACGGCCACCCGCAGCGCAAGGACTACCCGCTCGGCGGCATCCCGGTGGAGTACAAGGGCGCGGAGATCCCCCCGCCAGACCAGAGGCGGTCCTACTCATGACTGAACGGCTTTCCGACGTCACGACCGGCACCGACACCAGCGCCGAGGGCCGTGACAGCGACTCGTACGAGGCCAACCGCACCACGTCGAACCCCGACGCCTACGCGGGCGCCCGGGAGACCACCGAGGGCACCGTCTACACGGTGACCGGCGGCGACTGGGACGAGGTGCTGGCCGAGGCCGCGGGCGACGAGCGCGTCGTCATGAACCTGGGTCCGCAGCACCCGTCCACGCACGGCGTGCTGCGCCTGGTGCTGGAGCTGGAGGGCGAGACCGTCACCCAGGCCCGCAGCGTCATCGGCTACCTGCACACCGGCATCGAGAAGAACTGCGAGTACCGGAACTGGACCCAGGGCGTCACGTTCGTGACGCGCATGGACTACCTGGCGCCGCTGCACAACGAGGCCGCGTACTGCCTGGCCGTGGAGAAGCTGCTCGGCATCACCGCGCCGCAGCGCGCCCAGGTCGCCCGCGTGGTCCTCATGGAGCTGAACCGGATCTCCTCGCACCTGGTGGCGCTGGCCACCGGCGGCATGGAGCTGGGCGCGCTGACCGGCATGACCGCGGGCTTCCGGGAGCGCGAGGAGGTCCTGCACCTGCTGGAGTTCCTCACCGGCCTGCGGATGAACCACGCGTTCATCCGGCCCGGCGGGCTCGCGCAGGACTTCCCCGAGGGCGCGGTGCCGCGCATCAAGGAGTTCATCGAGGTGATGGACTCCCGCCTGCCCGACTACGACAAGCTGCTCACCGGCCAGCCGATCTGGCGCAACCGCCTGGCGGGCGTCGGCTACCTGCCCGTGGACGCGTGCCTCGCGCTGGGCATCACCGGCCCGATCCTGCGCTCCGCCGGCCTGCCGTGGGACCTGCGCAAGGTCGACCCCTACTCGGGCTACGAGAACTACGAGTTCGACGTGCCCACGTCGACCGCGGCCGACTCCTTCGCCCGCTACCGGCTGCGCGTCGAGGAGATGCACCAGTCGCTGCGGATCATCCGCCAGGCCGTGGACAACCTGCCCGCCGGCCCGGTCATGGTCGAGGACGCCAAGGTCGCCTGGCCCGCCCAGCTGACCATCGGCGCGGACGGCATGGGCAACTCCCTGGAGCACGTCCGCAAGATCATGGGCCAGTCCATGGAGTCCCTGATCCACCACTTCAAGCTGGTGACCGAGGGCTTCGCGGTGCCGCCGGGCCAGGTCTACGTGCCGATCGAGTCGCCGCGCGGCGAGCTGGGCTACCACCTCGTCTCCGACGGCGGCACCCGGCCGATGCGCGTGCACGTGCGCGAACCCAGCTTCGTGAACCTCCAGTCGATGCCCGCGATGTGCGAGGGCGGCATGGTCGCCGACGTCATCGCGTCGGTGGCCTCTATCGACCCGGTGATGGGTGGTTGTGACCGATGAGCACTTCCGAAGAGGTCTACGCGGCCTCCCCGCTGGACCCGGTGGCGACGCAGCGCCTGGTCGACGAGAACCAGGTCGACACCAGCGCGTTCGACCACGTCGTGGACAAGGCGCGGGCGCTCGTCGCCCGCTACCCGGTGGCGCGCTCGGCGCTGCTGCCGATGCTGCACCTGGTGCAGTCGGTCGAGGGCCACGTCAGCCAGGCGGGCATCACCTTCTGCGCCGACCAGCTCGACCTGACCAACGCCGAGGTCAGCGCGGTCGCGACGTTCTACACCATGTACAAGCGCCGCCCGTGCGGCGAGCACCTGGTGAGCGTCTGCACCAACACGCTGTGCGCGGCGCTCGGCGGTGACGCCATCTACGCGGAGCTGCGCGAGCACCTGGGCAGCGACGGCCGGCCGCTGGGCCACGAGGAGACCTCGGGCGAGCCGGGCGCGCCGGGCTCGATCACGCTGGAGCACGCCGAGTGCCTGGCGGCGTGCGACCTCGGCCCGGTGCTCCAGGTCAACTACGAGTACTTCGACAACCAGACGCCGGAGAAGGCGCTGGAGGTGGTGAAGTCGCTCCAGGCGGGGGACAAGCCGCACCCCACGCGCGGCGCGCCGCTGACCGACTTCCGCCAGGCCGAGCTCCAGCTGGCCGGGTTCTTCGAGGGCCGGGACGCGGACCTGGACGGCCCGTCCGCCGCCCCGGAGACGGTGCGCGGGGCCAAGATCGCCGCCGAGCGCGGGTGGACCGCACCGGCGATGCCGGAGCACGCGGAGTTCCCGCCGCTGCCGGAGAAGAAGTAGGAGGGCAGCCGGACATGGTCGCGGTATCCAATGGTGCCTCCGCGGGGAAGAGCACGTCGGCACCCCTGACTCCCGTCCTGACGAAGCGCTGGCTGTCGCCGCGCTCCTGGACGCTGAAGACCTACGAGCAGCTGGAGGGCTACACGGCGCTGCGCAAGGCGCTCACGGCCCACCCGGACCAGCTGATCCAGCAGTGCAAGGACTCCGGGCTGCGCGGTCGCGGCGGCGCGGGCTTCCCCACCGGCATGAAGTGGGGCTTCATCCCGCAGAACGACGGCAAGCCGCACTACCTCGTCATCAACGCCGACGAGGGCGAGCCGGGCACCTGCAAGGACATCCCGCTGATGATGGCGGACCCGCATTCGCTGATCGAGGGCATCATCATCACCTCGTACGCGATCCGGGCGAACTTCGCCGCGATCTACGTGCGCGGCGAGGTGCTGCACGTGATCCGCCGGCTGAACGCGGCGGTGCGCGAGGCGTACGAGGCGGGCTACCTGGGCAAGGACGTCCTCGGCACGGGCTTCGACCTCGACCTCGTGGTGCACGCGGGCGCGGGCGCCTACATCTGCGGCGAGGAGACGGCGCTGCTGGACTCGCTGGAGGGCCGCCGCGGGCAGCCGCGGCTCAAGCCGCCGTTCCCCGCGACCGCCGGCCTGTACGCGTCGCCGACCGTGGTGAACAACGTCGAGACGATCGCCAGCGTGCCCTACATCGTCAACGGCGGCGCGGACTGGTTCCGCACCATGGGCCGTGAGCGGTCGCCGGGCCCGAAGATCTTCTCGCTGTCCGGCCACGTGACCAACCCGGGCCAGTACGAGGCCCCGATGGGCGTCACGCTGCGCGAGCTGCTGGAGCTGGCGGGCGGCATGAAGGACGGCATCCCGCTGAAGTTCTGGACGCCGGGCGGCTCGTCCACCCCGCTGTTCACCGCCGAGCACCTCGACGTGCCGCTGGACTTCGAGGGCGCGGCCGAGGCGGGCTCGATGCTCGGCACCACCGCCCTCCAGGTCTTCAACGAGACGGTGTCGGTGCCCTGGGCCGTCATGAAGTGGACCGAGTTCTACAAGCACGAGTCGTGCGGCAAGTGCACGCCGTGCCGCGAGGGCACCTACTGGCTGGTCCAGATCCTCCAGCGGATGGTGCGCGGCGAGGGCACGGCCAGTGACATCGACACGCTGCTGGACGTCTGCGACAACATCCTGGGCCGCTCGTTCTGCGCGCTCGGCGACGGCGCGGTCAGCCCCATCACCAGCGGCATCAAGTACTTCAGGGACGAGTTCCTGGCGCTGTGCGACCAGAACTCCAAGGTGTTGGCAGGTGCACAGGCATGACGATCGCCCCTGACAGGAGCACCCCGAAGGAATCGGGCGCCCTGGTGGTCCCCGAGGGCCACGTCAAGCTCGTCATCGACGGCGAGGAGGTCGTCGCGCCGAAGGGCGAGCTGCTGATCCGCACCGCCGAGCGGCTGGGCACCGTCATCCCGCGGTTCTGCGACCACCCGCTGCTGGAGCCCGCGGGCGCCTGCCGGCAGTGCCTGGTCGAGGTGGAGATGGGCGGCCGGCCCATGCCGAAGCCGCAGGCCTCCTGCACCATGACGGTGGCCGACGGCATGGTGGTCAAGACCCAGCTGACCTCGCCGGTGGCGGACAAGGCGCAGCAGGGCGTGATGGAGCTGCTGCTCATCAACCACCCGCTGGACTGCCCGATCTGCGACAAGGGCGGCGAGTGCCCGCTCCAGAACCAGGCCCTCGCGCACGGCCGCGCGGACTCCCGGTTCCACGAGCACAAGCGGACCTTCCCCAAGCCGATCCCGATCTCCACGCAGGTGCTGCTGGACCGGGAGCGGTGCGTGCTGTGCCAGCGGTGCACGCGGTTCTCCGCGCAGATCGCGGGCGACCCGTTCATCGAGCTGCTGGAGCGCGGCGCGCAGCAGCAGGTCGGCGTGGCCGAGCAGAAGCCGTTCCAGAGCTACTTCTCCGGCAACACCATCCAGATCTGCCCGGTGGGCGCGCTGACCAGCGCCGCCTACCGGTTCCGGGCCCGCCCGTTCGACCTGGTGTCCACCCCCGGCGTGTGCGAGCACTGCTCGTCGGGCTGCGCCACCCGCTCGGACTGGCGGCGCGGCGCCGTGCAGCGCCGGCTGGCGGCCGACGACGCCGAGGTCAACGAGGAGTGGACCTGCGACAAGGGCCGCTTCGCGTTCCGCTACGCCACGGCCGCCGACCGGATCCGCCGACCGCTGGTGCGGGACGCGGGGACCGGCGAGCTGCGCGAGTCGTCGTGGACCGAGGCGCTCCAGGTCGCGGCCGAGGGCCTGGCCAGGGCCCGCGACGGCAAGGGCGCGGGCGTGCTCGCCGGCGGCCGGCTGACCGTCGAGGACGCCTACGCCTACGCGAAGTTCGCCCGGGTCGCGCTGCGCACCAACGACGTGGACTTCCGCGCCCGGCCGCACTCGCGCGAGGAGCTGGAGTTCCTGACCGGCGCGGTCCTCGGCCGCACCCCGGACAGCGGCGGCGTCACCTACGCGGCGATCGAGTCCGCCCCGGCCGCGCTGCTGGTGGCGTTCGAGCCGGAGGAGGAGTCCCCGATCGTGTTCCTGCGGCTGCGCAAGGCGGCCCGCAAGAACCGGATCAGGGTCTTCCACCTCGGCCAGTTCACCACCCCGGCGGTGGAGAAGACCAACGGCGTGCTGCTGGCCTGCGTGCCCGGCCAGGAGCCGAACGCGATCAACGCCCTGCCCGAGCACGCGGCGGACGTGGTCGAGGACCTGTCGAAGCCGGGCGCGGTGATCCTGGTCGGCGAGCGCGCCGCCGAGGTGCCCGGCCTGTTCTCCGCGGTCGCGGCGCTGGCCGAGCGGACCGGCGCCCGGGTCGCCTGGGTGCCGCGGCGCGCGGGCGAGCGCGGCGCCCTGGAAGCGGGCCTGCTGCCCACGCTGCTGCCGGGCGGCCACCCGGTCGGCGACCCGGCGGCGCGCGCGGAGGTCGAGGCGGCCTGGGGCCTGGAGGCGGGTTCGCTGCCCGCCGTGGCCGGCCGCGACACCACGGGCATCCTGACCGCCGCCGCGGGCGGCGACCTGGACGCGCTGGTGGTCGGCGGCGTCGACCCGTTCGACCTGCCGGACCCCGCGCTGGCCCAGCGCGCGCTGGAGACCGCCGGTTTCGTGGTCAGCCTGGAGCTGCGGCACAGCGCGGTCACCGCGCACGCCGACGTGGTGCTCCCGATCGCGCCCGCCGTCGAGAAGTCGGGCAGCTACCTCAACTGGGAGGGCAGGCGGCGGGCCTTCCGGACGACGCTGGAGGGCACCGGCGCGCTGTCCGACGGCCGCGTGCTCGACACGCTGGCCGTGGAGATGGACGCCGACCTGTTCACCCAGACCCCGGCGTCGGCCGCGGCCGACTTCGCGCGGCTCGGCGCGGCGCCCGCGAGCGCCTCCGCCCCGACCGCGCCCGCCCCGCTGCTGACCCAGCCCCGGGACGGCCAGGCGGTCCTGGCGACCTGGCGGCGGCTGCTCGACAACGGCTCGCTCCAGGACGACGAGCCGAACCTGGCGGGCACCGCGCGCCCGGTCGTGGCCAAGCTGTCCCCGGCCACCGCCGTGCACCTGGGCGTCGAGCTGGGCGGCGAGATCACCGTGTCCACCGACCGGGGCGAGGTGGTGCTGCCGGTCGAGGCCGCGGACCTGCCCGACGGCGTCGTGTGGCTGCCCGGCAACTCGGGCGCGGTCACCGTGCGGCGCAACCTGGCCGCGGGCCACGGCTCCGTGGTCGCGGTCGCCCCCGCGGTCACCGGGAGGAACACCACGCTCGGAGGCGAGGCATGACCACCGCAGAACTGATCGCCGACGACCCGCTCTGGTTGATCGTCATCAAGGTCGTGGGGATCTTCGCGTTCCTCGTCGTGATGACCCTGTTCATGATCAACTGGGAGCGCAAGGTCGTCGCCCGGATGCAGCAGCGCCCCGGCCCGAACCGGGTCGGCCCCGGCGGCTGGCTCCAGTCGCTGGCCGACGGCCTGAAGCTGGCGTTCAAGGAGGACATCCGCCCGGTCCTGGCGGACAAGTGGGTGTTCTTCCTGGCCCCGGTGATCTCCTGCGTCCCGGCGTTCGTGGCCTTCTCGGTCATCCCGATCGGCGGCGAGGTCTCGATCTTCGGCGAGCGCACCGCCCTCCAGCTGGTCGACCTGCCGGTCGGCGTGCTGGTCGTGCTGGCCTGCTCCTCGCTCGGCGTCTACGGCATCGTGCTGTCCGGCTGGGCCTCCGGCTCGCCCTACCCGCTGCTGGGCGCGCTGCGCTCGGCCGCGCAGGTGATCTCCTACGAGATCGCGATGGGCCTGTCGATCGTCGCCGTGGTCATGCACTCGCACTCGCTGTCCACCTCGGACATCGTCGACGCCCAGTCCGGCGGCTGGTACTTCTACCTGCTGCCGGTCAGCTTCCTCATCTACGTCGTCTCCATGGTCGGCGAGACCAACCGGGCGCCGTTCGACCTCCCCGAGGCCGAGTCGGAGCTGGTCGGCGGCTTCCACACCGAGTACAGCTCGCTCAAGTTCGCGCTGTTCTTCCTCGCCGAGTACGTCAACATGGTGACCGTCTCGGCGCTGGCCACCACGCTGTTCCTCGGCGGCTGGCGGTTCCCGTTCGTCGGCGACGACCACCTGCTCAACAGCGGCTGGTTCGGCCTGCTCTGGTTCGTGCTCAAGACGCTGGCCTTCCTGTTCCTGTTCATCTGGCTGCGCGGCACGCTCCCCCGCCTGCGCTATGACCAGTTCATGCGGCTGGGCTGGAAGTTCCTGGTCCCGGTCGCGCTGATCTGGTTCGTCGCGGTGGCCTTCGCCCGCTTCCTGCGCCAGGAGTGGGAGGCCCGCGGCGGCCTGGACACCAGCACCGCGCTGATCGTGATCGGGGCGTTCCTCGCGATCGTGCTGCTGATCGCGTTCCTGCTGCCCGACAAGCGCGAGGAGCACGACCCGAACGCCGTGCCGGTCACCGGCGGCGGCTACCCCGTGCCCCCGCTCGACCTCGCAGTCCCCAAGGCACCGCCGCGCCGGCAGGTCCCGGTCGCGGAGCTGCCCACCACCGCCGGCGGCGACACCGGCGCCCGCACCCAGGAACCGGCAGCGGTTACCGCATCCAAGGAGGCCAGCGATGGGGATGTTTGATCCCGTCAAGGGCTTCGGCGTCACCTTCGGCACGATGTTCAAGAAGGTCGTCACCGAGGAGTACCCCGAGGTCAAGAAGGTCACCGCGCCGCGGTTCCACGGCCGCCACCAGCTCAACCGGCACCCGGACGGGCTGGAGAAGTGCGTGGGCTGCGAGCTGTGCGCGTGGGCCTGCCCGGCGGACGCGATCTTCGTCGAGGGCGGCGACAACACCGAGGACGAGCGCTACTCGCCCGGTGAGCGCTACGGCGCGGACTACCAGATCAACTACCTGCGGTGCATCGGCTGCGGCCTGTGCATCGAGGCGTGCCCGACCCGCTCGCTCACCATGACCAACGAGTACGAGCTGGCCGACGACAACCGCCAGAAGCTGATCTTCACCAAGGAAGACCTGCTCGCGCCCCTGCTGCCCGGCATGGAGCAGCCGCCGCACCCGATGCGGCTGGGCGAGGACGAGAAGGACTACTACGTGAACGGCCCGGCGCTGGCCCGCGAGGCGGGCGTGCCCGAGGGCGCGACGGTCGAGACGGGACCCGAGGAGGCGTTGAAGTGAGCCTCTCGTCCCTGCTCCTCCAGCAGCCCGAGGTGGTCGAGACCGCGGTCGACGTGGTCACCACCGGCGAGGCGGTCGCGTTCTGGGTCCTCGGCCCGCTCGCCCTGGCCGGCGCGCTGGGGATGCTCTTCGCGCGGAACGCCGTGCACTCCGCGCTGTGGCTGGTGCTCACCATGCTCAGCCTCGGCGTGCTCTACATGGTCCAGCAGGCGCCGTTCCTCGGCTTCGTGCAGATCATCGTCTACACCGGCGCGATCATGATGCTGTTCCTGTTCGTGCTGATGATGGTCGGCCGGGACAGCTCCGACTCGGTGGTCGAGGTGCTGCGCGGGCAGCGGCTGGCCGCGGCCGTGCTGGGCGTCGGCTTCGCCGGCCTGGTCGTCGGCTCCCTGGCCCGCGCGCTGACCTCCGTGCAGTCGGTCGGCCTGGTCGACGCGAACACCCAGAACGGCGGCAACGTCGCCAACATCGGCGCGGAGATCTTCACCGACTACCTGTTCCCGTTCGAGCTGACCTCCGCGCTGCTGATCACCGCGGCGATCGGCGCGATGGTGCTGGCCTTCTCCTCGCGCACCGGCAAGGACGCCAAGAAGACCCAGCGCGAGCTGGTCGAGGAGCGCTTCCGCGGTCCGCGACCCGGCTCGCTGCCCGGCCCCGGCGTGTTCGCCACCGCCAACTCGGTGGCCACGCCCGCCCTGCTGCCGGACGGCTCGGTCGCCGCCGAGTCGCTGTCCGAGCTGATCGAGACGACCGGCAAGGAACGCCTCGACGACGACGTCGCGGAGGTGTCCGGCACCGGGCACCAGGCCGACGCACGCGCGCTCAAGGGAGAGTCGTCGTGACCCCTACGTACTACCTGCTGCTGTCGGCGCTGCTGTTCAGCCTCGGCGCGGTCGGCGTGCTGGTGCGGCGCAACGCCATCGTGGTGTTCATGTGCGTCGAGCTGATGCTCAACGCGGTCAACCTCAGCCTGGTCACGTTCGCCCGCATCAACGGCGGGCTGGACGGCCAGGTGATGGCGTTCTTCGTGATGGTCGTGGCCGCGGCGGAGGTCGTGATCGGCCTGGCGATCATCATGGCGATCTTCAAGACGCGTCGCTCGGCCTCGGTCGACGATTCCAACCTGTTGAAGTACTGAGAGGTCCACGGTGACGGAACCTGTTGCCGCCAGCGGGATCGGCAGTCTCGCCTGGTTGTTGCTCGCCCTGCCCGCGTTCGGCGCGTTCGTGCTGCTGGTCGGTGGCAGGCGCACCGACAAGTGGGGCCACCTGCTGGGCTGCGCCACCGTGATCGCCGCCTTCGGGTACGGCCTCGCGCTGTTCTTCGACGTGCTCGGCCAGGGCCCCGACGGCCGCACCACCGAGCTGCACCTGTTCGACTGGGTGCCGGTGAACGCGCTGGACGTCGAGTTCGGGCTGCGCCTCGACCCGCTGTCGCTGACCTTCGTGCTGCTGATCACCGGTGTCGGGTCGCTGATCCACGTCTACTCGATCGGCTACATGTCGCACGAGGCCGGGCGGCGGAAGTTCTTCGCCTACCTGAACCTGTTCGTCGCGGCGATGCTCCTGCTGGTGCTGGGCAACGGCTTCGTGACCCTGTACTTCGGCTGGGAGGGCGTCGGCCTCGCCTCCTACCTGCTCATCGGCTGGTACCAGCACAAGCCGGAAGCGGCGTCGGCCGCGAAGAAGGCGTTCCTGATGAACCGGGTCGGCGACCTGGGCCTGGCGATCGCCATCTTCATCCTGTTCAAGGAGCTGGGCACCACCCAGTACACCGAGGTGTTCGCCCGGGTCGGCGAGCTGTCGTCGGCCGAGGTCCTGGCCGTCACGCTCCTGCTGCTGCTCGGCGCGTGCGGCAAGTCCGGCCAGTTCCCGCTCCAGGCGTGGTTGCCCGACGCGATGGCCGGCCCGACCCCGGTGTCCGCCCTGATCCACGCGGCCACCATGGTCACCGCGGGCGTCTACCTCATCGCCCGCGCGAACCCGATCTACAACCTGAGCGAGGACGGCCGCCTCGTCGTCATGATCATCGGCGGCGTGACGCTGCTGATCGGGTGCGTCATCGGCTGCGCCTACGACGACTTCAAGAAGGTCCTGGCCTACTCCACGGTCAGCCAGATCGGCTACATGATCCTGGCCGTCGGCCTCGGCCCGATCGGCTACGCGCTGGGCATCATGCACCTGCTCACGCACGGCTTCTTCAAGGCGGGCCTGTTCCTCGGCGCCGGTTCGGTCATGCACGGCATGAACGACGAGGGCAACATCCGGCGGATGGGCGGCCTGGCCAAGAAGATGCCGATCACCTTCGTCACCTGGACGCTCGGCTACCTGGCCCTGATCGGCTTCCCGTTCCTGTCCGGCTACTTCTCCAAGGACGCCATCATCGCGGCGGCGTTCAGCATGGAGGGGTGGCGCGGCTGGGTGTTCGGCGGCGTCGCGGCGCTGGGCGCGGGCCTCACCGCGTTCTACATGACCCGCCTGTTCGCCCTGGTGTTCCTGGGCAAGCCGCGGTACACCGGGCTGCGCTCGGAGGACGGCCGCGAGTACCACCCGCACGAGTCGCCGCTGACCATGACGATCCCCATGATCGTGCTGGCCTTCGGCTCGGTCGGCGCGGGCTGGTTCTTCGAGTCGAACCACAACCTGGCCGGCTGGCTCACCCCGTCGCTGGGCGAGCTCCAGGAGGGCCACGGCGTGCTGGGCCACGGCACGGTCAACATCCTGGTGCTGGCCCTGTCGGCGCTCGGCGCGGGCCTCGGCTTCCTGCTGTTCCTGCGCGGCGACCAGCCGGTCGAGCGCCCGGCGCGGGTGTCGTTCCCGGTCCGCGCCGCCCGCAACGACCTGTACGGCAACGCGCTCAACGAGGCGCTGTTCGCGCGGCCGGGCACCTGGCTCACCCGCGCGCTGGTGTTCGTGGACAACAAGGGCGTCGACGGCCTGGTCAACGGGTCGGCGGCGCTGCTGGGCGGTAGCTCGGGCCGGCTGCGCAGGCTCCAGACCGGGTTCGTCCGCTCGTACGCGCTCTCCATGCTCCTGGGTGCGGTCTTCGTCCTGGGCGCGCTGCTGATGGTGAGGTTCTCGTGAGCTGGGTGCTGATCGCGCTGCTCCTGCTGCCCCTGGTGGGCAGCCTGGTGGTGGCGTTCCTGCGGGGCAACGACCGCCTCGCCAAACTGGTCGCGCTGGCGTTCTCGCTGGTGGAGCTGGCCCTCGCGGTGCTCGCGTGGACCGCCTACGACCCGGGCGGCGACCGCCTCCAGCTGACCAGCTCGGCGGAGTGGATCCCGACCTTCGGCGTGCACCTGTCGTTCGGCGTGGACGGCATCGCGCTGGTGATGATCGCGCTGGTCGCGTTCCTGGTGCCGGTCGTCATCGGCGGCTCGTGGGCGGAGAAGCTGCCGGAGGGCCGCAGCGCGGGCGGGTTCTTCGCCCTGCTGCTCGCCATGCAGACCGGCATGGTCGGCGTGTTCGCCGCCACCGACGTGTTCCTGTTCTACGTGTTCTTCGAGGCCGTGCTGGTCCCGATGTACTTCCTGATCGGCCGCTTCGGCGGGCCGAACCGGCAGTACGCGGCCATGAAGTTCTTCCTGTACTCGCTGCTCGGCGGCCTCATCATGCTGGCCTCGGTGATCGGCCTGTACGTGGTTAGCCGGGAGGAGATCGGCCAGGGCACCTTCGACTGGGCGACCCTGGTCACCGTGACGCGGGACGCGCCGCTGTCCACGCAGATCTGGCTGTTCCTCGGCTTCTTCATCGCCTTCGCGATCAAGGCGCCGCTGGTGCCGCTGCACACGTGGCTGCCCGACGCGGGCGCCGAGGCGCCGGTGGGCGCGGGCGTGCTGCTGGTCGGCATCCTGGACAAGATCGGCACGTTCGGCTTCCTGCGCTACTGCCTGCCGCTGTTCCCGGCGGCCAGCCAGGAGCTCGCGCCGCTGGTGCTGGTGCTGGCCGTGGTGGGCATCGTCTACGGCTCGCTGCTGGCGGTCGGCCAGTCGGACATGAAGCGGTTCGTCGCCTACACCTCGATCGCGCACTTCGGCTTCATCGCGCTGGGCATCTTCGCGTTCAGCTCGCAGGCCGGCGCGGGCGCGGTGCTCTACATGGTCAACCACGGCATCTCGACCGGCATGTTGTTCCTGGTCGTCGGCATGGTGATGGCCCGCGGCGGCTCGCGCCTGATCGAGGACTACGGCGGCATGGCGAAGCTGACCCCGGTGCTGGGCGGGCTGTTCTTCGTGGCCGGCCTGTCGTCGCTGGCGCTGCCGGGCACCAACTCGTTCGTGAGCGAGTTCCTGGTGCTCATCGGCTCCTACCCGAACGAACCGGTGTTCACCGTCATCGCCGCGCTCGGCATGGTGCTCGCCGCGCTGTACGTGCTGTGGCTCTACCAGCGGGTCTTCCAGGGCCCGGTGCGCGGCACCGCGCTGGTCGACCTGGCCGGCGGCCCCGGCGCGGCGGTCGACCCCGAGCGCGCCCCGGTGCCGGACCTGAACAAGCGCGAGCTGGCCGTGCTCGCACCGCTCGTGGCGCTGATCTTGGTGCTGGGCTTCTACCCGAAGCCGGTGTTGGACGTGATCACCCCGTCGGTCGGGGCGACGCTCAGCGAGGTCGGTGTGGCCGACCCGGTCGCGCAGGAAGGCAAGTGACGTGACGACGTTCCTCTCGCAGAACGTGGAGCGGCTGCAAGCACCGGAGATCGACTACTTCGCCGTCGCGCCGCTGCTGATCGTGCTGGGCGCGGCCTGCGCCGGCGTGCTCGTCGAGGCGTTCCTGCCGAAGGCGCAGCGCTGGGCCGCGCAGGTCGTGCTCGTGCTGGCCACCCTGGCCGCCGCGGGCGCGCTGCTCGTCGCCTACGCGTCCGACGAGGGCACTCCCGACCAGGGCAAGACGACCCTGGCGGGCGCGATCTCGGTGGACCAGCCGACGATCTTCCTGTGGGCCACGCTGCTGCTGCTCGGCCTGGGCTCGGTGCTGCTGATCGCCGACAGGTCCGTCGAGCCCGGCGGCGCGTTCATGCCGGAGGCCACGCCCAGCGGCGGCACCTACCGGGACCAGGCCGGGGGCGGCGCCCAGGCCCTGATGACGCGCGAGCAGGCCACCCGGTTCGGCATGCAGACCGAGGTGTTCCCGCTCACGCTGTTCGCGCTCGGCGGCATGATGGTCTTCGTCGCGGCGAACGACCTGCTCACCATGTTCATCGCGCTCGAAGTGCTGTCGCTGCCGCTGTACCTGATGTGCGGCCTGGCGCGCCGCCGTCGCCTGCTGTCGCAGGAGGCCGCGGTGAAGTACTTCCTGCTGGGCGCGTTCGCGTCGGCGTTCTTCCTCTACGGCGTGGCCCTGCTCTACGGCTACGCGGGCTCGGTGAAGCTGGCCGACATCGCCACCGCCACCTCGGGCACCGACCGGTCCGACACGCTGCTGTACGCGGGCTTCGGCCTGCTGGTGGTCGGCCTGCTGTTCAAGGCCTCCGTCGGCCCGTTCCACGCCTGGACCCCGGACGTCTACCAGGGCGCGCCGACGCCGGTGACGGCGTTCATGGCGGCGTGCACGAAGGTCGCCGCGTTCGGCGGCATCCTGCGCGTGCTCTACGGCGCGTTCGAGCGCTCCAGCTGGGAGTGGCAGGGCGTGCTGTGGGGCGTGGCCATCGTGTCCATGGTGATCGGCGCGGTGCTCGGCCTCACCCAGACCGACGTGAAGCGCATGATCGCCTACTCGTCGGTGGCGCACGCGGGCTTCCTGCTGGTCGGCGCGATCTCGCTGAACGAGCAGGGCCTGTCGGGCACGATGTTCTACCTCATGGCCTACGGCTTCACCACGATCGCCGCGTTCGGCGTCGTCAGCCTGGTGCGCAACGCCGACGGCGAGGCCACCCACCTGTCGCAGTGGGCGGGCCTGGCCAAGCGGTCGCCGGTGGTGGCCGGTGTGTTCACGTTCCTGCTGCTCGCGCTCGCCGGCCTGCCGCTGACCAGCGGTTTCATCGGCAAGTTCGCGGTGTTCGCGGCGGCCGTCGAGGCCGACATGACGCCGCTGGTGGTGGTCGCGCTGGTGGCCAGCGCCGTGGCGGCGTTCTTCTACCTGCGGGTCATCGTGCTGATGTACTTCAGCGAGCCCGCGGCGGACGGCCCGGCGGTGAGCGTGCCCGGCGCGTTCACCACCATGGCGATCACGATGGGCGTGCTGTTCACGCTCGTGCTCGGTGTTTGGCCGCCCAAGGTGCTCGAATGGGCGGGTACCGGCGCGTTCATCTTCTAGTGGTACGTAGGCTCTGTAGGCGTGACCAGTAGCGAGCGGGCGGGGACGGGGTTCCGGTTTGCGGACCCCGTGCTCGCGGAGGTGGTGCAGGGCGGCCTCAACGAGGTGGAGGAGCTGCTGCACAAGGTCGTGCAGAGCGAGTTCCACCCGGTGATGGAGACGTCGCTGCACCTGGTCGAGGCGGGCGGCAAGCGCATCCGCCCGCTGTTCACCATCCTGTCCGCCCAGTTCGGCGAGACCTGGGACCGCGAGAACGTGATCAAGGCGGCGGCCGTCGTCGAGCTGACGCACCTCGCCACGCTGTACCACGACGACGTGATGGACGAGGCCACCATGCGCCGCGGCGCGGCGTCGGCCAACGCGAAGTGGGACAACAGCATCGCCATCCTCACCGGCGACTACCTGTTCGCGCACGCCTCCGCGCTGGTGGCGGACCTGGGCACCGGCGCCGCGCGGATCATCGCGGAGACGTTCTCCGAGCTGGTCACCGGCCAGATGCGCGAGACCGTCGGCCCGCGCGCCGGCGAGGACCCGGTCGCGCACTACCTGACCACGATCGCGGAGAAGACCGGTTCGCTGATCGCGACCGCCGCCCGGTTCGGCGCGATGTTCTCCGAGGCGACGCCGGAGCAGGTGGAGGCGCTGCGCGCGTACGGCGAGGTGATCGGGGCGGCGTTCCAGATCTCCGACGACGTCATCGACATCGCCTCGCCGACCGAGGAGTCCGGCAAGACGCCCGGCACGGACCTGCGCGAGGGCGTGAAGACCCTGCCCATGCTGTACGCGCTGGAGGACGAGCCGGACTCGCGGCTGGCGCGGCTGCTGGCGGCCCCGATCACCGACGACGCCGAGGTCTTCGAGGCGCTGGAGCTGCTGCGGGCGTCCTCGGGGTTGGCGCGGGCGCGCAAGACCCTGGACGACTACGCGGAGCGGGCGCGCGCCAACCTGGAGGTGCTGCCGACGGGGGCCGCGCGGGACGCGCTGGAGTCGGTCAGCGACTACGTGGTGACTCGTACTAGATAGTTTGGCCGCTGCTCTGCGTTGAATTGCCGCTGCTCCGCAGCGGCGGCTCGGCCGCCTGAAGTCGGCCCATCGGCCCGTCTTCCGGCGAAATCGAAGGGCGTGATTTCGCCGGAAGGCGCGCCGACAGGCCGACGCGGCCTCGCGTGGTGGTTGGGTTCATGACCGGGGTGGCGCCGGGTGGTCG
Organism: Saccharothrix xinjiangensis; assembly: GCF_039527585.1. NCBI lineage: Bacteria > Bacillati > Actinomycetota > Actinomycetes > Pseudonocardiales > Pseudonocardiaceae > Saccharothrix > Saccharothrix xinjiangensis. Next base: position 338,499 of record NZ_BAAAKE010000004.1, on the reverse strand, counting down.
GGTCTAGGTCAGGTTGGTCACCGGGAGTTTGCGGCGGGTGCGCAGGGCGTCGAAGGTGAAGATCGCCAGCGCTGCCCACACCAGGGCGAAGCCGAACCAGCGGGACCCGGGCATCGGCTCGTGCACCACGAACACGCCCCAGGCGAACTGGAGGATCGGGGCGAGGTACTGGAGCATCCCCATGGTGGCCAGCGGCACCAGCCGCGCCCCGGCGCCGAACAGCAGCAGCGGGACCGCGGTGACCAGGCCCGCGGACGCCAGCCACAGCGCGTGCCCCCAGCCGTGGCCCTGGAAGGTGCCGGCCGGGCCGAGCCAGAGCAGGTATCCGATCGCGACCGGGGCCAGCACCAGGCTCTCCGCGGTCAGGCTGGCCGTCGCGTCCAGCGGCACGGTCTTCTTCAGCAGGCCGTAGAAGCCGAACGAGCAGGCCAGCACCAGCGAGATCCACGGCAGCCTGCCGTAGTCGACGGCCAGCACCACGACGGCGGCGACCGCGACGACCAGGGCGGCGCACTGGGCGACGCGCAGGCGCTCCCGCAGCACCACCACCCCGAGCAGGACGCTCACCAGGGGGTTGATGAAGTAGCCGAGGGCGGCCTCGACCACGTGCCCGGTGTTGACCGCGTGGATGTAGACGCCCCAGTTGACCGCGATCAGCACCGACGCGGCGGTCACCATGAGCCAGCCGCGCTTCGACAGGCCGCGGATGCCCGCCCAGCGGCCGAGGACCGCGGTGAGCAGCGCCATCACCACCAGGGACCACGCGATCCGGTGAGCCAGGATCTCCGCCGAGCCGGCCGGCTGGAGCAGCGGCCAGTACGCGGGCACGATGCCCCAGAGGAAGTAGGCGGCGGCGCCGAAGGCGATGCCCCGGTTCGCGGAACCCGTGCCGTTCGGAGCAGCGGAAGACGTGGTCAACGGCGGCACGAGGGCCACTGTACGCCGGTCGTTCCGGCTGGTTGACTACTCCGAATGGCCTACCATCGGAGAGCGGTCCCGCGTCCGGGCGGCCCCACGCGCCGAACGAGGGGGTCAGGGTAGTTTGACACCGCTTCCACGACCGGGTGAATACCCGGAAGCGGAGCGTGTCGGGGTGTGACAAGCAGCGGTGGGAGGGTCTCCCGTGAGTTCGCTCTTCGGGCAGGTGTGGCTGTGGAGCCTGCTGGCGTTCGCGGCAGGCGTCGCGCTGACCTGGCTGATCATGGTCCGCCCGGCGAAGCGGCAACTGGAGGAGATGGAGGACCGGCTGCTGATCGGGCCGCGCCCGACCTCCACCACCGGCAGCGGCATGGTCACCACCGCCACCGCCACCGCCACCGCCACCGCCGTCACCCCGGCCCCGGCGCGTGACCGGTCGTCCGACGACTGGCACGTCGAGGCGTCCCGCTCGCTGGTCGACGACGTGCCGGAGTCGCCGCGCTACGACGCGGCCGACCTGAAGCGCGAGGAGCTGCTGGAGGAGCTGGACGACGAGCACCGGCCGCTGTCGGACTTCGAGGAGGGGCACGACTTCCCGCAGCTGGAGGAGGACCCGCCGCGCAGCCTGTTCGACCGGATGTCCCCGCAGGGCGGTGACGTGCGGGAGCCGATGGGCGCGGAGGCCGCTCGGGTCGGGTCCCGGGCCGGGTCCCGTGATGCGACCGGTCGGGGTGCGACTGGTCGGGACGTGCCTCGGGACCTGCACGGTGGTCGTGAGGTGCCGGAGCTGCCGGCCGAGGAGACGCACCTGCTGCCCGCCGTGCCGGTGGCCGAGGTCGAGCCGCGCCGGGACGAGCCGATCGCGCCGCCCGAGGTGCAGGCCTTCCAGCCGCGCGAGGTGTGGCGCGAGGAGACGGCCATCCGGGAGGTCTACGACCAGGACGAGCTGCTGTCGGGAGGGCGCGAGGAGGAGGACGAGCCCGAGCGCCGAGGTTCCGAGGAGACGGCCCTCATCCCGGCGACCGCGCTGGCCGAGGCCATCGCCGAGGTGGATCGGGAGAGGGGCCGGGATGCGGGTCGGGATGCTGATCGTGAGGAGCCCCAGGCCTGGCCCGAGCACGACCTGACCGGGCACTTCGCGCCCGTGGACGTCGAGGCGGAGCGGCGCGGGCCGGCGACCGAGATCCTCAGGCCGGTGTCCGCTGCGCAGCCCATGCCCGTCGTGCCTGACGTTGTGCCGGACTTCGAGCCGCGCGAGCACCGTGCGCCCGAGCCGGCGGCCGAGCCGGAGGTGCCGCCTACCGCGCCGCGCCACGGAGCTGCGCCCGGTGAGCCCCGGCACGCGGAGCCGAGGCATGCCGAGCCGCGGCACGCAGAGCCCAGGCACACCGAACCTAGGCACACCGAACCTAGGCACACCGGCACCTGGTCGGGTGACATCCGGTCGGGCGATGTCCGTGACGGGGAAGACCGGGAGGTCGACGACCGCCCTGGCGACGACTACCCGACCGAGATCCGCCCGACCGAGTTCCGTCCTGGTGAGCCGGAGCCGTTCGAGCCGGCGTTCGTGGAGCCCACCCCCACCGAGCCCGAGCCGTTCGTGCCCACTTTCGTGGAGCAGACGACCCCGGAACCCGCCCCGAAGCCGACCCCCGCTCCTCCTGCCGCCAAGCCGACCCCGGCGTCGAAGGAGGAGCCGGCCCGTCCGCGCAGCCTGTTCGAGCCGCTGGTGACGCTGGAGGGCGAGTCGGAGCCCGAACCGGAGCCGGAAGCGTCCCGTCCCACGCCGCCGGTGAGCGACGACCAGCCGTTCGTGCCCAAGCTGGCACCCGAGCTGCTGGCGGCCAACGGCGACGACCAGGGAGCCGAGACGTCCGTCCCGGCCGCCGGCGGCACCACGGGTGCCGGCCTGCCGCAGCGCTCCGCCCGCCGTTCGGGCGACCGGCGCACCTCGCCGCCACCACCGCCCGCGCCCACGTCCGCGCCGAAGTCGACCACCCCGGCCGCCGCCCGCCCGGTCCGCCCGCGCCCGGTGGGCTTCAGCCCGAGCACGGGCGGTCGACCCGCGAGCGGCAGCACCCGGTACCGGGGGCAGGAGGAGGGCTTCAACCCGCGCTCCCCGTTCGGGCCGGGCTCGGTGCTCCCGAAGTCGGACGGCCTGGCGCCCGCGCCCGAGTTCCAGGTGAAGGCCACCCTCACCGGTCGCCGCTACTTCACCAGCGAGTCCGCGAACTTCCGCGAAACCCGTGCCGACGTGTGGTTCCGCACCACCTCGGATGCGGAGAAGGCGGGCTTCCACCAGGCGCCGTAGCCGTAGGGGAGACCCGACCCGGCCCGCCAGAGCACACTGCCGGCTCGCCCGCGCACTGCCGGCTGACCGCCCGCCGCTGTGGCCGGGCGCTGTGATTGGCCTCTGCCGGCTGGCCCCTGCGGCTGGGCGCTTGCCTGCCGCCGCCGTCCAGCCGCCACCCGCGCCGCCCGCCCGGCGGGCAGCGACCCCGGCTCCTTGTCGGTGCCCGCCGGCAAGGTCGGCTCGTGCTCGTCCTCCTCCGCGACCCGGCGTTCCGCTGGTACTTCACCGCCCGCACGTCTTCCCACCTCGGCGACGGCCTGGTCTCGATCGCCCTGCTGTTCGGCGCTCTCCGCCTCGGCGCCTCACCCACCGAAGTCGGCCTCGTCCTGCTGGCCGGCCGCCTGCCGGTGGTCGTGTTCACGCTCGTCGGCGGCGTCGTGGGCGACCTGTTGTCCCGCCGGGCGGTCATGGTCACCGCCGACCTCGTCCGGTGCGGCACCCAGGCCCTGACCGCCGCCCTGCTGCTCACCGGCGCCGGCGCCCTGTGGCACCTCGCCGTGCTCCAGGCGGTCGCGGGCGGTGCCACCGCCTTCTTCGCCCCCGCCGCCGCGGGCATGCTCGCCGACGTCGTGCCGGGGTCCCACCGCCGCCAGGCCAACGCCCTGCTCAACGCCACCCAGAACGGCGCGGTGCTGGTCGCGCCCGTGGTGTCCGCGGCACTCGTGGCCGCGGTCGGTTCCGGGGTGGTGTTCGCCCTGGACGCGGTCACGTTCCTGCTCAGCGCCTGCGCGCTCGCCGCGCTGGTGGTCCCGGACCGGCCGGTGCCCCCGGGTCCGGCGGTGCTCGACGCCGTGCGGCACGGGTGGCGCGACTTCCGCGCCCGGCCCTGGCTCCAGGCGACCACCGTCCAGGTCGCGATCCTCAACGGCGCGTGCATCTCGCCGTTCCTCGTCCTCGGCCCGATCATCGCCGACCGGCGCCTCGGCGGCCCGCTGGCCTGGGCGCTCATCGGCAACGGCTACGCGGTCGGGGCGCTCCTCGGCAGCGCCGCCGCCCTGCGCCTGCGGCCCCGGCGACCGCTGCGGCTCGCCGTCACCGTCCCCGTCGCCCTGGCGCCGCTGCTCGTCCTGCTCGCGCTGGGCGCCCCCGTGCCGGTCCTGGCCGTGGCGGCGGTGCCGGCGGGCGTCCAGGCCGCGCTGCACACCGTGCTCGTCGACACCGCTCGGCAGACCCACGTGCCCGTCGACCTGGTGGCCAGGGCGACGGGGTTCTCCACCGTCGTCGGGCTGGCCGCCGCGCCCCTGGGCATGGCCCTGGCCGGGCCGGTCGCCGAGCGCGTGGGCGCGGGCGCGGTGCTCGTGGCGGGTGCGGTGGCCGCCGTGGTCAGCGTGCCGCTCGCGCTGGCGGTGCGGTCGGTCCGGCGGCTCCCGGCCGAACCCGCGTGACCTGTCGCGTTCCTGAAACTCCCGGGCGACGACCGGTGTCAGCCGGCAGTATGGGAAACAGGGGTGCCCCGATGGGGTTGCCCGCCGTGCTTCCCTGGGGAGGGAACGCGAGAGGGCCCCTGTTCCGGGAGGCGGAACAGGGGCCCTCCGTTCGTCCGGAGCCCGGGTCTACCCGACCACGGTCCAGGTGTCCTTGCCGTGCAGCAGCGCCGCGAGGTCCGCGGGCTTCGCCGCCTCGGCCTCGGCGACCTGCGCGCGCGCCGCGTCGTCGTACGTGGTGCGCCCCACGTTCCGGAACACGCCCGTCACGGTGTGCTGGAGGTCCTGCGTCGACAGCCGGGACAGGGCGAACGCCAGGTTCAGGTCCGACGCGTCGTGCACCACGACGTCCGACTCGGCCACCTCGGCGGTCTTGGCCACGGCCAGGCCGAAGCCGTCCCGGACCACCGCGTAGTCGCCGCCGCCGAAGGTGATCGGCTGCCCGTCCACCACGTTGATGATCCGCCGGGACGCCTCGTCGGCGTCCTTGAGCACGTCGAACGCGCCGTCGTTGAAGATCGGGCAGTTCTGGTAGATCTCCACCAGCGCCGAACCCCGGTGCTCGGCCGCCTGCCGCAGCACCTCGGTCAGGCCCGCGCGGTCCGAGTCGACCGCCCGGCCGACGAACGTGGCCTCCGCGCCCAGCGCCAGCGACACCGGGTTGAACGGGTGGTCCAGCGACCCGAACGGCGTGGACTTGGTGACCTTGCCCTCCTCGGAGGTGGGCGAGTACTGGCCCTTGGTGAGGCCGTAGATCCGGTTGTTGAACAGCAGGATCTTGAGGTTCACGTTGCGGCGCAGCGTGTGGATCAGGTGGTTGCCGCCGATGGACAGCGCGTCGCCGTCACCGGTCACCACCCACACCGACAGGTCGGGCCGAGCCACGGCCAGGCCGGTCGCGATGGCCGGCGCGCGCCCGTGGATCGAGTGCATGCCGTAGGTGTTCATGTAGTACGGGAACCGCGACGAGCAGCCGATCCCGGAGATGAACACGATGTTCTCGCGCTTGAGGCCCAGCGAGGGCAGGAACGACTGCACGGCGTTGAGCACCACGTAGTCACCGCAGCCGGGGCACCAGCGGACCTCCTGGTCCGACTTGTAGTCCTTGGCCTTCTGCGGTTCGTCGGAGGTGGGCACACCAGCGAGGCCCCCCGGGCCCGGCAGGCCCAGATCCGTTGTGGTCATTCGCCCACTCCCTTGATCACGTCGGCGAGCACGTCCTGCAACTCCTCCGCCTTGAACGGCAGGCCCTGCACCTTGGTGTAGCTGATGGCGTCGACCAGGTACCTGGCGCGCAGCAGCAGCGCCAGCTGGCCCAGGTTCATCTCCGGCACGATCACCCGGTCGTAGCGCTTGAGCACCTCGTCCAGGTTGCGCGGGAACGGGTTGAGGTGCCGCAGGTGGGCGTGCGCCACGGGCAGCCCGAGCTTGCGCACGCGGCGCGCGGCGGCGCCGATCGGGCCGTAGGACGAGCCCCAGCCGACGACCAGGACGCGCGCCTCACCGGACGGGTCGTCCACCACGACGTCGGGCACCTCGATGCCGTCGACCTTGCGCTGGCGCAGCCGCACCATGTGGTCGTGGTTGGCCGGGTCGTACGAGATGTTGCCGGTGCCCTCGGCCTTCTCCAGGCCGCCGATGCGGTGCTGGAGGCCCGGGGTGCCGGGCACGGCCCAGGCGCGGGCCAGCGTCTCCGGGTCGCGCAGGTACGGCCAGAACGCGCCGTCCGGGCCGTTGGGCTCCGTCGCGAACTCCACCCGCAGGTCGGGCAGGGAGTCGACGTCCGGGATCAGCCACGGCTCGGAGCCGTTGGCGATCGCGCCGTCGGAGAGCAGCAGCACGGGGGTGCGGTAGACCAGCGCGATGCGCGCGGCCTCCAGGGCGGCGTCGAAGCAGTCCGCGGGCGACTGGGGCGCGACCACCGGCACCGGCGACTCGCCGTTGCGGCCGAACATCGCCTGGAGCAGGTCGGCCTGCTCGGTCTTGGTCGGCAGGCCGGTGGACGGGCCGCCGCGCTGCACGTCGATGACGACCAGCGGCAGCTCGGTCATCACCGCGAGGCCGATGGTCTCGGACTTCAGCGCGATGCCGGGGCCGGAGGTGGAGGTCACGCCGAGCGCGCCGCCGTAGGAGGCGCCCAGGGCCGCGCCGATGCCCGCGATCTCGTCCTCGGCCTGGAGCGTGGTGATGCCGAAGTTCTTGTGCTTGGACAGCTCGTGGAGGATGTCCGACGCCGGCGTGATCGGGTAGGTGCCCAGCACCACGGGCAGCTCGGAGCGCTGACCGGCCGCGACGATGCCGTAGGCGAGCGCGGTGTTGCCGGTGATCTGGCGGTAGGTGCCGGGGTTGAGCCTGGCGGGCGCGACCTGGTAGGTGACCGCGAAGGCCTCGGTGGTCTCGCCGTAGTTCCAGCCCGCCCGGAACGCCAGCACGTTGGCCTCGGCGATGTCGGGCTTCTTGGCGAACTTCTCGCGCAGGAACCGCTCGGTGCCCTCGGTGGGCCGGTGGTACATCCAGGAGAGCAGGCCCAGGGCGAACATGTTCTTCGCCCGCTCCGCGTCCTTCTTGCCCAGGCCGGTGTTCTCCAGCGCGCCGATGGTCAGCGTGGCCATGGCGACCTTGTGGACCTGGTAGGCCTCCAGGGAGTCGTCCTCCAGGGGGTCGGCGCCGTAGCCGACCTTGACCAGGTTGCGCTTGGTGAACTCGTCGGTGTTGACGATCAGCGTGCCGCCCTTGGGCAGGTCGCCGATGTTGGCCTTGAGCGCCGCCGGGTTCATCGCCACGAGCACGTCGGGGCGGTCGCCGGGGGTGAGGATGTCGTAGTCGGCGAAGTGCAGCTGGAAGCTGGAGACGCCGGGGAGCGTGCCCTGTGGCGCGCGGATCTCGGCGGGGAAGTTGGGCAGGGTCGCGAGGTCGTTGCCGAACGCCGCGGCCTCGGAGGTGAAGCGGTCGCCCGTGAGCTGCATGCCGTCACCGGAGTCGCCGGCGAACCGGATCACCACGCGGTCCAGCTTGCGGACCGTTCCTCCCGGGGAGTCCCCCGGGGCGCCGTTGCCAACGTCGGTAGTCATTACTCCGCCGATCCCTTTCTCACACCCGCTTCGGGAACCAGTGCCCCGTCCCCCACTGGTTCGAGGGTAGTCGTGTCGCCCGGCGGCCCGGTTCGTGACGTACCACTGTGCGGGACGATCCGTTCCACCTGGTGCCCTTGTTCGGGCACTTAGGGGTCACCTAGGGGTAACTGTACCTACTCGTCAGTAGGTAACGCTCGTGGTCGCCGCGACCGGATCGCGGTGTCCGGGGTCAGTCCCGGCCGCTGATCCGGGCCTTCGCGGCGGCGAGCCGGGCCTGGAACTCCGGCGTCCCGATCGAGGCCGCCTGCGGCGCCAGCTCGACGTCCACGGCCTCGGCGTGGTCGGTGAGGGCGGCGGTCGCGCGCATCGAGGCTTTGATGGTCCGGACGAGGTCGCGCGGCGCCCCGGCGGCCGGGCGGGCCAGCTCCGCGGCCGCGGCGACCAGCTCGTCGTGCCCGCCGTCGACCCGCTGCCAGGCCAGCCCGCGGCCCACCGCCGCGTCCGCGCCCAGGACCTGCCCGAACAGCGTCATCGCGGTCGCGGTCTGGGGTCCGACGAGCCGCTGGAGCATCCACGTCATCCCGCCGCCGGGGTGGATGCCCAGCTGGAGGAACCGGGCGTCGAACCGGGCCTCCGGGCCCACGACGCGCACGTCGCACGCGAGCGCCAGGTTGAGGCCCGCGCCCACCGCCGCGCCGCCCACGGCCGCCACGGTCGGCAGGGAGCAGTTCGCCACCGCCAGGAAGCCCGCGTAGATGCGCCGCAGGCCCTCCTCGCGGGACTCGCCCAACGCGGTCAGGTCCGCGCCCGCGCAGAACGCCGGGGGAGCGCCGGTCACCACGACGGCGTGCACGTCCGGGTCCGACTCGCACGACCGCACCGCGTCCGCGAGCCGGTCGGACAGGTCGAGCGTGAGCGCGTTGCGGCGCCGGGGGTCGTGCACTGTGATGACCGCCACGCGGTCGGAGCGTTCCAGCAGCACCTCGGCCATGCGGCGACTCTAGGGTGCCGGTGGGCGGTCCAGCAGGCGGGACAGCACCACGGTGGACACGGTCCGGTCGATGATCTCCACGGCGCGCAGCCGCTCCAGGGCCGTCTCCAGGTGGTGGATGTTCGCGGCGCGCAGGTGCACGATGGCGTCCGCCGAACCGGAGACCGTGTAGGCGGCCCGGACCTCGGCCATCGGCTCCAGGTGCTGCTGGATGTCGTGCGGCGCGACGTTGCCGCGGCAGTGCACCTCCACGAAGGCCTCGGTGCCCCAGCCCAGCTGCTCCGGGTCGACGACCGCGGCGAAGCCGCGCAGCACGCCCGTGTCCAGCAGTTTGTCGACCCGCCGCTTCACCGCGGGAGCGGACAGCCCCACCTCCTTGCCCACCTCGGCGTAGCTGGAGCGGGCATTGGCCATCAGGCACGAAATGATTCGCTGGTCAATCGAGTCCACACGCAACATTCTGCACCAGATCACGCAATATCGCGGCGTTGTTCGATGGTCGGAGGGCCATCTACATTTCGATCCATGACCTCGGTTTCTCTTCTGGGCCCCGGCGAAGAGCCGATCGTGCTGGAGGTGGCGACCCCGGCCGCCCCGGTGCGCGTGCCGACCACCCGTCGGTACCTCATGTGCTCGCCGGAGCACTTCACGGTGGAGTACTCCATCAACCCGTGGATGGACCCCACGCGTCCCATCAGCACGGCGCTGGCGGTCGAGCAGTGGACGGCCCTGAAGGAGACCTACGAGCGGCTGGGGCACCGGGTGGAGACCATCGCCCCCCAGCCCGGCCTGCCGGACATGGTCTTCGCGGCCAACTCCGGCACCGTGATCGACGGCCGGGTCCTGGGCTCGCGCTTCCGCGCGCCGCAGCGGGCGGCCGAGGCCGACCACTTCCGGCGCTGGTTCCTGGCCAACGGCTACCGCGACGTGGTGATGCCGGAGCGCACGAACGAGGCCGAGGGCGACTTCACCTGGACCGGCAGGTACCTGCTGGCGGGCACCGGTTTCCGCACCGACCCCCTGGCGCACGCGGAGGCGCAGGAGGTGCTGGGCGTGCCCGTGGTCTCCCTCCAGCTGACCGACCCGAGGTACTACCACCTCGACGTGGCCCTGTTCGTGCTGGCGGACGACCTGGTCGCGTACTACCCCGACGCGTTCTCGCCGGGCAGCCGCCGCGTCCTGCGCCGCCTCTTCCCGGACGCCGTGATCGCGACCGGGGAGGACGCGGCGTGCCTGGGGCTGAACGCGGTCTCCGACGGGCGGCACGTGGTGCTGCCGGTGGAGGCCGTGCGCCTGGCGGACGAGGTGGCGGAGCGCGGGTTCGAGCCGGTGTTCGTGGACATCTCGGAACTCCGCAAGTCGGGTGGCGGGCCCAAGTGCTGCACGATGGAGCTGCGGGACTGAGCTGCCCGGTCTTGAGGCTTGAGCTTCGCGCTGGTCAGCCTGGTGGAACCTCGCTGACCAGCGCGGATACCACCGGGCAGCACGTGCGGGGCAGATGAGGAACTGCCAGGTCCCGCCGCCGGTGGTCGTGGAACAGGTGTGGAACGACCGATGCCCTCGGCAGGACCGTCGCCGGGGGCATCGGCGGCTGCGGTCAGGGGCGCCGACCGGTGAGGCCGAGGATGCGGTGGATCAGCGGCGCGTCCGCCGGGACCGGCACCTCGGGCCCGTAGACGCCCATGTCACGGCCCATCTGCGCGGTCGGCACGAGGTCCTGGTGCACCTGGTCGAGCACGTCGTCGTCCCAGGTCGCGGCCTGACCAGTGGCCTGGGCCAGGTCCCACGTGTGCACGACGACCTCGCCGAGCACCATGCCGCCCACCAGCTCGGCCGGCATCTCGGCCGGCCCGCCCATGCGCGTCGTGCCCGTCCACGCCCCGGGCGCGCTCCACGCGTCGGCCGTGCGCCGGAGCTGCGCGGTCAGGTCCGCCGCCCACGCCCCGGTGACCAGGTCCACGTCCGGCTCGGCGGCGGCGGGCGGCGGGACGCTCTCCTTGCGCGCCGCGCCTTCCAGGGACGGCCCCCAGAACAGCAGGTGGTGCACCAGCGCGCGGACGTCGTACTCGCTGCACGGCGTCGGCGCGCCCAACCGGTCGGGCTCGATGCCGCCGACGACCTCGACGGCGGTCTTCACGGCTCGGGGGATCAACTGCTCACGCGACATGCCGCCACCGTAGGAACGGGGTGCGGGGCGTGTCTTGAACAAAGGCGACATACGCTCCCGGCGTGACGCGGGACGAGCGCGAGCTGGCCTGGCGCCGCCACCAGCGGCACGAGTTCCTGGCGCCGTCGGCCGACCTGGCGGCGTTCGTGGCGCGGTACTGGGTGGTCGAGTGGACCTACGACCGCCCTTACCGGCAGCTGATCGTGCCTTACCCGAACGTGCAGCTGTCGTTCCACGAAAGTGGCGCCGAGGTGCACGGGGTGTCCAGCGGTCACGTCTTCCACGAGCTGGACGGGACCGGTCGGGTCTTCGGCGTCGCCTTCCACCCCGGCGCGTTCCGGCCGTTCCTGGGCGCACCGGTCCAGTCGATCACCGACCGCGCCCTGCCCGCCGCCGAGGTGTTCGCGGGCCTGCCGGAGCGGGCGGAGGTCGAGTCGGTCGAGGAGGCGCTGCGGGCGAACCTGCCGGAGCCGGGCGCGAGGTCGCGGCAGGCGGTGGAGGTCGTCGAGCTGATCATCACCCAGCCGGGCGTCACGCGGGTCGACGTGCTGGCCCGTGAGCTGGGCACCACCGTCCGCAACCTGCAACGGCTGTTCGCCGAGCACGTCGGCGTCAGCCCCAAGTGGGTGATCCGCCGCTACCGGCTGCGCGAGGTGACCGAGCGGATGGCGGCGGGCGGGCGCATCGACTGGGCGGCGCTGGCGGCCGACCTGGGGTACGCCGACCAGCCCCACTTCGTCCGCGACTTCACCGCGATGTTCGGCGAGACTCCGACGAAGTACGCCGCGCGTTACGAGTAGCGCTCGTCGTCCGCGGTGTCCGGCCTGGTCGAGCCCGCTTCTCGAACGGGTGACGCCGGGTGGCCGGAACACCCGATCCCACGTGCGCGCCATCCCGACCGCAAAGCCGCGGCCTGTCACTCGTAAGGCTGAGCGGTCTAGCGAGCGGACCCCTGTCGGTGCTCCGATCGACGGCACTCGCCGTCGACCGACGTAGGGAGCGCACCATGAACGACATCGACGCCCAGCGCCCGTCGCACCGAACGCGGCAGGAGCCGCGCGGCACCGAGGAGCCACCGAAGCCCGCCGCGCCGCGGCAGCTCACCGGGCTGGAGTGGCTGGTGCGCCAGGCCCAGCGACGCCGCCCGGAGCGCTAGTCGGGCACCTCGCGCTGGAACGCCGCCCACAGCAGGTTCAACGGGTGGTCGGCCGGGAACTTCGCCCGCTCCTCCTTGCGGGCGAAGACCCCGACCAGGCGCTCCAGCTGCGGTTTCCGGTCGTTCTTCAGCTCGACCACCCTCAGTCCGGAGCCCTCGCGCAGCTCGCCGTTCGCGGCGACCACGCCGAGGCCCGAGGTGACGATCATGCAGCCCTCGACCAACCCCGAGCGCAACAGGGACATGCCGTACTGGATCTCGTCGATCTCCGCCGCTATGTCCAGTTCGTTCCGGTAGTCCGGTCCGAACCAGCCGCGCAGGAACTCGGCGATCAGCCCGTCGCCCGGCACCACCAGCGGCAGGCCGGGCAGCTCGCCCGTGCCGACGCGGTCGCCGAGCCGGTGCGGCGGCAGGTTGGTGAGCAGCGCCAGCCCGCCCCGGCGCCACTCGATCACGTCGAACTCGTCGAACCCGGTCGACCGCCCCGCGGGCGTCACCACGCTCCCGCAGACGATGTCGACCTCCTTGGAACCCAGGCTCGTCCAGATGTCCTTCGTGCGGATGTGCACGACCTTCAGCTCCACGTCGCGCCGGCGGAAGTCCTCCGCCACGTGGTGCCACGCCTTGGCCAGCGAGTCGAGCATGAACCGAGTGGTACCCACGGTCACCGTGGTGCCGAGCTTGCGCCGGCACTCGTGAATCGAATCCAGCCACTCGCTCAGCGTCCGGCGCGCCAATTCCACCAACGCCTCACCCGTTGGTGTGATCAGCACATCTTTTCCACGACCCTGCTTGACGACCAGCGGCTCGCCGCACAGCTGCTTGAAGTTGCGGTTCAGCGTGTCGACCTGCTTCTGCACGCTGGACTGCTCCCGCCCGAGCACCCGCGCCGCGCGCAGCGCCGACCGCGTCTCGTACACCGCGATCAACGTCCTGAGCTGGTCCAACGTGGTGTCCAGCAGCACCGGCGAAGCGTGCAGCAGTCTGCTGAGCCGGTTGCCCGCCGGCAGGAGCAGCTGGGTCGAGGTCGACATGCAGGGCCTCTCGGGTCGGGGCGAGCTGTTCTACCGATCAGTTGTACTGAACTTGGCCACAGTTCACGGTGAAATTATCGGAAGATCTTGATGTTTTCCCTGGACAGTAAGCGATGCCCGTAAGAGACTTCTCCCGCAACCAGGCGCTTGTTCGCGTGGGGGCAATCTTGGGGGGTATTGGGGGGTTGGGGGCCCGCCGGGCGGAAGCCCGGCGGGCCCCCACGTATTAACCTCATCCGTCGTGACGGTTTCCACCTTGGACTGGGGCACGACGTACCGGGTCACCGTGCTCGACCTCGGCCTGGCCTGCTGCGGCGTCGAGGTCATGGCCGCCCTGGAGGGCCACCGCCCGGAACAGCTCGCCGCCCTGGGGGTCGACCCGGCGCACGCGGCCGGCGAGGCCCACGTGCTCGTCGTGTCCGGCACGGTCACCGACGCCATGCTGCCCGCGGTGATCGCGACCTACCAGGAGATGCCGGAACCCCGGTACGTCCTGTCCGTCGGCGCGTGCAGCAACACCGGCGGCCCGTACTGGGACTCCTACAGCGTCACCAAGGGCATCGACCAGGTGCTGCCCGTCCACGTCGCCGTCCCCGGCTGCCCGCCGCGCCCCGAGGCGCTGCTGGACGGCCTCGCCGCGCTCCACCGGCTGATCTCGTGAGCGCCGCGTCGGGAGACCTGGCCGCGCGCGTGCCGGGCGCGCGGGTGGAGTCGGCGTTCGGGCAGAGCGCGGCGCACGTGCCGCTCGACTCGTGGGCCGCGGCGGCCCGCCACGTGCGCGACGAGCTGGGCTGCACCCAGTTCGACTGGCTCGGCGTCGAGGACGCCGGCCGGCCGGGCGCGGCCGGCCGGCGGCACGCCGTGCTGCTGCACGCGCTGCACCCCGGCACCAAGGACGGCGTGCTGCTGCGCACCGAGCTGGGGCCCGACGACGCGCTGCCGAGCGTGGCGGGGCTGTGGGCGGGCGCGGCGTGGCACGAGCGGGAGGCCGCCGAGATGTTCGGCCTCGCCCTCGACCGCGAGGCCGCCCACCTGCTGCTGCCCGACAGCTTCAGCGGCCACCCGCTGCGCAAGGACTTCGTGCTGGCCTCCCGCGTGGTGCGGCCGTGGCCGGGCCGGCTCGAACCCGGCGAGGACGGCACGTCCGCGCCCAGCCGCCGCCGCACCGCGCCGCCCGGCGTGCCCGACCCGTCGTGGGGACCGCGATACGAGGAGGACACCGGTGACTGACGACTCCCCGGAGCGGGCGGCCCTGCCCCCGCGCACCCGCGGCGTGATCGCGCTGCTGGAGGCCAACTGCACGGTGTGCATGATCTGCGCCCGCGAGTGCCCCGACTGGTGCATCCACATCGACTCGCACACCGAGACCGAGCAGGCGCCCGGCTCGGCCCGCCCCCGCGCGCGCAACGTGCTCGACCGGTTCGCCATCGACTACGGCTCGTGCCTGTACTGCGGGATCTGCGTGGAGGCGTGCCCGTTCGACGCCCTGCACTGGGCGCCCGACTTCTCCTACCCCGGCACGGGCACGCCGACGGGTGAGGGCGCCGTGGCGGAACTCGTCCAGGAGCGCGACGTGCTGGCCACGTGGGTCGCGCACGTCCCGCCACCGCCGCCGCTCGACCCGGGCGCGGAGCCCGCCCCGGAGAGCACCACCGCGCGCCCGGCGCGACCCGGCGCCGGAACCCCCGGCCGGCCGGGCGCGTTGAGGGGGAGGACGTAGAACAGCCGGAGGCGAAGCAACGTGCACAAGCACTACAACGGGTTGAAGACCGCGTTGCTGCTCGGCGCCATGAGCGCGTTGATCATCGCGATCAGCGCGCTGTTCGGTCGGACCGCCCTGGTGATCGGCCTGCTGGTGGCGCTGGGCGTGAACGCCTACGCGTACTTCAACTCCGACAAGCTCGCGCTGCGCGCCATGCGGGCGCGCCCCGTGTCCGAGGTCGAGCAGCCCGCGATGTACCGCATCGTGCGCGAGCTGGCGCAGGCCGCCCGGCAGCCCATGCCGAGGCTCTACCTCAGCCCCACGGCCGCGCCGAACGCGTTCGCGACCGGCCGCAACCCGCGCAACGCCGCCGTCTGCTGCACGACCGGCATCCTGGAGCTGCTCGACGAGCGCGAGCTGCGCGCCGTGCTGGGGCACGAGCTGTCCCACGTCTACAACCGCGACATCCTGATCTCGTGCGTGGCGGGCGCGCTGGCGAGCGCGGTGAGCACGCTGGCGAACCTGGCGGTGTTCGCGAGCGTGTTCGGCGGCGGCGACGAGGACCGGCCCAACCCGCTGGCCGTGCTGCTGATCGCCGTGCTCGGCCCGGTCGCGGCGGGCATCGTGCAGATGGCCGTCAGCCGGTCCCGCGAGTACCAGGCCGACGAGTCGGGCGCGGAGCTGACCGGCGACCCCCTGGCGCTCGCCTCGGCGCTGCTCAAGCTGGAGCACGGCACGCGCGCCGCGCCGCTCGCGCCGGAACCCGCCGTGGTCGCGCAGTCGCACCTGATGATCGCCAGCCCGTTCCGGCCGGGTGAGCAGCTGGCCAGGCTGTTCTCCACCCACCCGCCGATCCCGGACCGGGTCCGGCGGCTCCAGGAGCTGGCCCGGCGCTACTAGCCGGCGGACCTCACGTGGTCAGCGGACCTCGCGCGCGACGTTCATCACGTACTGGCCGTAACCCGACTTCGCCAGCTTCGCGCCCAGCGCGTAGCACTCGTCCGCGCTGATGAAGCCCATGCGCAGCGCGATCTCCTCGGGGCACGCGATGCGCACGCCCTGCCGGTGCTCCAGCACCTGCACGAACTGGCCCGCCTCCAGCAGCGAGTCGTGCGTGCCGGTGTCCAGCCACGCGAAACCGCGGCCCAGGTCGACCAGCTGCGCGCGGCCCCGGCGCAGGTAGGTCAGGTTCACGTCGGTGATCTCCAGCTCACCGCGCGGCGACGGCTTGAGCGCCCTGGAGATCTCCACGACCTGGTTGTCGTAGAAGTACAGGCCGGTGATCGCCTTGTTCGACTTCGGCGCGGCCGGCTTCTCCTCGATGCTGACCAGCCGGCCCGCCGCGTCGACCTCGCCGACGCCGTAGCGCTCGGGGTCCTTCACCGGGTAGCCGAACAGCACGCAGCCGTCCAGCGTGGCCGCGTGGTGCTGGAGCAGCCGCGAAAAGCCCTGGCCGTAGAAGATGTTGTCGCCCAGCACCAGCGACACGCTGTCGTCCCCGATGAAGTCCGCGCCGATCACGAACGCCTCGGCCAGCCCGTTCGGCTGGGCCTGCTCCGCGTAGGAGACGCTCAGGCCGAACTGCGAGCCGTCGCCGAGCAGGCGCCGGAACAGCGGCAGGTCGGTCGGCGTGGAGATCAGCAGGACCTCCCTGATGCCGGCCAGCATCAGCACCGACAGCGGGTAGTACACCATCGGCTTGTCGTAGACCGGGAGCAGCTGCTTGGAGACCGCCTGCGTGATCGGGTGCAGGCGCGTCCCGCTGCCCCCCGCCAGGATGATGCCCTTCATCTGACCTCTCCCCGCGGTAGTTCCCCCGTCGGCCGACTCCCGGGAACGGCGCGCCCTGCGCGACGCCCCCGGCGGACCACCCACGATGTCGGACCGCGGGCACCGCGCGTTACCCGTTCGTGGGGCGGGTAACGCGCACCGGTCACGTCACCGGTAGTTGGTGAACTGGAGCGCGATGCCGAAGTCGGAGTTCTTCAACAGCGAGATCACCTCCTGGAGGTGGTCCTTCTTCTTGCCGGTCACGCGCAGCTGGTCGCCCTGGATCTGCGCCTGAACGCCCTTCGGGCCCTCGTCGCGGACCTTCTTCGCGATCTGCTTCGCCTTCTCGCTCGCGATGCCCTGGACCAGGTTCCCGGTGACCTTGAACACCTTGCCGGACACGGCCGGGTCGTCGACCTCGAACGCCTTCATCGAGATGCCGCGCTTGACCAGCTTCTCCCGGAAGACGTCGATCGCGGCCCGGCAGCGCTCCTCGGTCTCGGACTCGAAGGTGATCGCCTCCTCGCCCGCCCAGGCGACCGACGTGCCGGTCCCCCGGAAGTCGAACCGCGTGCTCAGCTCCTTGGCTGCCTGGTTGAGCGCGTTGTCGACCTCCTGGCGGTCGACCTTGCTCACCACGTCGAACGACGGGTCTGCCACGTGCCCGGTACCTCCGCGTCGGTGGGTCTTCGAACCGCTCGGGAGCCTACCGGGGATACCCGGTTGCGCGGGGTCCGACAGGCTTATGTATTGTCTCCACCGCACCCGGGAGACCGGGGGCGGGGCGGGTTGCCCGAGCGGCCAATGGGAGCGGACTGTAAATCCGTCGCGAAAGCTACAGAGGTTCGAATCCTCTACCCGCCACGTTCGTCGGGGACCCCTGCACGCGGAATGCGCGAGCAGGGGTCCTCGCTTTTTGTCTTCCGGGGGTGCGACCCCCGGGCCCCGCTCGGAGGGCTCTGCCCCCGGACCCCCGTTCGCGGGTGGTCGCGTTCGCGGGGTCGGTTGAGGACGCTGCTTTCCGGACTCCCGTTCCCGAGGTCGCGTTCGCGGGGGCGGCAGGGGGAGGCGCCTCCCGGACTCCCGTGCCCGGGGGCGCTTCCCGGTTCTGCGGTGATCGCGCTTCGGCGCCCGTCTCGGGTGGGGCTGTCGTGCGGGTCGGGGGTTTCGCCGGGGCGTCGTTCGTCCGTGGTCGGGCTGGTCATCCCGGGTCGGGCACGGGTGAGGCCGGCGCGCAAGCGCTTCCTCTCGCTTGCGTGCCGGCCTCGTAGTGCAGCATAACCTATTTCGAACGCCTGTTCGAGGGTCAGGTGATCGCCGCGCGCCCCGCGTCCGTCAGCACGGCCTCCGTGCGCTCGTCCAGGCCCACCGCGCGAAGCCCCCTCAGCAGCCCCGCGTGCACCAGGTCGTGCGACACCATCTGGTCGCAGCACGGCAACCCGTCGATGTACAGGTCGGGTTCGCAGCCCCCCGTCACCTGCGCCCTGCCCGCGGCCACCGCGCGCAGCACGGCCTTGGCCCTCCCGGACAACTCCTCGACCACGATCATGGCGACCCCCTCGCCCGCGATTCCCATCCCCGGCTTCCCCTCACCTCATAGGAGCCCCGACTCGCGCCGCGAGTACCCCTCGACTTCGACTTCACTCGGGTGGACCAGGCGAGATCACCTCTTCGCGTGACACACCGTGCGCTGATCGGTTGAGCTGTTCAGCCCAGCCGAACTGCGGCCGACCGGTCGGCGCTGCGATCGACCCACCGTCGTGCCCGGGGCCGGTGGTCCCGTCGCGGGCCCCGAGACTGGTGGGCATGACCGAAATCCTCATCGGCCTCGCGGCCCTCGTGGTCGGCGTCGCGGTCGGCCTCGTCGTCCGGCGCGCCAGGCGGCCCGGCGAACTGGCGGACGCGCGCGGGCTGCTCGACGCCGCGGACGACCTGGAGTACGGGCTGAACGCGGTGCTCAACTTCGGGCCGCTGTCGTCGTCCGAGCTGGACTCGGTCGACCTGGCCGCCAAGTACGACCGGCTCGTCGCCACCGGCGGGGTGGGCAAGGCCGCCCTGGGCGCGCTGCGCGACCAGCTCGACAAGATCGCCCTGCACCCCTACCCGGAGCAGCGCCACCTGTTCGCCGCGGTCCGCGAGGACGAGGCCGCGGTCTGGCTCGCGCTGCGCGACGCGGTCGGCAGCGGCGCGGCGCAGCACTCCGCGGCCGCCGAGGCGCGGCGGCTGCTGGACGGCGTCCGGCACGGCCTGCGCCGCGAGGAGCGGGCGCCCGGCCGCGAGCTGGCCTGGGTCTAGCGCGTCCCCGGTCGCCTCCACCGCGCTCTCGGGCAGCTCGCCGAACGAGCGAGGGCGGTCGCGGGCGGCCAGTCGGGCGGCAGGAGGTCCGACCCCGGACCCGACCCCGCTGCGGGGTCCCGTAACCGGTTCCGGGCCGGCACCCCCGCCGAGCAGGGGTGACCGGGTCCTCGGATGATCTCCCGAGCTCGCCGGACGGGCGGCGACGCTGCTCCAGGAGGAGCCCAACGCCGGGGTCGTTCTGTTACTTGTCGTGGCAATCGGCTACTCGACCTGCCATTTCGTCGTCCGACCGGGGTACATTGACACCCTTGGAGGGGTCCTGGTCGGTGTTCGGGACCCCTCAGTCACGCCAGGAGCCCGCAGGCCGCGACCCGGCCCACCGAGACGACGGCCGACGAGGAGGCTGGATGTCCGACCACGCGTCGGTCATGGCGCCGGACGCACCGACCCGGTCGGCGAACCGCGCTTTCACCGTGTTCGCGGTCCTGCTCCTCGTGGCGGGCGCGCTGTCCGCGTTCGTCGTCGGCGCCTGGCTGCCCGACGACCAGGCCGACAGCAAGCTGTACTGGACCGGTCCGCTGCTGGTGGTCGGGTTCCTGCTGGCCGAGCAGCTGGCCATCAACGTCGACGTCCGCAGCGGCGTGGCCTGGACCATCTCCTTCACCGAGATACCGCTGGTGCTCGGCCTGCTGGTGGCGCCGTTCGAGGTCGTGCTGGCCGCGCACGTGGTGGCGGGCGTCGGCACGCTGCTGGGTCGCCGGGTGCTGGACCGCGCCGTCTACAACGCGGGCCTGATGTTCATGGAGATCTCGGTGGCCTTCGCGGTCGCCGAGTGGGTCGAGCAGCTCCTGGGCCGGGACGGCCCGGTCTGGGCGGGCGCGTTCGTCGGCACCATCGCGGTGCCGCTGCTGGCCAGCGTCCTGGGCCTGACCGCGCTGCGGACCATGGGCAAGGGCATGAGGGTCGGCCCGTCGCTGCGCCTGGTGCTCCAGACCCTCGTGGTGGCGCTGCTGAACACCTCCGCCGGCCTGGTCGGCTACGAGATCGCGACCCGCGCGCCGTGGGGCGGCCTGCTGATCGGCCTCGTCTTCGCCGGCATCACCGCCATCTACCTCGCCTACTCGGGCCTGCTGCGCGAGCAGCGCGACCTGGAGGCGCTCAGCGAGGTCTCGCTGCGGGTCGCCCGCTCCGGCCGCCACGCCACCGGACCGCGCGGCACCGCGCCCGACGACGGGGACGGCCGCGCCGAGGACGACGAGTGGCAGCCGATCGCCGAGCGCATCCGCGAGCAGCTCAACGCCAACCGCGTGGTGCTGCGGCTGCGCACCGACCCCCAGGCGCCGATGCGCACGTTCGTGGCGGGCGAGCCGCTGCCGCCGGGGATGCGCCGCGACGACCCGCGCGTGCTGCGCGAGGACGCGATGCTCCAGCTGCCCGGCGCGCAGGTCCGGTACTTCCGCGTGGTCGACGCGGGCGAGGAGGTCGCCGACTCCCTGGCCCGCCGCGACGCGCAGGAGGCGCTGGTCGTGCCGCTGCGCGGGGCCACCCAGCTGCTCGGCGCGGTCGAGGTGCACGACCGGCTCAGCCGGTGGCGCGGCTTCGGCAAGTCCGACATCCAGCTGCTGCGCACGCTGGCCAGCCACCTGTCCACCGCGGTCGACAACCGGCGGTTGCTGGCGCGGTTGCGCCACGACGCCTACCACGACCCGTTGACGGGTCTGCTCAACCGGCCGGGTTTCCGGGAGTCGGCGACCGAGCCGATGCGCCAGGCGGAGACGGCGGTGGTGCTGCGGATCGACCTGGACGTGCTGTCGACGGTGTCCGACGCGCTGGGGCAGGCGTGGGCCAACCGGATGGTGGTGGCGGCCGGTCGCAGGTTGCGCGACGAGCTGGGGCCGGAGGTGCCGCTGGCGCGGTTGGAGGGCGGCGCGTTCGCCGTGCTGCTGCTGGACCGGCAGGCGGGGTGCGTGCAGGAGATCGCCGAGCGGCTGCGGACCGCGCTGTCCATGCCCTACCCGGTGGACCGGCTCACGGTGGAGGCGGGCGCGGTCGTCGGCTGGGCCACCACCGCCGACGCCGAGATCGAGGAGTACGACCCGGACGCGCTGCTCCAGCGCGCGGACGTGGCGGTGCGCGCGACCAGCGAGAACGAGCCGTTGCGGCAGTACGCGCCGAGCATGGGCCAGATCTTCCTGCGCCGGTTCCAGCTGGTCACCCAGTTCCGCTCGGCGCTGGAGAGCGGCCAGGTCTCGGTGCACTACCAGCCCAAGGTGGCCCTGCCCAGCAGGCAGGTCGTCGGCGCGGAGGCCCTGGTGCGCTGGAAGCACCCCGAGTTCGGCCGGGTCGACCCCGACGAGTTCGTGCCCGCCGTGGAGGCCACCGGCCTGGTCGACGTGCTCACCGACTTCGTCATGGACAAGGCCCTGCACCGCGTGCGCCGCTGGCTCGACCGCGGCCTGCGCATGTCCATCGCGGTCAACCTCTCCGTGCGCACCCTGGCCGACTCGGAGTTCCCCGACCGGGTCGCCGCCGCCCTGGCCCGCCACGAGGTCACCCCGGAACTGCTGACCTTCGAACTGACCGAATCCGGCGTGATGGCCGACCCCGAACGCGCCCTGCCCGTGCTGCGCCGCCTGCACACCATGGGCGTCGTGCTGGCCGTGGACGACTTCGGCACCGGCTACTCCTCCCTGGCCTACCTCCGGCAACTGCCCGTCGACGAGGTCAAGATCGACAAGAGCTTCGTGCTCGGCATGGGCACCGACCTCGGCGACATGGCCGTGGTCCGCTCCATCGTCGAACTCGGCCACTCGCTGCAACTCACCGTCGTCGCCGAAGGCGTCGAGGACGACGCCGCGCGCGACCAGCTCATCGGCATGGGCTGCGACGTCGCCCAGGGCTACCTCATCTCACGCCCCCTGTCCGAAGACCGCTTCGAAGCCTGGCTCCGGGCGCGGACGGTGCAGGTCAGGGGTGCTCGCGATGAGACGGTGCTCACTCTGCTGCATTGATCGGGCCCCCCGATTTCACTCCTGCGGCGGGCTTGTTGTAGAGTTCTACTCGCTGCAAGAGAGCAAGCCCCTTTAGCTCAGTCGGCAGAGCGTCTCCATGGTAAGGAGAAGGTCTACGGTTCGATTCCGTAAAGGGGCTCCATATGGCGCGGCCGTAGTGCGCGAGCACTGCGGCTCGTAGTCATGTGAAGCGGTGTAGCTCAGTCGGTAGAGCAAGCGGCTCATAATCGCTGTGTCGCCGGTTCAAGTCCGGCCACCGCTACGCGAGTGGAGGAGTGTGCCCGCGGAAAGCGCGGGCCCCCTCGCTCCGCATCACACCGGGGGCGCGGCCCCCGGGCCCCGCCCAAGGGGGCGTGCCCCCTTGGACCCCCCGGCGGTCACGTCGGGGGAACCTCCCGGCGGTTGTGTCGGGATCCCCGCCAGGCGGTAAGCCCGCACTGGGGTCACGGGGTCCGTGAGCTCTAGAAAGGCAAGGCCGTGGCTGCAACCGACGTACGCCCGAAGATCACCCTCGCGTGCGAGGAGTGCAAGCACCGGAACTACATCACCAGGAAGAACCGGCGCAACGACCCGGACCGCCTGGAGATCAAGAAGTTCTGCCCGAACTGCAAGACCCACCGCGCTCACAAGGAAACCCGCTGAGCCGGTAGCAGGTCCTCCGACGAGGCCCGTCCCCTTCACCGGGGGCGGGCCTCGTCGCGTATAGCCTCAGCGGGTGCCTCTCGACCAGTCCTTCATCGGACGTTCCTACCCGCCGTCGCCCCCGTACGAGGTCGGGCGCGAGAAGATCCGCGAGTTCGCCGAGGCGATCGGGGACGACAACCCCGCCCACCGCGACCCGGAGGCCGCGCGGGCGCTCGGCCACCGGGACGTGATCGCGCCGCCGACGTTCGCGGTCGTGCTGTCGCTCAAGGGCAACGACGTGCTCGTCGACGACCCGGCGCTGGGGCTCGACTACGGCCGGGTGGTGCACGGCGACCAGTCGTTCGTCCACCACCGCCCGATCACCGCGGGGGACCGCCTGTCGGTCGTGCTGCACGTCGACAACATCACCTCCCGCATGGGCAACGACATGCTGGCGCTGCGCGCCGAGATCACCGACGAGGACGGCGAGCCGGTGACCACCGCGAAGTCGACGCTGGTGGTCCGGGGGGAGGACGCGTGATGAGGGCATCCGAGGTCTCGGTCGGGGACGAGCTGCCGCCGCTGTCGGTGCGCGTGACCCGCGCCGACCTGGTCCGCTACGCGGGCGCGTCGGGCGACTTCAACCCGATCCACTGGAACGAGCGGTTCGCCCGCGAGGTCGGCCTGCCCGGCGTCATCGCCCACGGGATGCTGACCATGGGCCTCGCCGGCCGGATCGTCACCGACTGGGCGGGCGACCCCGGGGCCGTCGTGGAGTGCGGCGTGCGCTTCGGGCGGCCCGTCCCGGTGCCCGACGACGACGAGGGCTCGCTGGTGGAGGTGACCGCGAAGGTGGCCAAGGTCCTCGAAGACGGGACGTTCAAGATCGCCGTGACGGCCTCTTACGAGGGCAAGTCCGTGCTCGGCGGCGCGTTCGCCCGCGTGCGGCTGCCCTAGGCGCCTCAGAAGCCGTCGCACAGGGCGCTGGTGCGCGCGCCCGTGGCGGTGGCCGAGCGCCGCTCCACGCCGTCCACCGCCACCTGGCACGCCACGTCGCCGCCGGCGGGGCCGATGGTGACGGTCAGCACGCGGCGCTCGGCCTCGGCGGGCAGGGTCAGCTCCCGGTGCCAGGGGAACGAGGCCAGCTCCTCCCGGCGCGTCCCGCCGTCCTCCGCCGAGTAGGTGACGGTGGCCCGCTCCGCGGTCCCGGTGACGTCGTAGACGACCTGGACCGGCGGGGCGGGTGTCGCCGCCCGGAGCGCGAACACGGCCGCGCCCGCCACGAGCACCGCGCAGCCGGCGATCACGAACCACCTGGCGGCCCGGTGCTCGGGCGGGTCAGGCTCCGTCATGTCTGGGCTCCTCGGGTGAAGACCGGTGGGGCTGAATAGACCATCGGTGTGATTCAACCGACAGTTACAGCCTTCACTCGAAGGGGTTACACAGCGTTAGAAGTTCGAGCAGCTCGCCATGGAGAAGGGCCCACTCGCGGTGGCCGTCTTCTTCTCCACGCCGTCGACCGTGATCCGGCAGGTGACCGTGCCGCCCTCGGCTCCCGTGGAGGCGCTCAGCGTGCCGCCGCTGAACAGGCCCTTGACGGTGAGCTCCTTGGTCCAGGGCAGGGTGGTCGCCTCCTCCTGGTTCATGGCGCTGCCGCCGTCGCCGTGGGTGGAGTAGGTGATGCTCGCGGAGGGCACGTCGCCGGTGATCTCGTAGACGAGCACGGCCTCCTTGTTCGCCTGCGCGTCCAGGTCGTCGAGGGCGGTCGAGACGTCCGAGGCGGCCTTGGTGAACACCGCGGCCCACAGGACGCAGACCACGAGCCCGACGGCGGACAGGGCCACGCCGGCGATCGCCAGGCCCTTGTTGGTGGCCCGGCCGCGGTCGGCCCGCGCCCAGCCGACGAGCCCCAGCACGAGGCCGAGGATCACCAGGGGCCACGCGACGACGCCGATGACGGGCAGGAAGCTGAACAGCAGGCCGACGAGGCCGAGCACGAAGCCCGCGGTGCCCAGGCCGTTCTGCGGCGGGACCGGGGGTGGGGGCGGCTGGTGCTGGGTCTGCGGCGGCTGCGGGTAGGTCATCGGATCTCCTCGGAGGGGACCGCTCGCGAACGGCGAGCGTGCTGCCCGGACCATCGGGGCGATCCGCGTTCTGGTTACCCATCGTCACCGGAACGTGTCCAAACAGGCGAAAAGCGCCCCCGAAAGGGCGCTTTTCATGACGGACAGTCGCTTTTTCTACTGCACTTCGGCCAGCAGCTCGGCCATGCGGGTGACGCCGGTCTTCAGGTCGTCGTCGCCCAGCGCGTAGGACAGGCGCAGGTAGCCGGGCGTGCCGAACGCCTCGCCGGGCACCACGGCCACCTCGGCGTGCTCCAGGACCAGCGCCGCCAGCTGCACCGTGTCGGTGATCTCCACGCCGCGCAGCCGCTTGCCGATCAGCGCCTTCACCGACGGGTAGACGTAGAACGCGCCCCTCGGGGTCGGGCACTCCACGCCGGGGATCGCCGACAGCAGGTCGACGATCGCGCGCCGCCGCCGGTCGAACGCCGTGCGCATCTCGTGCGCCGCGTCCAACGAGCCGGAGACCGCCTCCAGGGCCGCGCGCTGCGAGACGTTCGCCACGTTGGAGGACAGGTGGGACTGGAGGTTCGCGGCCGCCTTCACCACGTCCTGCGGGCCGATCAGCCAGCCCACGCGCCAGCCGGTCATCGCGTACGTCTTCGCCACGCCGTTGAGCACGATCGTCCGGTCAGCCATCGCGGGCACGGCCACGGGCAGCGACACCGACTCCGCGCCGTCGTAGACCAGGTGCTCGTAGATCTCGTCGGTGATCACCCACAGGCCGTGCTCCAGGGCCCACTCGCCGATCGCGGTGATCTGCTCGCGGCTGTAGACCGAGCCGGTCGGGTTCGACGGGGAGCACAGCAGCAGCACCTTGGTGCGCGGCGTGCGCGCCGCCTCCAGCTGCTCGACGGTGACCAGGTAGTCGGTCGACTCGTCCGCCGTCACCTGCACCGGAACACCGCCCGCCAGCGTGATCGCCTCGGGGTAGGTGGTCCAGTACGGCGCGGGCAGCAGCACCTCGTCGCCCGGGTCCAGGATCGTTGCGAACGCCTGGTAGACGGCCTGCTTGCCGCCGTTGGTGATCAGCACCTGGGAGGCCGCGACCTCGTAGCCGGAGTCGCGCTTGGTCTTCGCGGCCACGGCTTCCCGAAGCTCGGGCAGGCCGGCGGCGGGGGTGTAGCGGTGGTTGCGCGGGTCGGCGCACGCGGCCTGGGCGGCGGCGACGATCGCGTCGGGGGTCGGGAAGTCGGGCTCGCCCGCGCCGAAGCCGATCACCGGTCGACCGGCCGCCTTGAGCGCCTTCGCCTTGGCGTCGACCGCCAGCGTGGCGGACTCGGCGATGCCGCCGACGCGCTGGGAGACGCGCGGGTGTTCGGCGGAGTGGTTCTCGGTGGTCGTCTCAGGCGTGCCCATGGCGCCAATCGTGGCAGACGGCACAACCGAGCGGGCCTCGGCACCCCCTCTGACCGGGCCAGTTGGCAACTGCGCCGCCCGGTGCCGTATGCTTCCGTTCTCGGAGCGACCGAACGCTGCCTCACGAGCCACGTGAGGGCGGTGCGGGACGTCTCCAGCCAGGGGGTTCCACGAGGTGGGACTCCAAAGGGGCGTAGCTCAACTGGCAGAGCAGCGGTCTCCAAAACCGCAGGTTGCAGGTTCAAGTCCTGTCGCCCCTGCGTCGAAGCGCGATGGTGAGCGGAGGACGGCATGAGCGAGGGCCGCGAGCAGGACCAGCCGGACGAGCGCGAGAGCGCGTCCCGGCCGGTTACCGCCGCAGCGCGGCGCGAGCGCCGTGGCTCCGCCCGCCCGGCGGGCCGCAAGGACGCCGCTGTCCCGGCGAAGAAGTCGGCCGAGGCCGACTCCGACGTCGAGGACAAGAAGGGGCGCCCCACGCGCTCTCGGACGGACCAGGAGAAGCGGCCCAACATCTTCGCCAGGCTCGTCCGGTACATCCGCGAGGTGGTCAGCGAGCTGCGGAAGGTCATCTGGCCGACCCGCAAGCAGATGGTCACCTACACCGGGGTCGTGCTGGTCTTCGTGGCCTTCATGGTGGCGTTGGTCTTCGGCCTTGATTCGGCCTTCGCCTGGGGCATGTTCCGGGTGTTCGGCTGAGCCGAGCACCGCGCCGCCCCCCGGTGGGCGACGGACATGTGATGCATGAGAGGAAGCGGGACCCACAGTGACCTCCGAGAACGGCGTTGACGCCCAGGAGCACAACGACCTGACCGACGAGAAGGACCTCGACGGTGGCGTCGAGCCGGGCGAGGCGTCGGAGGAGACCGAGGAGTCCGCTGCCGACGAGGCGATCGTCGACGAGGTGGCCGCCGACGAGGCGACCACCGACGACGAGCCCGTCGGTGAGGAGCCCGTCGGCGAGGAGCCGGCCGCCCCGGTCGGCGACATCCACGACGAGCCCGCCGACCCGGCGGCCGAGATGCGCGAGGCCCTGCGCCACGCGCCCGGCGAGTGGTACGTCGTGCACTCGTACGCGGGCTACGAGAACAAGGTCAAGACCAACCTCGAAACGCGCATCCAGACGCTCGACATGGAGGACTACATCTTCCAGGTCGAGGTGCCGACCGAGGAAGTCACCGAGATCAAGAACGGCCAGCGCAAGCAGGTGCAGCGCAAGGTGCTGCCCGGCTACATCCTGGTCCGGATGGAGCTCAACGACGCCTCGTGGAGCGCGGTGCGCAACACGCCGGGCGTGACGGGTTTCGTCGGCGCGACCTCGAAGCCGTCGCCGCTGACCATCGACGAGGTGCTGAAGTTCCTGCTGCCGCAGGTCGAGCAGAAGCCCGCCGCCGGCAAGAAGACCGCCGCGACGCCCGCGAAGTCGACCGTCGAGGTGGACTTCGAGGTCGGCGAGTCGGTCACCGTCATGGACGGCCCGTTCGCCACGCTCCCCGCGACGATCAGCGAGGTCAACGCGGACGGCCAGAAGCTGAAGGTCCTGGTGTCGATCTTCGGCCGCGAGACCCCGGTCGAGCTGTCGTTCAGCCAGGTCTCCAAGATCTAGCCGGAACAACAAGATCTCCGACTCCCGCGCCCGGCGCGGGGACGTCGGCAGCCACGTCGCGGCTGGCAGGGCCGCGCGTGGACACCGCAATGAAGGAACCGAGATGCCTCCCAAGAAGAAGAAGCTCGCAGCGATCATCAAGCTGCAGATCAAGGCCGGTGCCGCGAACCCGGCGCCGCCCGTCGGCCCCGCGCTGGGCCAGCACGGCGTCAACATCATGGAGTTCTGCAAGCAGTACAACGCCGCGACCGAGTCGCAGCGGGGCACTGTCGTGCCGGTCGAGATCTCCGTGTACGAGGACCGCTCGTTCGACTTCAAGCTCAAGACCCCGCCGGCCGCGAAGCTGATCCTCAAGGCCGCCGGCGTGGAGAAGGGCTCGGGCGAGCCGCACCGCCTCAAGGTCGCCAAGGTGACGATGGACCAGGTGCGAGAGATCGCGCAGACCAAGATGGTCGACCTGAACGCCAACGACGTCGACCAGGCCGCGAAGATCATCGCCGGCACCGCCCGCTCCATGGGCATCACGGTCGAGGGCTGATCTTCCACTCCGTAGTTCGTGGGAGAGCCACGCGCTGGCTCGGCACCACAACTGATCCACTTTAAGGACAGCAGCATGAAGCGCAGCAAGGCGTACAAGAACGCCGCCGAGCTGGTGGACCGGGAGCGGCTGTACTCGCCGCTGGAGGCCGCCAAGCTCGCCAAGGAGACCTCCAAGGTCAAGCTGGACGCGACCGTCGAGGTCGCCATCCGGCTCGGCGTCGACCCCCGCAAGGCCGACCAGATGGTCCGCGGCACCGTGAACCTGCCGCACGGTACGGGCAAGACCGCCCGCGTGATCGTCTTCGCGACCGGCGACAAGGCCGCCGAGGCCGAGGCCGCCGGCGCGGACGCGGTCGGCTCCGAGGACCTGATCGAGCGCATCCAGGGTGGTTGGCTCGACTTCGACGCCGCGATCGCGACCCCCGACCAGATGGCGAAGGTCGGCCGCATCGCCCGCATCCTGGGCCCGCGCGGCCTGATGCCGAACCCGAAGACCGGCACGGTGACGCCCGACGTCACCAAGGCCGTGACGGACATCAAGGGCGGCAAGATCAACTTCCGCGTCGACAAGCAGGCCAACCTGCACCTCGTCATCGGCAAGGTGTCGTTCGACCCGGAGAAGCTGGTCGAGAACTACGCCGCCGCGCTGGACGAGATCCTGCGCGCCAAGCCGTCCGCGGCGAAGGGCCGGTACCTGAAGAAGGTCACCGTCTCGACGACGATGGGCCCCGGCATCCCGGTCGACCCGAACCGGACCCGGAACCTGCTCGGCGACGAGGCCTCGGTCTGATCGAGAGCTGTTCGCGACGGCGCCCCCTCGGCTTCGGCCGAGGGGGCGCTTCGCTCTTGTCGGGCACGTGCCGGAGGGCGGCCCTCAGGGGCAGGTCTCGGCCTCGTAGCCGGTGATCACCCAGCTCTTGCTCGGCTGCGCGGTGAGCGTGAACCGGCCGAGCCGCGGGCCGTCGCGCACGGTCAGCTCACATGAACTGACCTCGACCTCGCCGCCCGGCGGCGTGCTCCGCATGGTGGCGGGGAAGCCGAGCTGG
Source organism: Saccharothrix xinjiangensis (assembly GCF_039527585.1). Taxonomy (NCBI): domain Bacteria; kingdom Bacillati; phylum Actinomycetota; class Actinomycetes; order Pseudonocardiales; family Pseudonocardiaceae; genus Saccharothrix; species Saccharothrix xinjiangensis. The sequence goes on along the minus strand of NZ_BAAAKE010000004.1, from coordinate 309,306 downwards.
CGGTAGTTCGTCACGTTGGTCACCCGCGGCTTCAGCGCCGCCACCGCGCCCGCGCACTCGCTCGCCCCGAACGCCTCGGCGAACGCCCGCCGCGGCCCGTCGTCCTTGAACAGGCGGCACGCCTCGCCCGCGTCGCCGGTGCCGACGTGCTTGTAGAACAGGGCGACCGTGCCGCTGATGCCGTACGGGGTCTGCGGCGCCAGGACGTTGTTCTCCACGCCGCCGCTGTCCACGGCGATGTCGCCGGGGTCGTCGCCGCCGAAGTACTGCTCGTAGAAGTGGTTGGCGACCAGCAGGGCGACCACCAGGTACACCAGGCGCCGGAACAGCTTGCTGCCCAGCAGCACCTGCCACAGCGGCTTCTTCGGCCGCGGCGGTGGCGGCTGCGGCGGGGCGAACGGCGGCGGGGCGAACGGCGGTGCGGCGAACGGCTGCTGGGCCATCGGCGGCGCGGGGCTGCCCGGCGGCAGGGCGGGCGGCAGGGCGGGCGTGCCCTGGGCCTGCTGGAAGCGCTGGAACTCCTGGAACCGCTGGAACTCCTGGAACTGCCGGAGCTGTTCCGGGTCGACGTCCGGCGGCGGGTTCCTCGGGGGCTCTTCGGTCACGGGTCACATCATGCCGATTTGGAACGCCGGGGACACGTCCCGTACGCTGGGTGGCGGTTCACCGAAGACCGCTGGTCATCCGGGTCAACCGGATCGAAGGTCCCGCTCGGCGGGCGCCCGCGCAGGAGGACGAGGAAGTTCCAGGCCGTTCCGGCCTGTCACGCCCCCGTGCTGCTGCGCGTGGGCGTTTTGCGTTTGCGGGTCCTTCTCCCGGCCGGCGGTCCACCCAGCCCAGAGAGGAGGCGATCATGGCGAAGCCCAGCAAGGTTTCGGCCGTCGCCGAGCTGTCGGACAAGTTCCGCGGTAGCTCGGCCGCCGTCGTCACCGAGTACCGTGGCCTCTCCATGGCGCAGCTCACCACGCTGCGTCGCGCTCTCGGCGCGGGCACCACGTACACCGTTGCGAAGAACACGCTGGTCAAGCGTGCCGCTGAGGACGCGGGCATCGAGGGCCTTGAGGCCCTGCTCGTCGGTCCGACCGCCATCGCGTTCGTCGAGGGCGAGCCGGTCGATGCGGCCAAGGCGCTGCGTGACTTCGCGAAGGACAACAAGGCCCTGGTCATCAAGGGCGGCTACATGGATGGCCGTCCCCTCTCGGTCGACGAGGTCGCCGCTATCGCGGACCTCGAGAGCCGTGAGGTGCTGCTCGCCAAGCTGGCGGGCGCGATGAAGGGCAACCTGGCCAAGGCCGCGGGTCTGTTCAACGCCCCGGCTTCCCAGGTGGCTCGCCTGGCTGCTGCCCTCCAGGAGAAGAAGGCCGCCGAGGCTCCTGCCTCCGACGCGGCCGACGCTCCGGCCGAAAGCTGATCAACCCCAGACACTCCGCGTCCCGGCCGCAGTTCGGGCGTTGAAAGAGAAAGGACCGCCACCATGGCGAAGCTCAGCACCGAAGAGCTGCTCGACGCGTTCAAGGACATGACCCTCCTGGAGCTCTCGGCCTTCGTGAAGGAGTTCGAGACCACCTTCGAGGTCACCGCCGCCGCTCCGGTCGCCGTTGCCGCCGCCGGCCCCGCGGGCCCCGCTGCCCCGGCCGAGGAGGAGAAGGACGAGTTCACCGTCGTCCTCGAGGGCGCCGGCGACAAGAAGATCCAGGTCATCAAGGTCGTCCGCGAGGTCGTCTCGGGCCTGGGCCTGAAGGAGGCCAAGGAGCTGGTCGAGTCCGCTCCGAAGCCGCTGCTGGAGAACGTGGCGAAGGACGTCGCCGACGCCGCCAAGGAGAAGCTCGAGGCCGCCGGCGCCAAGATCTCGCTCAAGTGATGTGAGGTTGGAGGACCTGCCACGGGCAGGTCCTCCAACCGCCGACGAGGGCGGGCACCCGACATGGGTGCCCGCCCTCGCGCTGTTCCGGGGTCGGGCGCGGATGCCGGAGGGGGTGGAAAAATCTGCCTACTCGTGGGTAGGGTCGTGCCGGTGGTGGACGTCACGTCGTTACCCAGTTGAGACTCCGTTAACCCAACTGGCGAGTAACCACGACGCGGCGACCTCGTTGCACCGGTATGACGCCGGCCTGTCCGGCGTCGCCGCTGGTGCCGTCGGAGCGGGAGGTGCGATGGGCGTCGAGGTGGTCGTCGAGGGCCTGACCAAGTCCTTCGGCAAGCAGACCATCTGGCGGGACGTCACGCTCACCCTCCCGCCGGGTGAGGTCAGCGTCATGCTGGGCCCCTCGGGGACCGGCAAGTCGGTGTTCCTGAAGTCGCTGGTCGGTCTGCTCAAGCCCGAGCGCGGCAAGATCGTCATCAACGGCACCGACCTGGTGCGCTGCTCCGAGCACAAGCTCTACGACATCCGGAAGCTGTTCGGCGTCCTGTTCCAGGACGGCGCGCTGTTCGGCTCGATGAACCTCTTCGACAACGTCGCGTTCCCGCTGCGCGAGCACACCCGCAAGACCGAGGCCGAGGTCCGGCGGATCGTGCTGGAGAAGATGGAGATGGTCGGCCTCGTCGGCGCGGAGAAGAAGCTCCCCGGCGAGATCTCCGGCGGCATGCGCAAGCGCGCCGGCCTGGCCCGCGCCCTCGTGCTCGACCCCGAGATCATCCTGTGCGACGAGCCGGACTCCGGCCTCGACCCGGTCCGCACGGCCTACCTGAGCCAGCTGCTGATCGACCTGAACGCGCAGATCGACGCGACCATCCTGATCGTCACGCACAACATCACGCTGGCCCGCACGGTCCCGGACAACCTGGGCATGCTGTTCCGCCGCGAACTGGTCATGTTCGGTCCCCGCGAGGTGCTGCTGACCAGCGACGAGCCGGTCGTCGAGCAGTTCCTCAACGGCCGCCGCCTCGGGCCGATCGGCATGTCGGAGGAGAAGGACCAGGCCACCATGGCCGCCGAGCTGGCGCACCAGCAGGCCGGCCACTCGGACGGCTCGCCCGACGAGGACGTGCGCGGCGTGGTGCCCCAGCTCGAACCGACGCCCGGCCTGCCGCCGCGCGGCGCCGTGCGCCGCCGCAAGGACCGGGTGATGAGCATCCTGCACGCGCTGCCGGCCGACGCGCAGCAGGGCATCATCGAGAGCCTCACCCCCGACGAGCGCCGCCACTACGGCGTGATGGCGGGCAGCGCGGCGCCCACCGCGCCGCTGACGTCCACGGCGCCGCTGACGCCCAGCCCGTGGCCCCGGCAGGGGGGCGTGCTGTGAGCGCGCAGGCCACGTTCCCCGGCGCCGGCGCGCTGCGCGAGACGGGCCGGATGTTCGCGCTGGGCATCGACGTGGTCCGCAACACCTTCCGCCGCCCGTTCCAGCTGCGCGAGTTCATCCAGCAGTGCTGGTTCGTGGTGAGCGTGACCGTGCTGCCGACGGCCCTCGTGTCCATCCCGTTCGGCGCGGTCATCGCCCTCCAGCTCGGCTCGCTGACCCGCCAGCTCGGCGCCCAGTCGTTCACCGGCGCGGCGAGCGTGCTGGCGATCATCCAGCAGGCCAGCCCGATCGTGACCGCGCTGCTCATCGCGGGCGCGGGCGGTTCGGCGATCTGCGCGGACCTCGGCTCGCGCAAGATCCGCGAGGAGATCGACGCCATGGAGGTGCTGGGCGTCTCGCCCATCCACCGCCTGGTCGTGCCGCGGGTGCTGGCCGCGATGCTGGTCAGCGTGCTGCTCAACGGCATGGTCAGCGTGGTCGGCGTGATGGGCGGCTACTTCTTCAACGTCGTGCTCCAGGACGGCACGCCCGGCGCGTACCTGGCGAGCTTCAGCGCCCTGGCCCAGCTGCCGGACCTGTGGATCTCCGAGATCAAGGCGCTCATCTTCGGCTTCATCGCGGGCATCGTGGCCGCCTACCGCGGCCTCAACCCGGCGGGCGGCCCCAAGGGCGTCGGCGACGCGGTCAACCAGGCCGTGGTCATCACGTTCCTGCTGCTGTTCTTCGTGAACTTCGTGCTGACCACGATCTACCTCCAGGTCGTCCCGGCGAAGGGGAGCTGAGGTGGCCACGCTCAACGACCGGTTCCGCAAGGCGGCCGGCGCACCGCTCTCGCTGCTCGACACCCTCGGCGACCAGCTGTGGTTCTACCTGCGCGCGCTGGCCTGGACGCCGCGCACGCTGACCCGGTACCTGCGCGAGACGCTGCGCCTGCTCGCCGAGGTGAGCTTCGGCTCGGGCGCGCTGGCGGTCATCGGCGGCACGATCGGCGTGATGGTCGGCCTGTCGGTGTTCACCGGCACGGTCGTCGGCCTCCAGGGCTTCACCGCGCTCAACCAGATCGGCACGTCGGCGTTCGCGGGCTTCGTGTCCGCCTACTTCAACACCCGCGAGATCGCGCCGCTGGTGGCGGGCCTCGCGCTGTCCGCGACCGTGGGCTCCGGCTTCACCGCCCAGCTCGGCGCGATGCGGATCTCCGAGGAGATCGACGCGCTGGAGGTCATGGGCATCCCCAGCCTGCCGTACCTGGTCACCACCCGGATCATCGCGGGTTTCGTCGCGATCATCCCGCTGTACGTGATCGGCCTGCTGACCTCGTACCTCGCGGCGAGGTTCATCACCGTGGAGTTCTACGGCCAGTCGGCGGGCACCTACGACCACTACTTCAACCTGTTCCTACCCCCGGTGGACGTGCTCTGGTCCTTCGGCAAGGTGCTCGTCTTCGCCGTCGTGATCATCCTGACCCACTGCTACTACGGCTACCGCGCCAGCGGCGGCCCGGCGGGCGTCGGCATCGCGGTCGGCCGGGCGGTGCGCACCGCGATCGTCACGACGAGCCTGCTGGACTTCTTCCTCAGCCTGGCGATCTGGGGCACGACTACTACGGTAAGGATCGCTGGATGACCGCCGACGTGCTTTTCCCAGCGGAGGCGGCATGAAGCTGCGCCGCCGTTCCCTGGGCGTCGTGTTCCTCACCGTGATCGCCTTGTTCCTCGCGTTCACGATCGCCCTCTACAACGACGCGTTCACCGAGGTCGTGCGGGTGACGCTCAAGGCCGACCGGATCGGCAACCAGCTCCTGGTCGACTCGGACGTGAAGGTCCGCGGCATGGTCGTCGGCAAGGTCGACGCCATCCGCACCTCGGGCGACGGCGCGGAGCTGGAGCTGGCGCTCGACCCCGACCAGGTGCGCCACATCCCGGCCAACGTCTCCGCCCGCCTGCTGCCCAAGACGCTGTTCGGCGAGCGGTACGTGAGCCTGGTGCTGCCGGAGAGCCGGCAGGCGCCGCTGGGCGAGGGCGACGTGATCGAGCAGGACCGGTCCAGCAGCGCCGTCGAGCTGGAGCGCGTGCTCGACGACCTGATGCCGGTGCTCCAGGCCGTGCAGCCGGAGAAGCTGGCCACCACGCTCACCGCGGTGTCGCAGGCCCTGGAGAACCGGGGGAAGCCGCTGGGGGAGACGCTGGTCCAGCTCGACGCCTACCTGGGCGAGCTGAACCCGCAGCTGCCCGCGCTCAAGGAGGGCATCAGCCGCCTGGCGGACGTGTCGGAGGTCTACGCCGACGCCGCGCCCGACCTGGTGCGGGCCCTCGACGACGCCACCGTCACCAGTCGCACCCTCGTCGAGCAGCGCGACGCCCTGCTCACCGTCTACGGCTCGCTGACCACCACGTCCACCGACCTGACGAGCTTCCTCGCGGTCAACAAGAACAACCTGATCCAGCTCGCCGACGTGTCGCGGCCGACGCTGGAGCTGTTGGCCGAGTACGCGCCCGAGTACCCGTGCCTGCTCAAGGGGCTCTCCGAGTTCAAGCCGATCATGGACGAGGTGTTCGGCAAGGGCACGGACGAGCCCGGCCTGCACATCACCCTGGAGATCACCGCCAACCGCGGCAAGTACGAGCCGGGCGTGGACGAGCCCGAGTACGCCGACAAGCGCGGTCCGCGCTGCTACGACCTCGTGCCGCGGCCCGACCCGTTCCCGCAGTACCCGCCGGAGGGCGCGGTCCGGGACGGCTCCGCGCACCCGCCGGCCGGCCGGTCCGTCAACGACGGCGTGCTGCCGCCCGCGACCGGCCTCGGCGGCGTCACCTCGCCGTCGTCGGCCGCCGGCCTGCCGACGCTCGCCAACTCGCCCGCCGAGCAGGACTTCCTGGCCGGCCTGCTCGCGCCGCAGTTCGGGCTGGAGCGCGACCAGATGCCGAGCTTCACCGCGCTGCTGCTCGGCCCGCTGTACCGGGGCGCGGAGGTGACCGCGTGAGGTCCCTGGCCGCACCCCTGATCAAGCTCGGGATCTTCGCCGCGGTCACCGTCCTGGCGACGGCCCTGCTCGCGGTGACCATCGCCAACGTCAACTTCGCCGGCGCCACCGCCTACACCGCCCGGTTCACCGACGCGACCGCGCTCAACGAGGGCGACGACGTCCGGATCGCGGGCGTGCGGGTCGGCCAGGTGGAGGAGGTCCGGGTGGTGGACCGGCGGGTGGCCGAGGTGGAGTTCTCCCTGGAGGGCGACCGCACCCTGCCCGCCTCGGTGACCGCCGCCATCAAGTACCGCAACCTCGTCGGCCAGCGGTACGTCGCGCTGGAGGCCGGCGCGGGCGACCCGTCGCCGCTGCGGCCCGACGACGTGATCCCGCTGGAGCGCACCCGGCCCGCGCTGGACCTGACCGTGCTGTTCAACGGCTTCAAGCCGCTGTTCCAGGCGCTGAACCCCGAGGACGTCAACCAGCTGTCCGAGGAGATCGTCAAGGTCCTCCAGGGCGAGGGCGGCACGATCGACAGCCTGCTGCGCCACACCGCCTCGCTGACCACCGCGCTGGCGAGCCGCGACCAGGTCATCGGCGAGGTGGTCGACAACCTCAACGCCGTGCTGGACACCGTGAACGGGCGGACCGACCAGGTGTCCGAGCTGGTCGCCACGCTCCAGGAGCTGACCTCGGGCCTCGCGGCCGACCGGCAGCCCATCGGCGAGGCGATCAGCGCGCTCGGCGACCTCACCGGCACCACCGCGGGCCTGCTGGAGGAGTCCAGGCAGCCGCTGAAGGACGACATCGCCCACCTCGGCCTCGTGTCGCGGACGCTCGGGGACCACGAGGCGGTCGTGGAGGGCGTCGTCAAGAACCTGCCGACCAAGCTGGAGTCGCTGGCCCGGACCGCGTCCTACGGGTCCTGGTTCAACTTCTTCCTGTGCGAGGGCACCGGGCAGGTGGCCGTGCCGCCGATCATCAACGACCCGATCCCCATCACCGCCCTGCCGGTCACGCAGCCGAGGTGCCGCCCGTGAAGCCCAACCGGAACCCCATCACGGTCGGCGCCGTCTCCCTGACCGTCATCGCGCTGCTGGTGCTGGCCGCGCTCAACACCGACGACCTGCCGATCATCGGCGGCGGCACCACCTACTCGGCCGAGTTCACCGAGGCCGCGGGCCTGGTCGAGTCGAACGAGGTGCGCGTGGCGGGCGTGAAGGTCGGCAAGGTCACCGAGGTCGAGCTGGACGGCGACAAGGTGCGCGTGTCGTTCAAGGTCGAGGACGCCTGGATCGGCGACCGCAGCACCGCGACCATCCGCATCAAGACGCTGCTCGGCCAGAAGTTCCTGGCCCTGGACCCGCAGGGCGAGCGGCCGCTGGACCCGCGCACGCCCATCCCGCGCGAGCGCACCCTGTCGCCGTACGACGTGCAGGAGGCGTTCAACGGGCTGGCGACCACGGTCGGCCAGATCGACACCGGGCAGCTCGCGGACAGCTTCCGGGTGCTGTCGGAGACCCTCCAGGGCTCGGCGGACAGCGTCCGCGGCGCGCTGGACGGCCTGTCGGCCCTGTCCAGGACGATCTCCTCCCGCGACGAGCAGCTGGCGCGGCTGCTGGCCAACACCAACCAGGTCACCAAGACCCTGTCCGACCGCAACGAGCAGTTCGAGCGGCTGCTCGCGGACGGCAACCTGCTGCTGGAGGAGCTGCGCAAGCGGCGCGACGCGATCACCGCGCTGCTGCGCGGCACCCGCGAGCTGTCCCGGGAGCTGAGCGGGCTGGTCTCGGACAACCAGGCGCAGCTGCGGCCCGCGCTGGAGCAGTTGGACCGGGTGACCACCGTGCTCCAGCGCAACCAGGACGCGCTGGAGCGCAGCCTGAACCTGCTCGCGCCGTTCTACCGGGTGTTCGCCAACACCCTCGGCAACGGCCGCTGGTTCGACGTCTACATCTGCGGCCTGCTGCCGCCGTCGGTGAACCTCGGCGTGATCGGCTTCAACGAGGAGGGCTGCCTCCCGCCCGGTGCGCAGCGCTCACCCGCACCAGGGGGTGGGAACTAGATGGCGACGACGAAGGCGGGCCGCGGCCTGACCCGCGCGCTGGCCATGGCGTGCGTGCTCGTGATCGTGGCGGCCGCGGCGCTGTGGTGGGCGTTCGCCGGCGGCGACACCCGGAGGGTGACCGCGATCTTCGGCGCGGCCGTCGGCGTGTACCCCGGCTCGGACGTGCGGGTGCTCGGCGTGCGGATCGGCTCGATCGACGAGGTGGAGCCGCAGGGCACGGCGGTGCGCGTCACCATGTCGCTCGACAGGTCGGTGGAGGTGCCCGCGGACGCGCAGGCGGTCGTGGTCGCGCCCAGCGTGGTCAGCGACCGGTACGTGCAGCTCGCGCCCGCCTACACCGGCGGGCCGACCCTGGAGGACGGGGTGACCATCCCGCGCGAGCGCACCGCCACCCCGGTCGAGCTGGACCAGCTCTACGAGAGCCTGAACGAGCTGACCACGGCGCTCGGCCCGAACGGCGCGAACCGGGACGGCGCGCTGTCCGACCTGCTGGACGGCGCCGCGGCCACCCTCGACGGCAACGGCCAGGCGCTCGGCGACACGGTGGAGCAGCTCGGCGACGCCGCCCGCACGCTGTCCGGCTCCCGGGACGACCTCTTCGCCACCGTGGACCAGCTCCAGAAGTTCACCGGGATGCTGGCCGCCAACGACAGCCAGGTGCGCGACGTCAACCGGCAGCTGGCCGAGGTCGCCGGGTTCCTCGCCGACGAGCGGGAGGACCTGGGCGCCGCGCTCACCGAGCTGGCCGGCGCGCTCGGGCAGGTGCAGGGCTTCATCCAGGACAACCGGGCGGTGCTCAAGTCGAACGTCGACAAGCTGGCGGGCATCACGCAGGTGCTGGTGAACCAGCGGGCCGCGCTGGCCGAGACGCTGGACGTGGCGCCGCTGGCCCTGGGCAACCTCCAGAACACCTACAACGCGGCGTCCGGCACGCTCGACACCCGGGCCAACATCAACGAGCTGAACCAGCCGCCGATCGTGCTGGTCTGCAAGCTGGTCCAGGGCATCGAGCCGGGCCGCGTGCCCGGGGCGCTGGCGCAGGCCTGCCGACAGCTGGAGCCGATCCTGTCCGGCCAGGTGGCGCTCAAACCGCCGGCCGAGGTGCTCTCCGACCTGGCCCGGGGCAAGGTGCCGCTGCCCCTGCCGCTCGCGGGGGTGCCCCAGTGAAATCCGGCGCGGTGAAATCCGGCGCGGTGAGGTCCGGTGCGATGGGAAGACTGGCCGTTCTCGTGACGGGCGCGCTGCTGCTCACCGGCTGCGGCTCGGGCGGCTTCGACGGCATCTACAACGTGCCGCTGCCCGGCGGCGCGGACCTCGGCGACCGGCCGTACTCGGTGAAGGTCCGGTTCCAGGACGTGCTGGACCTCGTGCCGCAGGCGGGCGTGAAGGTCAACGACGTGCCGGTCGGCCGGGTCGACCGCATCGACCTGGCCGCCGACGGCTGGACCGCCGAGGTGACCGTGCTGGTCAACGGCGACGTGCGGCTGCCGGGCAACGCGGTCGCCCGGCTGCGCCAGTCCGCGCTGCTCGGCGAGAAGTACGTGGAGCTGGACGGCTCACCCGGGGGGAGCGGCACCGGGGGCGCCGAGCAGGGCGAGCTGACCGACGGCGCCGTCATCCCGGTCGAGCGGACCAACCGCAACCCCGAGGTCGAAGAGGTCTTCGGCGCGCTGTCCATGCTGCTCAACGGCGGTGGCATCGCCCAGCTCCAGGACATCTCCCGCGAGCTGAACGCCGCCCTGGAGGGCAACGAGCCGCAGATCAAGTCGCTGCTGAGCAGGCTCGACACCCTGGTCGGCGACCTGGACGCGCACAAGGGCGAGATCACCCGCGCGCTCGACGGGCTCAACCGGCTCGGCGGCGCGCTGAACGAGCAGCGCGGCCGGATCGAGGGCGTGCTCGACGAGCTGGAGCCGGGTTTGAAGGTGCTCAGCGAGCAGCGCACCCAGCTGGTGACGCTGCTCCAGTCGCTGGACGCGCTGTCCGACGTGGCCGTGGACACGGTGACCAGGTCGAAGGACGACATCGTCGCCGACCTGAGGGCGTTGACGCCGACCCTCCAGAAGCTGGCGGAGGCGGGCGCGAACCTGCCCAACGGGTTCGAGCTGCTGCTGACCTACCCGTTCCCGGACTCCTCGATCGCGGGCGTCCGGGGCGACTACACCAACCTGTACGCCGACATCGACCTGGACCTGGGCAACATCGTCGACAACCTGGGCCGGTCGCGGCAGTCGGTGCTGCCGGACGTGCCGGTGCTGCCGGGCATCACCGGCACCGCGCCGTCGGTGCCGCTGCCGCTGCCGAACCTGCCGCTGCCGGGGGTGACGCCGGGCCAGTCGGGGCTCGGCGACCTGCTCGGCGGCCTGCTGGGGGGTGTCGGCCGGTGATCCCGCGCAGGACCAAGCTCCAGATCGGCGCGTTCGTGGTGATCGCGCTGGTCGGCATCAGCTACGTCGGCGCCCGCTACGCGGGCCTCGGCCGGGTGTTCGGCGCCACCGGGTACGTGGTGACCATGCAGCTGGAGGACTCCGGCGGCGTGTTCACCAACGCCGAGGTCACCTACCGGGGCGTCGGCGTCGGCCGGGTCGCGCAGATGCGGCTGACCTCCGACGGGCTCGACGTCGACCTGGACATCGACCCGGGCGCGCCGCCCATCCCGGCCGACCTGGAGGCCGTGGTCGCCAACCGGTCCGCGGTGGGCGAGCAGTACGTCGACCTGCGACCGCGCGGCGAGGACGGGCCGCACCTGGCCGCCGGTTCGGTCATCCCCAGGTCGGCGACCAGCACCCCGCCGCCCGTGGACGCCCTGCTCGGCAACCTCGACGCGTTCGCGAACTCCGTGCCGACCGACTCGCTGCGGACCGTGGTGGACGAGCTGGACCGGGCGTTCGCCGGGACCGGGCCCGACCTCCAGGTGCTGCTGGACAACACGCGGGCGTTCACGCAGGCCGCCACCGAGCACCTGCCGCAGACCAAGGCGCTGATCGACGACGGGCTGGTCGTGCTGAACACCCAGGCCCAGCAGGGCAGCGCGATCAGGTCGTTCTCGGCGGACCTGCGGGCGCTGGCCGAGCAGCTGAAGAACTCCGACGGCGACCTGAGGCGGCTGATCGCGGTGTCGCCCGGCGCCGCCGAGCAGGTGTCGGCGCTGCTGCGCGAGACGGGGCCGAACCTCGGCGTGGTGCTCGCCAACCTGCTGACCACCGGCAACATCCTGGTGACCAGGCTCGACGGCCTGGAGCAGATCGCGGTGACCTACCCGATCGCGGTCGGCGGCGGCTTCTCGGTCGCCAAGGGCGACGGCACGGGCGCGCACTTCGGCCTCGCGCTGAACGTGTTCGACCCGCCGCCGTGCACCGTCGGCTACGAGGGCACCGCGATCAGGCAGGGCACCGACACCAGCGCGGCCCCGCTGAACACGCAGGCCTACTGCGCGCTGGCACCGGGGAGCGCCACCGGCGTGCGGGGCGCCCAGAACGCGCCTTACGGTGGCACCCCGACCACACCGACCGGTGACCGGACCACGCAGCCCGGCCGGGAGCCGGTGGCGGAGCGGGCGACCGCCGCGCCGCTGCTGACCAGCCTGGGGCAGCTGCTCGGTCTGCCGGGCTGAGGAGGGACGGAATGGGACTTCGGCGTTGGTTCCTGCCGGTCGCGGCGGTGCTGGCGGTGCTGGCCGCCGGGTACGCGGTGTGGGCCGGGGTGTCGTGGTGGAGCGCGTCGTCCGACGAGTCGGTGGCGTTCTCCCGGGAGCGGGACGAGGTGCTGCGCGTTGGGCAGGTCGGCGTCGTCAACTTCACCACGCTGGACTACCGGGAGGTCGACGAGGACCTCGACCGGTGGCTGGAGTCGTCGACCGGCGAGCTGAGGTCGGAGATCGAGAACGGCCGGGAGGGGCGGAAGCAGCAGATCGCGGACGCCAGGACGGTGACCACGAGCCGGGTGCTCGACGCGGCCGTGACCGAGCTGGACTCGCGGGCGGGCGAGGCGCACCTGATCGCGGTGGTGGAGACCACCGTGACGCCGGAGGGCGGGCAGGCGGTCAAGAAGGTCAACCGCTACCAGACCGACCTCACCCGCACCGACGCCGGTTGGAAGCTCAGCGCGCTGGGGCCCGTCGGGGCCGGCGGCGCGTGAACGCGAGGAGATGACAGTGCCCCCGTCCCGCCGCCGCCCGGTCCCGACCCCGCCCACCGCCCGCCCGAAGGTCGCCGGCCTGCGCAAACGCCCCGGCGCCACACCCGCCAACACCCAGCCGACCGACGCCCAGGCCGCCGACGCCCAGGCCGCCGATCCCAGGGTCGCCGACGCCCAGCCCGCCGAGGGTCAGCCCGCCGACGCCCAGGCCTCCGACCCCCGGTCCGCCGACCCCCGGTCCGCCGAGGACCAGGTGGTCGACGACCCGGCGGGGGAGGGCGCCCCTGCCCGGTCGTCCGAGGCGCTGGGCCTGATCGAGCCCCGTGACGACCTGACCGGTGATGAGACCGCCGGTGGCGACACCGCCGAGGACCTCACCGCACGCGACGCCACCACCGGGACCACCGGGACCACTGCCACCCCCGCTCCGGGCCCGCGCCCCCGGGGGCGGCACAAGCGCGCCGGCGAGTCGATCGCCCCGAGCGTGCTCGACGAGGACGAGGCGGCCGGCACCGCGTCGCCCCCCGCCACCCGGTCCACCCGGTCGGCCCCCGCCACCCCGTCGCCCTCCGCCTCCGGGGACCCGAGCCCCTCGGCCCTCCCCGCCCTCCCCGCCCTTCGGAACCCGTTCCTGCCCGTGGCCCTGCTCGTGGTGGCCGCGCTGCTGGTCGGGCTGGGGGCGTGGTTCCAGCACCGTGCGGGCGAGGTGCGCTACAACCAGGCCCTGGTCGACAGCGCCGGCACCACGGAGGTCGCCGGCCAGGCCCGCGAGGCCGTCGAGAAGGCGTTCTCCTACAACTTCGCCGACGTCGCCGGCACCGAGGAAGCCGCCAACGAGCTGCTGGTCGGCAAGGCCCAGTGCCAGTACAACGCCATCTTCGGCCCGGTCCGCACGCTGGCGCCCGAGCAGAAGCTCGTGGTCACGGTGAAGGCCGTCTCCAGCGGCGTGACCTCGCTCGACGGCGACCGCGCCACGGTCCTGCTCTTCCTGGACCAGGTCACCACCCGCACCACCGACAACCAGAGCGGCGGCGGCATCGCGATGATGCGGGTCGGCGCCCAGCGGCTCGACGGCCGGTGGAAGGTCGACAACATGGAGATGTTCGGCCAGAGCGGCGACCAGGCCGCCGAGACCGCCAAGTGCTGACCTCCCCCTCCCGCGCCCCTCGCCGCACCCTCCTTACCCCGCCGCCCCCCGCCCGAACCCCGGAGATCGCGCGTGTCCTCCACTCGGGCACGGCGTGTCCTCCGCTCGGGCACCGCGTGTCGTCCACTCAGGACCCCGCAACCGTCCTGCCGGCCACTGCAATAGTGATGTCGGTCACAGTTTTAGCTCAGTGACCGAACGGAATCGCCACTGCCTCGTCAGGGCCCCGCACTGCCCGCCAAAGGTTCACCCTGGTTCACGTCCATGTATTTTTGCAGGTCAAGACGATAACGCCGCGTTATCACCGCTTGCGCCACTGGGGTGATCGCCGCGTGGCATCTTGACTGCGAGCGTCAGCGGGGTCACTCTGTCGGTGAGCACGAGAAAGGTCCTTCCACGTGCCTCTCGACAGTTGGCGTGCGCGCGGCTAGACTGCCCCTTTGCGCTGCCCTCTTTCCGTTTGCCCTTCGCCGAGAGCTGGATTGCCGGGCATCGCCGCACCCTTGACAGCCGTGCTAGTTCCGCTGACTAGCCAGCTACCTGTCCCTGGAAGGACGCATCTTGGCGATCTCTCGCGCGACCAAGGCCACTGCTGCGACCAACTCCACGTCGGGGATCCCCGGAGCGCCGAAGCGAGTCTCTTTCGCGAAGATCCACGAACCGCTTCAGACGCCCAACCTGCTCGACCTGCAGATCCAGTCGTTCGAATGGCTCACCGGCGACGAGGCGTGGTTCCAGCGCCGCGTCGACGAAGGTGACGAGGCCCCCACGGGCGGCCTCGAGGAGGTCCTGAACGAGATCTCCCCGATCGAAGACTTCTCCGGCTCGATGTCGCTCTCCTTCTCCGACCCGCGCTTCGACGAGGTCAAGGCCTCCGTCGAGGAGTGCAAGGACAAGGACATGACGTACGCGGCCCCGCTGTTCGTCACGGCGGAGTTCACCAACCACACCACCGGCGAGATCAAGAGCCAGACGGTGTTCATGGGTGACTTCCCGATGATGACGGACAAGGGCACGTTCATCATCAACGGCACCGAGCGCGTGGTGGTGTCCCAGCTCGTCCGCTCGCCGGGTGTCTACTTCGACACGGCGATCGACAAGACGACCGACAAGGACGTCTTCAGCGTCAAGATCATCCCGTCCCGGGGTGCCTGGTTGGAGTTCGACGTCGACAAGCGCGACACCGTCGGCGTCCGCATCGACCGCAAGCGCCGCCAGCCGGTGACCGTGCTGCTGAAGGCCCTCGGCTGGAGCACCGAGCAGATCCGCGAGCGCTTCTCGTTCTCCGAGACGCTGCTCACCACGCTGGAGAAGGACCACACCGCGGGTACCGACGAGGCGCTGCTCGACATCTACCGCAAGCTGCGCCCCGGCGAGCCGCCGACGAAGGAGTCCGCGCAGGCCCTGTTGGAGAACCTGTTCTTCAAGGACAAGCGCTACGACCTCGCCAAGGTCGGCCGGTACAAGGTCAACAAGAAGCTGGGCCTGGACCTCCCGATCTCCAAGGGCGTGCTGACCGAGGACGACATCGTCACGACGATCGAGTACCTGGTCCGCCTGCACGCGGGCGAGACGAACATGCAGCCGGGCGAGACCGAGGTGCCGGTCGAGGTCGACGACATCGACCACTTCGGCAACCGCCGCCTGCGCACCGTCGGCGAGCTGATCCAGAACCAGATCCGGGTCGGCCTGTCCCGCATGGAGCGCGTCGTGCGCGAGCGCATGACGACCCAGGACGTCGAGGCCATCACGCCGCAGACCCTGATCAACATCCGCCCGGTGGTGGCGGCGATCAAGGAGTTCTTCGGCACCTCCCAGCTGTCGCAGTTCATGGACCAGACGAACCCGCTGGCGGGCCTGACCCACAAGCGCCGCCTGTCGGCGCTGGGCCCCGGTGGCCTGTCCCGTGAGCGGGCCGGCATGGAGGTCCGCGACGTCCACCCGTCGCACTACGGCCGCATGTGCCCGATCGAGACGCCGGAAGGCCCGAACATCGGCCTGATCGGCTCGCTGTCCTCCTACGGGCGGGTCAACCCGTTCGGCTTCATCGAGACGCCGTACCGCAAGGTCGTCGACGGTCGGGTCACCGACCAGGTCGACTACCTGACGGCCGACGAGGAGGACCGGTACGTCAAGGCGCAGGCGAACGCCAGCATCGACGACGAGGGCAACTTCCTGGAGGACCGCGTCCTGGTCCGCAAGAAGGGCGGCGAGGTCGAGATGATCGACCCCGCCGACGTGGACTACATGGACGTCTCGCCGCGCCAGATGGTGTCGGCCGCGACCGCCATGATCCCGTTCCTGGAGCACGACGACGCCAACCGCGCCCTCATGGGCGCGAACATGCAGCGCCAGTCCGTGCCGCTGCTGCGCAGCGAGTCGCCGCTGGTCGGCACCGGCATGGAGCTGCGCGCCGCGATCGACGCCGGTGACGTCGTGGTGGCCAAGAAGACCGGTGTGGTCGAGGAGATCTCCGCCGACTACGTCACGGTCATGGCCGACGACGGCTCGCGGCAGACCTACGGCCTGCACAAGTTCCGCCGCTCGAACCAGGGCACCTGCATCAACCAGAAGCCCATCGTGAACGAGGGCGACCGGGTGCAGCACGGCCAGGTGCTGGCGGACGGCCCGTGCACCGAGAACGGCGAGATGGCGCTGGGCAAGAACCTGCTCGTCGCGATCATGCCGTGGGAGGGCCACAACTACGAGGACGCGATCATCCTGTCGCAGCGCCTCGTGCAGGACGACGTCCTGACCTCGATCCACATCGAGGAGCACGAGATCGACGCGCGGGACACCAAGCTGGGCGCCGAGGAGATCACCCGGGACATCCCGAACGTCTCCGAGGAGGTCCTGGCCGACCTCGACGAGCGCGGCATCATCCGCATCGGCGCCGAGGTCCAGCCCGGCGACATCCTGGTCGGCAAGGTCACGCCCAAGGGCGAGACCGAGCTGACCCCGGAGGAGCGCCTGCTCCGCGCGATCTTCGGCGAGAAGGCGCGCGAGGTGCGCGACACGTCGCTGAAGGTGCCGCACGGCGAGTACGGCAAGGTCATCGGCATCCGCGTGTTCAGCCGCGAGGACGACGACGAGCTGCCCCCCGGCGTGAACGAGCTGGTCCGCGTCTACGTCGCCCAGAAGCGCAAGATCCAGGACGGCGACAAGCTCGCCGGCCGCCACGGCAACAAGGGCGTCATCGGCAAGATCCTCCCCGTCGAGGACATGCCGTTCCTGGAGGACGGGACGCCGGTCGACATCGTGCTGAACACGCACGGCGTGCCGCGCCGCATGAACATCGGCCAGGTGCTGGAGACCCACCTCGGGTGGATCGCCAAGCAGGGCTGGAGCATCAACGGCGACCCGGACTGGGCGAAGAACCTGCCGGCGGACCTGTACGACGTCGAGCCGGGCACGAAGACCGCCACGCCGGTCTTCGACGGCGCCCGCGAGGAGGAGATCACGGGCCTGCTGGGCTCGACGGTCCCGAACCGCGACGGCGAGCGGATGGTCAAGGAGAACGGCAAGGCCGTGCTGCTCGACGGGCGCAGCGGCGAGCCGTACCCCTTCCCGGTGTCGGTCGGCTACATGTACATCCTGAAGCTGCTGCACCTGGTCGACGACAAGATCCACGCCCGTTCGACCGGCCCGTACTCGATGATCACGCAGCAGCCGCTGGGCGGTAAGGCCCAGTTCGGCGGCCAGCGCTTCGGTGAGATGGAGTGCTGGGCGATGCAGGCCTACGGGGCGGCGTACACGCTCCAGGAGCTGCTGACCATCAAGTCCGACGACGTGCTGGGCCGCGTGAAGGTCTACGAGGCCATCGTCAAGGGCGAGAACATCCCGGAGCCGGGTATCCCGGAGTCCTTCAAGGTGCTGCTCAAGGAGCTGCAGTCGCTGTGCCTCAACGTCGAGGTGCTGTCCTCGGACGGCGCCGCGATCGAGATGCGCGACGGCGACGACGAAGACCTGGAGCGCGCGGCCGCGAACCTCGGCATCAACCTGTCGAGGACCGAGTCGCCGTCCGTGGACGACGTCGTCAACTAGTCCTCGCCGGCCGCCGAGGGCGCGCCCACCCCGCCACGCGGGGGACGGCGCCCTCGGCGGCCCAGCCACCAGCACCCCAAGCAGCACCGAACCAAAAAGGGGAAGAGAGTAGACGTGCTCGACGTCAACTTCTTCGATGAGCTCCGCATCGGTCTCGCGACCGCGGACGACATCCGCCAGTGGTCCTACGGCGAGGTCAAGAAGCCCGAGACCATCAACTACCGCACGCTCAAGCCGGAGAAGGACGGCTTGTTCTGCGAGAAGATCTTCGGTCCCACCCGGGACTGGGAGTGCTACTGCGGCAAGTACAAGCGGGTGCGCTTCAAGGGCATCATCTGCGAGCGCTGCGGCGTCGAGGTGACCCGCGCCAAGGTGCGCCGCGAGCGCATGGGCCACATCGAACTGGCCGCGCCGGTCACGCACATCTGGTACTTCAAGGGCGTCCCGAGCCGGTTGGGCTACCTGCTCGACCTGGCCCCCAAGGACCTTGAGAAGATCATCTACTTCGCCGCCTACGTCATCGTGGGCGTGAACGCCGAGCTGCGCCACAACGACCTGCCGACCCTCGAGAACGAGATGCAGGTCGAGCGCAAGCGCGTGGAGAACAAGCGCGACGCCGACGTCGAGGCGCGCGCGCAGAAGCTGGAAGCCGACCTGGCCGAGCTGGAGGCGGAGGGCGCCAAGTCCGACGTCCGCCGCAAGGTCAAGGAGGGCGGCGAGCGCGAGATGCGGCAGCTCCGCGACCGCGCCCAGCGCGAGCTGGACCGCCTCGACGAGATCTGGTCCACCTTCACCAAGCTGGACAAGGCCCAGCTCATCGCGGACGAGCTGCTCTACCGCGAGCTGTACGACCGCTACGGCGACTACTTCACCGGCGCCATGGGCGCCGAGGCCATCCAGAAGCTCCTGGGTGACTACGACGTGGACGCCGAGGCCGACGTGCTGCGCGAGACCATCCGCAGCGGCAAGGGCCAGAAGAAGCTGCGCGCCCTCAAGCGGCTGAAGGTCGTGGCCGCCTTCCAGGCGACCCGCAACAACCCGCAGGGCATGGTGCTGGACTGCGTGCCGGTCATCCCGCCGGACCTGCGCCCGATGGTGCAGCTCGACGGTGGCCGCTTCGCGACCTCCGACCTGAACGACCTGTACCGCCGCGTCATCAACCGCAACAACCGCCTCAAGAGGCTGATCGACCTCGGCGCGCCCGAGATCATCGTCAACAACGAGAAGCGGATGCTCCAGGAGGCCGTCGACGCGCTGTTCGACAACGGCCGCCGGGGCCGGCCGGTGACGGGTCCGGGCAACCGGCCGCTGAAGTCGCTGTCCGACCTGCTCAAGGGCAAGCAGGGCCGGTTCCGCCAGAACCTGCTCGGCAAGCGCGTCGACTACTCCGGCCGTTCGGTCATCGTGGTCGGCCCGCAGCTGAAGCTGCACCAGTGCGGCCTGCCCAAGCAGATGGCGCTGGAGCTGTTCAAGCCGTTCGTGATGAAGCGGCTGGTGGACCTCAACCACGCGCAGAACATCAAGTCCGCCAAGCGCATGGTCGAGCGCGCCCGCCCGGCCGTGTGGGACGTGCTCGAAGAGGTCATCACCGAGCACCCGGTGCTGCTCAACCGCGCGCCCACGCTGCACCGCCTCGGCATCCAGGCCTTCGAGCCGCAGCTGGTCGAGGGCAAGGCCATCCAGCTGCACCCGCTGGTCTGCGAGGCGTTCAACGCGGACTTCGACGGTGACCAGATGGCGGTCCACCTGCCGCTGTCCGCCGAGGCGCAGGCCGAGGCGCGCGTGCTGATGCTGTCGTCGAACAACATCCTCTCGCCCGCGTCCGGCAAGCCGCTGGCCATGCCGCGACTGGACATGGTGACGGGTCTGTACCACCTGACCCGGCACAAGGAGGACGACCTCGGCGAGGGCCACGCGTTCTCGTCGCCCGCCGAGGCGCAGATGGCGTTCGACCGCAAGGCCCTGGGCCTCCAGTCCATGTGCAAGATCCGCATCACGGACAAGAACCCGCCGAAGGGCCAGGAGCCGGAGGGCTGGGAGCCCGGTCAGCCGTGGCTGGCCGAGACCACCCTGGGCCGGGTGCTGTTCAACGAGGTGCTGCCGCAGGACTACCCGTTCCTGAACGAGGTCATGCCGAAGAAGCGGCAGGCCATGGTCATCAACGACCTCGCCGAGCGGTACCCGATGGTCACCGTCGCCCGGACGCTGGACAAGCTGAAGGACGCCGGCTTCTACTGGGCCACCCGGTCGGGCGTGACCGTCGCGATCTCCGACGTGCTCGTGCCGGAGGCCAAGCAGGGCATCCTCGACGAGTACGAGAAGCTCGCGGACGCGGTCGAGAAGCGCTACCAGCGCGGTCAGCTCTCCCACACGGAGCGCAACAACGAGCTGGTCAAGGTGTGGACCAAGGCCACCGAAGAGGTCGCCGAGGTCATGGAGGCCAACTTCCCCGAGGACAACTCGATCCGCATGATCGTGGCGTCCGGGGCGGCGGGCAACATGACCCAGGTGCGGTCGCTGGCCGGCATGCGCGGTCTGGTGACCAACCCGAAGGGCGAGTACATCCCGCGGCCGATCAAGAGCTCGTTCCGCGAGGGCCTGTCGGTGCTGGAGTACTTCATCGCCACGCACGGCGCCCGCAAGGGCCTGGCCGACACCGCGCTGCGGACCGCCGACTCGGGTTACCTGACCCGTCGTCTGGTGGACGTCTCGCAGGACGTCATCATCCGCGAGGTCGACTGCGGCACCACGCGCGGCGTGAACATGACCGTGGGCGAGCGGCAGGGCGACAAGGTCGTGCTGGCCGAGTTCGCGCAGACCTCGGTCTACGCCCGGACCATCGCCGAGGACATCACGGACAAGGACGGCAACCTCGTCCTCAACCGCGGCGCCGACCTGGGCGACCCGGCGCTGGCGACGCTCGTCGAGGCGGGCGTGACCAGGGTCAAGGTCCGCTCGGTGCTGACCTGCGAGTCCGCGGTCGGCGTGTGCGCGTCCTGCTACGGCCGCTCGATGGCGACCGGCCAGCTGGTCGACGTCGGCGAGGCCGTCGGCATCGTCGCCGCCCAGTCGATCGGTGAGCCCGGCACGCAGCTGACCATGCGCACCTTCCACCAGGGTGGTGTGGCCGGCGACGACATCACGACGGGTCTGCCCCGCGTGCAGGAGCTGTTCGAGGCTCGCGTGCCGAAGGGCAAGGCGCCGATCGCGGACGTCGACGGCCGCGTGCGGATCGAGGACGGCGACCGGTTCTGGAAGATCACCCTCATCCCGGACGACGGGTCGGAGGAGATCATCTTCGAGAAGCTGTCCAAGCGGCAGCGGCTCGCGAACACGGCCACCGGCCCGCTCCAGGACGGCGACCACGTGGCGGTCGGCCAGCAGCTGCTGGAGGGCACGCCCGACCCGCACGAGGTGCTGCGCGTGATGGGTCCGCGCGAGGCCCAGCTGCACCTGGTGCAGGAGGTCCAGAAGGTCTACCGGGCCCAGGGCGTGGCGATCCACGACAAGCACATCGAGGTCATCGTCCGGCAGATGCTGCGCCGGGTGACGATCATCGACTCGGGTGCGACCGAGTTCCTGCCGGGCTCGCTGGTCGAGCGCGCGGAGTTCGAGTCGGGCAACCGGGCCGTGGTGGCCGAGGGCGGCGAGCCCGCGGCCGGCCGTCCGGTGCTGATGGGCATCACGAAGGCGTCGCTCGCGACCGACTCGTGGCTGTCCGCGGCCTCCTTCCAGGAGACCACGCGAGTCCTGACCGACGCCGCCATCAACGGCCGGTCGGACAAGCTGATCGGCCTGAAGGAGAACGTGATCATCGGCAAGCTGATCCCGGCCGGCACCGGCATCAACCGGTACCGGAACATCCAGGTGCAGCCGACCGAGGAGGCGCGTGCGGCGGCGTACGCGATCCCGAGCTACGACGACGGCTACTACACGCCGGACGTCTTCGGCACGGGCACCGGCGCCGCGGTGCCGCTGGACGACTACGACTTCGGCCGCGACTACCGCTGAAGTTCTGATCAGCAGGTGAAAGGCCCCCGGAGCCTCCCGCTCCGGGGGCCTTCGCCATTCCCCGGCCCGCCGAACTTCAACCCCGCCGGCCTCAGTCCCTCGGGCTCAGCCCCGCCACGGCCAGCCGGAACAGCCGGTCCGCGCGGGCGGCCGGGTCGGGGTGGTGCTCGGTCGCCAGGACGATGCCGACGGCCAGGGTGACCAGGTCCGAGACGGTGACGTCCGCCGCCACCGCGCCGTCGCGCGCGGCGCGGTGCAGCAGGGGGCCGGCGGCCTCCTCCATCGCCGCCGAGCAGCTGTTCTCGTGCACCGGGTCGGGTTCCGCGCCGTCGTAGGACAGGGCGGCCGCCAGGCCCCGGGCGGTGACGCAGTAGGCGACGAGCTCGCCCAGCCACCCCAGGAGCGCCGCCCGGCTGTCCTCCCCGCCGGCCAGTTCGCGGGCACGGGCGCCCAGCGCCTCGATCCGCTCCGCCGAGACCGCCTCCAGCAGCGCGCGGCGGGTGGGGAAGTGCCGGCGCACGGTCGCCGAGCCGACCCCGGCGGTGCGGGCGATCTGCTCCAGGGAGGCGTTCGCGCCGTGGGCCGCGACCTCCTGCTCGGCCACGGCGAGGATGCGCGCGTAGTTGCGCCGGGCGTCGGCGCGTTGGCGGTCGGGCATGGCGTGATCTCCGAGCTTGCTAAGTGGCGGACCCCGCCGTATCGTACCGGAAGGTAAACGGCGGACCCCGCCATTTATCTTCCGAGCCCTGAGGAGAGTCATGTCCGCAGCTCACGCGCCCGTCCTGGTCACCGGCGCCACCGGCAAGCAGGGCGGCGCGACCGCCCGCGCCCTGCTCGCGGCGGGTGTTCCCGTCCGAGCCCTGGTGCGCGAACCGGACGGTGACCGGGCCAGGGCCGTCGAGGCGCTCGGCGCCGAACTGGTCACCGGCGACCTGCGCGACCGCGACTCCGTGGTCCGGGCCGCCGAGGGCGTTCGCGCCGTCTTCTCCGTCCAGATGCCCCCCTTGACCGAGGCCGGGTTCGACTTCGAGGGCGAGGTGGCGCAGGGGGTCAACCTCGTCGAGGGCGCGAGGGCCGCCGGGGTGCCGCAGTTCGTGCACACGTCCGTCTGCGGCGCGGGTCAGCACACCGAGGCGCCCGGCTGGGCCGAGGGCCGGTGGGCGTCGATGGAGGCCACCCTGGGCGCCAAGAGCGCGATCCAGGACCGGGTCCGGGCGGCCGGCTTCCCCCGCTGGACGATCCTCAAGCCGGGCTTCTTCATGGAGAACTTCCTGCCCGAAGCGGCGTTCCTGTTCCCGCGCGGCGTCGAAGGGGGCCTCGTCAGCGTGCTCAGGCCCGACACCCGGCTGGCCCTGGCCGCGGTGGACGACATCGGTCGGGCGGCCGCCGCGGCCGTCGCCGCGCCGGAGCGGTTCCACGGGGTGGAGCTGGAGCTGGCGAGCGACCGCCTGTCGATGGCGGAGATCGCCGAGGTCCTCTCCCGCGCCCTGGGCACGCCCCTGTCCGCGCCGGACCTGACCGAGGAGGAGGCCCTCGCCGCCGGGATGCCGGCCATGGGCGTCTCGCACGAGTGGATGAACGGCGTGGACATGCCCGGCCGCCCGCAATACGCGCGGGACCTCGGCATCCCCCTCACGGGCTTCGACGCGTGGGCCCGGGAGCACCTCGCGGCGGTGCGGTCCTAGGGGCGGGACTCGGCGAGGGCGCGGGACTCGGCGACCAGCCGGTCGGCGCCGCGCGGACCGACGGCCGGAACGCCCGCCACCGGGGTCCCGGCGACCGCGATCAGCACATCGCGCGCCCTTCGACGCGGCTCATCCGGGGCCAGGCCGGCGCGCTCCGGCGGCGCCGTGCCGCTCAGCTTGCGGTGCACCTCGTCCAGCAGGCCGCGCGTCCGGCCGGCCCGGCGCAGCTCCAGCACGACGTGCAGCACCTCGTGCAGCCGGGCGGCGTCCAGGAGCATCCGCGGCTCCTGGCTGTGGATCGCGAGCACGCCCTCGCGCGCCCACGCCTTCACGGTCTTCTCGGTCAGCGCCAGCAGCTCGCCGGCGACCACGGGCCGCACCGGCGGCGCGCCGCGCAGGGCCTTGGCCACCACGCCGTGCAGCTTGCGGCGGCGCTCGTCGTCCTCCGACAGGCTGGACGCGACCTCTTCGATCTCCTCGACCTGCTGGAACAGGTCCCGTATCCGAGCGGCTTCAGTGGCGACGGACATGGTGGACCTCCTCTGGGCACTGCCGATCGTCGACCCGTTGTCGGCAGTGGTAACCGCGGTGGTGGTGGTCCCGGGCGCGGGACCACCACCGGGCGCGATCAGGACGAGAAGAAGAGCCCGCCCAGGCCGCGGTGCTTGCGGTGACCGTAGTGGCCGCCACCGCCGTAGCCCCAGGCAGGCGGGGGCGGCTGCTGCACGTAGTGCACCTGCTGCGGCGCGTGCGCGGCGGGCGGCGGCGGGGGCGGCGGGGCCACCTGCTGCTCCAGCCGGGTGATGGCCTCCAGCTCGCCGTAGTCGAGGAAGACCCCGCGGCAGCCGTCGCACTGCTCGATGTGCACGCCCATGCGGTCGAACGTGCGCATATTCCCGTGACACTTGGGGCACTGCATCGTGTGAGCCTCCTGCTCTCCGAGCGATGTGCCCGATATTAGCCGCGCCGCATCGGTGCGCGCGTGGACACGATGCGAGCGCAAGCCTCCAACAGCGCATCCTGAGCACCGTTCAACTCCGTGCCGTCACGCTCCGCCGCGCACAGTGCCCGCGCGGCCATCTGCACCACCAGCGCCCGCGCCGGCACCTCCAGCGCCGACCACGGGTCGTCCCGCGGCACGCCCGTGCCGCCCGCCCGGTGGTAGGCCCCGAGCAACCGGCCCCACGCCGCGGCGTCGAGCACGCCCGCCAGGTGCAGCGCGGCGGGCCGGGCCAGGTCCCACGCCGGGTCGCCGACGCCGAGGTCGTCCAGGTCGATCAGCCGGAGCGCGCCGTCCCGCCGCACGAGCTGGCCCAGGTGCCAGTCGCCGTGGATCAGCGCCGTGCCGGCCGCGGGGACGTCGGGCAGCGTCGCCGCCGCCCGCCGCACCAGGTCGGCCGCCCCGGTGTCGAGGGTCAGGTCCCGCACCGCGCGCCGCATCCGGGGCCACGCGCCCGCCGCCGGCACGGGCGGCGCGAAGTCGGTCGCCGCGAACCGGTGCAGCTCGGCCAGCATCCGCCCGGCGGCCTCCATCGGCAGCTCCTCCGGCTCGGCCTGCGGCACCGGGTCGCCCAGCGGCCACGCCGTCACCACGCGCCCCGCCACCACCTCCGGCCCCAGCAGCGGCGGCAGCAGGAGGCCGCCCAGGCGGGGGTCGGCGGCCAACCGCAGCCGCCCGGCCAGCTCGACGGGGTCCGTGCCGCCCTCGTGGGCCTTGAGCACCACGTCGCCGACCCGGACCACCACGACGTCGCCGCGCACCGCGAGCACCTCGGGCGCGGCGGCGGGCCTCGCGAGGGCGGCGTCGGGTCCCACGAGCGCGGCCATGCCCGCGACCAGATCGGAGTTCACCCGTTCAGTGTGCCCCGTTCACCGGGTCGGGACTGGCGATCACCCCACCGGTGCTGACCTGCGGGGAGCGCGGCACGTCACCACCTGATCGGGAATGAGCGGGACGGGTGCGGCGTTGAACGGGACGCGGGTGTCAAGGGTGAGCGGTATCCGTTTTGACCCCTGGGAACCGGCCGGGGTATCTTTGGTACTCGTGCCCGACCCATGTCGGGCCGCTCCGCGTGCCTACGCGCCAGTGGTGCTGGAAAGCCGGCCGCGGTGACCTCCACGCGCAGGGGCATCCTGGGATGTTGCCTGCGGACCTGAGGTGTGGTGCTTGATCCGCCCGGCTTCACCGGCAGGGGCGCGACACGCCCGACCTCGGGTGCAGAGAGGGACCAGGTAAACAGAGCTCGCCGCCCATGCGACGAGCACGCGAACGGAAGAAGCAGCCGGCGTATGCCAACGATCCAGCAGCTGGTCCGCAAGGGCCGGCAGGACAAGGTCGCCAAGCAGAAGACCGCGGCGCTCAAGGGCAGCCCGCAGCGGCGCGGTGTGTGCACCCGCGTCTACACCACCACGCCCAAGAAGCCGAACTCGGCGCTGCGCAAGGTCGCCCGCGTGAAGCTGACGAGCGGCATCGAGGTCACGGCCTACATCCCGGGTGAGGGTCACAACCTCCAGGAGCACTCGATGGTGCTCGTCCGCGGTGGTCGTGTGAAGGACCTCCCGGGCGTCCGCTACAAGATCATCCGTGGTTCCCTCGACACGCAGGGCGTGAAGAACCGCAAGCAGGCTCGCAGCCGGTACGGCGCGAAGAAGGAGAAGAGCTGATGCCCCGCAAGGGACCGGCCCCGAAGCGGCCGCTGATCTCCGACCCGGTCTACAGCTCTCCGCTGGTGACCCAGCTCATCAACAAGGTGCTGGTCGACGGCAAGCGCTCCGTGGCCGAGCGGATCGTGTACGGCGCCCTCGAAGGCGCCCGCGACAAGACCGGCACCGACCCGGTCGTGACGCTGAAGCGCGCCCTCGACAACGTCAAGCCCTCGCTGGAGGTGAAGTCCCGCCGCGTCGGTGGCGCCACCTACCAGGTGCCCATCGAGGTCAAGCCGGGCCGCTCGACCACCCTCGCGCTGCGCTGGCTGATCACCTTCTCCCGGCAGCGCCGCGAGAAGACCATGATCGAGCGCCTGATGAACGAGCTGCTCGACGCGAGCAACGGCCTGGGCGCGAGCGTCAAGCGCCGCGAGGACACCCACAAGATGGCCGAGTCGAACAAGGCCTTCGCCCACTACCGCTGGTGACGTGCCGCCAGGCGGGGGAACCCCGAGTGCCCCCCGCCTGGCGCCTCCCGGCCCTAGTGAGCCTGCTGACCAGCTAGCTCAAGACAGGGGAAACACCCGTGGCACAGGATGTGCTCACCGACCTGGCCAAGGTCCGCAACATCGGGATCATGGCCCACATCGACGCGGGCAAGACCACGACGACCGAGCGGATCCTCTTCTACACGGGGATCAGCTACAAGATCGGCGAGGTCCACGACGGCGCCGCGGTGATGGACTGGATGGAGCAGGAGCAGGAGCGCGGCATCACCATCACGTCCGCCGCGACGACCTGCTTCTGGAAGAACCACCAGATCAACCTGATCGACACGCCGGGCCACGTGGACTTCACCGTCGAGGTGGAGCGCAACCTCCGCGTCCTCGACGGCGCCGTTGCCGTGTTCGACGGCAAGGAGGGCGTCGAGCCCCAGTCCGAGCAGGTCTGGCGCCAGGCGACCAAGTACGACGTCCCGCGCATCTGCTTCGTCAACAAGATGGACAAGCTCGGCGCGGACTTCTACTTCACCATCCGCACCATCTCCGAGCGCCTGGGCGCCAAGCCCCTGCCGATCCAGATCCCGATCGGCGCCGAGAGCGACTTCATCGGCGTCGTCGACCTGGTCGAGATGCGGGCGCTGACCTGGCGCGGCGAGGTCCAGAAGGGCGAGGACTACACGGTCGAGGAGATCCCGGCCGACCTCGTCGACCGGGCCAACGAGTACCGCGAGCAGCTCATCGAGGCCGTCGCGGAGACCGACGACGCGCTGATGGAGCAGTACCTCGGTGGCGAGGAACTGACCGTCGAGCAGATCAAGTCGGGCATCCGCAAGATCGTCACCGACGGTTCCGCGTACCCGGTGCTGTGCGGCTCCGCGTTCAAGAACAAGGGCGTCCAGCCCATGCTCGACGCGGTCATCGACTTCCTGCCGTCGCCGATGGACCTGCCGCCGGTCGAGGGCACGCTCCAGGACGGTGAGACGCCGGCGTTCCGCAAGTCCGAGAGCACCGAGCCGTTCTCCGCGCTGGCGTTCAAGATCGCCGTGCACCCGTTCTTCGGCAAGCTCACCTACATCCGGGTCTACTCGGGTCGGGTCTCCTCCGGCACCCAGGTCATCAACTCGACCAAGGACCGCAAGGAGCGCATCGGGAAGATCTTCCAGATGCACGCCAACAAGGAGAACCCGGTCGACGAGGCCATCGCGGGCCACATCTACGCCGTGATCGGCCTGAAGGACACCACCACCGGTGAGACGCTCAGCGACCCGCAGTCGCCCATCGTGCTGGAGTCCATGACCTTCCCCGAGCCGGTCATCCAGGTGGCGATCGAGCCCAAGACGAAGGCCGACCAGGAGAAGCTGGGCACCGCGATCCAGAAGCTGGCCGAGGAGGACCCGACCTTCCGGGTCAACCTGGACCAGGAGACCGGCCAGACCATCATCGCCGGCATGGGCGAGCTCCACCTGGACATCCTGGTGGACCGCATGCGCCGCGAGTTCAAGGTCGAGGCCAACATCGGCAAGCCGCAGGTGGCGTACCGGGAGACCATCCGCCGCAAGGTGGAGAAGTACTCCTACACCCACAAGAAGCAGACCGGTGGCTCCGGCCAGTTCGCGAAGGTCCTCATCGACCTGGAGCCGCTGGAGAAGCAGGAGGACGGCGCGCTCTACGAGTTCGTCAACTCCGTCACCGGTGGCCGCATCCCCCGGGAGTACATCCCGTCGGTGGACGCCGGCGCGCAGGACGCGATGCAGTACGGCGTGCTCGCGGGCTACCCGCTGGTGGGCGTCAAGCTGACCCTGCTCGACGGCGCCTACCACGAGGTCGACTCCTCGGAAATGGCCTTCAAGATCGCCGGCTCCATGGCGCTCAAGGAGGCCGCTCGCCAGGCCAGCCCCGTCCTGCTGGAGCCGCTGATGGCCGTCGAGGTCACCACGCCCGAGGACTACATGGGCGACGTGATCGGCGACTTGAACTCCCGCCGCGGCCAGATCCAGGCCATGGAGGAGCGCAGCGGCACCCGCGTCGTCAAGGCGCTGGTCCCGCTGTCGGAGATGTTCGGGTACGTCGGCGACCTGCGGTCCAAGACCCAGGGTCGCGCGAACTACTCGATGACGTTCGACTCCTACGCAGAGGTTCCCGCGAACGTCTCGAAGGAGATCATCGCGAAGGCGACGGGCGAGTAACCCCAACCGGAGCACCGCAGCACCACGCGGGCTCTCCGGGGTGAAAAGTCCCTGGGGTCCGCACAACCCTTGACGTGACGCCCGGCGGGTCGGGACAACTCCGGCCCGCCGGGTACAGCACCAGAAGTCCAGGAGGACAATCCAGTGGCGAAGGCGAAGTTCGAGCGGACGAAGCCGCACGTCAACATCGGCACCATCGGTCACATCGACCACGGCAAGACGACGCTGACCGCGGCGATCTCCAAGGTCCTGCACGACAAGTACCCGGACCTCAACCCCTTCACGCCGTTCGACCAGATCGACAAGGCGCCGGAGGAGAAGCAGCGCGGCATCACCATCTCGATCGCGCACATCGAGTACCAGACCGACAAGCGCCACTACGCGCACGTCGACTGCCCCGGTCACGCCGACTACATCAAGAACATGATCACCGGTGCGGCGCAGATGGACGGCGCCATCCTGGTGGTCGCGGCGACCGACGGCCCGATGCCGCAGACCAAGGAGCACGTGCTCCTGGCCCGCCAGGTCGGTGTGCCCTACATCGTGGTGGCCCTGAACAAGGCCGACATGGTGGACGACGAGGAGATCCTGGAGCTCGTCGAGCTCGAGGTCCGCGAGCTGCTCTCCGAGTACGAGTTCCCGGGTGACGACCTGCCGGTGGTCCGCGTCTCCGCGCTGAAGGCGCTGGAGGGCGACGCCGAGTGGGGCGAGAAGCTCATCGGCCTGATGGACGCCGTGGACGAGAACATCCCGGAGCCCGAGCGCGAGGTCGACCGGCCGTTCCTGATGCCGGTCGAGGACGTGTTCACCATCACCGGTCGTGGCACCGTGGTGACCGGCCGCATCGAGCGCGGCATCATCAAGGTCAACGAAGAGGTCGAGATCGTCGGCATCAAGGAGACCTCGAAGAAGACGACGGTCACCTCGATCGAGATGTTCAAGAAGTTCCTCGACGAGGGCCGCGCGGGCGACAACGCCGCCCTGCTGCTCCGCGGCATCAAGCGCGAGGAGGTGGAGCGCGGCATGGTGATCGTGAAGCCGGGCACCACCACCCCGCACACCGAGTTCGACGCGCAGGTCTACATCCTGTCGAAGGACGAGGGCGGTCGCCACACGCCGTTCTTCAACAACTACCGCCCGCAGTTCTACTTCCGCACCACCGATGTGACCGGCGTCGTGACCCTCCCCGAGGGCACCGAGATGGTCATGCCGGGCGACACCACGTCGATGGCCGTGAAGCTGATCCAGCCGATCGCCATGGACGAGGGTCTGCGGTTCGCCATCCGCGAGGGTGGCCGGACCGTCGGCGCGGGCTCGGTCACCAAGATCATCAAGTGATCTAGCTCCACATCTCACCCCCGGATTTGGTTCGCGCACGTCTGTGTGCAACTATTGACGGGTTGCTCGTCGGGGCGGCCGGTTCGAGTTCTGGACTCGGCCGCCCCGTCACGAGCGGGGTTTGATCGGGCAAGAAAAAATCCCACGGGTTGCATCAGTGGGACCGGGCCATGGCCGGGCGGGCGACACGCCCGACCGCGTGGACCGGGCACCGTGACACCGCTCGGTGTCAGTCCTGAATAGGGGGCGGAGCGCGCCGGAGGTCCCGTGACCTCGCGAAAGGTGCCCGCACCGCGGCGGTACTAGAAGCAGAGGAACGGCAAGCCATCATGGCGGGACAGAAGATCCGCATCCGGCTCAAGGCCTACGACCACGAGGCGATCGACGCGTCCGCGCGCAAGATCGTCGAGACCGTGACGCGCACCGGCGCTCGGGTCGTCGGGCCTGTGCCGCTGCCCACCGAGAAGAACGTTTACTGCGTCATCCGCTCGCCGCACAAGTACAAGGACTCGCGCGAGCACTTCGAGATGCGCACGCACAAGCGTCTGATCGACATCCTCGACCCGACGCCGAAGACGGTGGACGCGCTCATGCGCATCGACCTGCCGGCGAGCGTCGACGTCAACATCCAGTAAGCGTTGGACGCGGCAGTGTTGATCCCTTTTGGGGCGGAGAGCAAAGAGACTCATGTCTGACAGGCAGGTTAAGGGCCTCCTGGGCACCAAGCTCGGCATGACTCAGGTCTTCGACGAGAACAACCGGGTCGTCCCGGTGACCGTCGTCAAGGCCGAGCCGAACGTGGTCACCCAGGTTCGGACCCAGGAGAACGACGGCTACTCGGCCGTGCAGTTGGCCTTCGGCGCCATCGACCCGCGCAAGGTGAACAAGCCCGTCGCGGGGCACTACGCGAAGGCCGGCGTGACGCCGCGCCGCCACCTGGCGGAGCTGCGCACCACGGACGCGTCCGAGTACACGGTCGGCCAGGAGATCACCGCAGAGGTGTTCGAGGCCGGCGCGGTGGTCGACGTGGTCGGCACCAGCAAGGGCAAGGGCACCGCGGGTGTCATGAAGCGCCACGGCTTCGCCGGCCTCGGCGCGAGCCACGGCACCCAGCGCAAGCACCGCTCGCCCGGCTCGATCGGCGGCTGCGCCACGCCCGGCCGCGTGTTCAAGGGCCTGCGCATGGCGGGTCGCATGGGCCACGTGCGCGTGACGACCCAGAACCTCAAGGTGCACAGGGTTGACGCCGAGTCCGGCCTGCTGCTCATCAAGGGCGCGGTTCCCGGTCCCAAGGGCGGCACCGTGTTCATCAAGACCGCTGCGAAGGGTGGTGCCTGATCATGACGTCCGTTGAGGTCCGCACCCCGGACGGCAAGGCCGACGGCTCCGTCGAGCTGCCCGCGGCCGTCTTCGACGCGCAGGCCAACGTGGCGCTGCTGCACCAGGTCGTCGTGGCCCAGCTGGCCGCGGCCCGCCAGGGCACGCACTCCACGAAGACCCGCGGCGAGGTGTCCGGCGGTGGCAAGAAGCCGTACCGGCAGAAGGGCACCGGTCGCGCCCGCCAGGGCTCGACCCGCGCGCCGCAGTTCGCCGGCGGTGGCGTCGTCCACGGCCCGCAGCCGCGCGACTACAGCCAGCGCACCCCCAAGAAGATGAAGGCCGCCGCCCTGCGCGGCGCCCTCTCCGACCGGGCGCGCGCCGGCCAGGTGCACGTGGTGAGCGGTTTCGTCACCGGCGACACCCCGTCGACCAAGTCGGCCCGCAAGGTGCTGGGGACGGTCACCGAGGCCCGCCGCGTGCTGGCGGTGCTGCTGCGCACCGACGAGGTCTCGTGGGTGAGCCTGCGGAACCTGCCGCACGTGCACATCATCGCCCCCGACCAGCTGAACACCTACGACGTGCTGGTCAACGACGACGTGGTGTTCACCAAGGACGCGCTCGACGTCTTCCTGGCGAGCAAGGCCCAGCAGGGCAAGGGCTCCGCCGAGGCGACCGCCACCGCGTCCGACGTGGACGAGGAGGCCGCGAAGTGATCCCCGACCACAGGGACATCCTGCTCGCGCCGGTCATCTCCGAGAAGTCCTACGGGCTCCTGGAGGAGAACAAGTACACCTTCGTGGTGGCTCCCGGCTCGAACAAGACCCAGATCAAGATCGCCGTGGAGAAGGTCTTCGGCGTCAAGGTCGTCAGCGTCAACACGATCAACCGCCAGGGCAAGCGCAAGCGCACCCGGACGGGCTACGGCAAGCGCAAGGACACCAAGCGCGCCATCGTGACGCTGTCCGCCGAGAGCAAGCCGATCGAGATCTTCGGCGGCCCGGCCGCCTGATGACGACGAGGACTGCGTAGAGATGGGCATTCGCAAGTACAAGCCGACGACTCCGGGTCGTCGCGGTGCGAGCGTCTCCGACTTCGCCGAGATCACTCGGTCGACGCCGGAGAAGTCGCTGGTCCGCCCGCTGCACGGCCGTGGTGGCCGCAACGCGTCGGGCAAGATCACCACTCGCCACAAGGGCGGCGGTCACAAGCGGGCCTACC
The DNA here is from genome assembly GCF_039527585.1 of Saccharothrix xinjiangensis. Classification (NCBI taxonomy): domain Bacteria; kingdom Bacillati; phylum Actinomycetota; class Actinomycetes; order Pseudonocardiales; family Pseudonocardiaceae; genus Saccharothrix; species Saccharothrix xinjiangensis. The sequence goes on along the minus strand of NZ_BAAAKE010000004.1, from coordinate 276,793 downwards.
GCCTGATCGACTTCCGCCGCACCGACAAGGACGGCGTGCCGGCCAAGGTCGCGCACATCGAGTACGACCCCAACCGCACCGCGCGCATCGCGCTGCTGCACTACGCCGACGGCGAGAAGCGGTACATCATCGCGCCGTCCAAGCTCCAGCAGGGCGACCGGATCGAGAACGGCCCCAAGGCCGACATCAAGCCGGGGAACAACCTGCCGCTGCGCAACATCCCGGTCGGCACGGTGATCCACGCGATCGAGCTCCGCCCCGGCGGCGGCGCGAAGATCGCCCGCTCGGCGGGCGCCAGCGTGCAGCTCGTCGCCAAGGACGGCCCCTACGCCCAGCTGCGGATGCCCTCGGGCGAGATCCGCAACGTGGACGTCCGGTGCCGCGCCACGGTCGGCGAGGTCGGCAACGCCGAGCACCAGAACATCAACTGGGGCAAGGCCGGCCGCATGCGGTGGAAGGGCAAGAAGCCCACCGTCCGCGGTGTCGCCATGAACCCGGTCGACCACCCGCACGGTGGTGGTGAGGGCAAGACCTCCGGTGGTCGCCACCCGGTGAACCCGGCCGGCAAGCCCGAGGGCCGCACGCGCCGCCGCAACAAGCCAAGCGACAAGCTCATCGTCCGGCGTCGTCGCACCGGTAAGAAGCGCTGAGCAGGGAGGGAGTGAAGGATGCCTCGCAGCCTTAAGAAGGGCCCCTTCGTGGACGACCACCTGCTCAAGAAGGTGGACGTCCTCAACGAGTCGGGCAAGAAGACCGTCATCAAGACCTGGTCCCGCCGGTCGACGATCATCCCCGACATGCTGGGCCACACGATCGCGGTGCACGACGGCCGCAAGCACGTGCCGGTGTTCGTCACGGAGGCGATGGTCGGGCACAAGCTCGGCGAGTTCGCCCCGACCCGCACGTTCAAGGGTCACATCAAGGACGACCGGAAGTCGCGCCGCCGCTAAGGCGACGAACTAGAGGAAGAGCAAGGGGAAGCAGCGATGAACGCCCGCAACGAAGCCGAAGCGCCGGAGCTCCCGCGCGCCGTGGCTCGGGCTCGCTACGTCCGCGACACGCCGATGAAGGTGCGTCGCGTCGTCGAGCTCATCAGGGGTCGTAGCGCCAGCGAGGCCCTGGCCGTGCTCCAGTTCGCGCCGCAGGCGGCATCTGAGCCGGTCCGCAAGGTGCTCGCGAGCGCCGTGGCCAACGCCGAGAACAACCTGTCCCTCGACCCCGACACCCTGTGGGTGTCGAAGGTCTACGTGGACGAGGGTCCGACCCTCAAGCGGTTCCGCCCGCGCGCCCAGGGCCGCGCCTACCGGATCCGCAAGCGGACGAGCCACATCACCGTCGAGGTGGAGAGCCGTCCCAAGAAGACCAGCGCGAAGGGGAACCGGTAGTGGGCCAGAAGATCAACCCGCACGGCTTCCGGCTGGGGATCACCACCGACTGGAAGTCCCGCTGGTACGCCGACAAGCAGTACGCCGAGTACGTGGCCGAGGATGTCAAGATCCGGAAGCTGCTCTCGAAGGGCATGGAGCGTGCCGGCATTTCCAAGGTGGAGATCGAGCGCACCCGTGACCGGGTCCGCGTCGACATCCACACCGCCCGGCCGGGCATCGTCATCGGCCGCCGCGGCGCCGAGGCCGACCGCATCCGCGGTGAGCTGGAGAAGCTCACCAAGAAGCAGGTGCAGCTCAACATCCTCGAGGTGAAGAGCCCGGAGTCGGACGCGCAGCTCGTCGCGCAGGGCGTGGCGGAGCAGCTGTCCAACCGCGTGGCGTTCCGCCGCGCGATGCGCAAGGCCATCCAGTCGGCCATGCGCTCGCCGCAGGTCAAGGGCATCCGCGTGCAGTGCGGTGGCCGTCTCGGCGGCGCCGAGATGTCCCGCTCGGAGCACTACCGCGACGGTCGCGTGCCGCTGCACACGCTGCGCGCGGACATCGACTACGGCTTCTTCGAGGCCCGCACCACGTTCGGCCGCATCGGCGTGAAGGTGTGGATCTACAAGGGTGACGTGGTCGGCGGCATCTCCGCCAAGCGCGAGCGCGACGCCGCACCGTCGGCCGAGCGCGCGCCGCGCCGCGACCGCGGTGAGCGCCCGAACCGGGCCCGTCGCTCCGGTGCCAGCGGCACCACCGCGACCAGCACCGAGGCGGGGCGCGCAGCGCAGGCAAGTGATCAGACGACCGGTGACGTTGCCGCGAGCAACGCCCCCGACGTCGCGAAGACGGAGGGCTGAGTAGTGCTCATCCCGCGCAGGGTCAAGCACCGCAAGCAGCACCACCCCGGTCGGTCCGGTGCTGCCAAGGGCGGCACGAGGGTCACCTTCGGTGAGTTCGGCATCCAGGCACTGGAGCCGGCCTACGTGACCAACCGGCAGATCGAGTCGGCTCGTATCGCCATCACCCGGCACATCCGCCGTGGTGGCAAGGTCTGGATCAACATCTTCCCGGACCGCCCGCTGACGAAGAAGCCCGCCGAGACCCGCATGGGTTCCGGCAAGGGCTCCCCCGAGTGGTGGGTGGCCAACGTCAAGCCGGGTCGGGTGCTCTTCGAGATGAGCTTCCCGAACGAGGCCGTGGCCCGCGAGGCGCTCCGCCGCGCGATCCACAAGCTCCCGATGAAGTGCCGCATCGTCACGCGTGAGGGTGGTGAGTTCTGATGGCAGCGGGTACCACCGCTTCCGAGCTGCGTGAGCTCACCGAGGAAGAGCTCGTGCTGCGCCTGAGGGAGGCGAAGGAGGAGCTGTTCAACCTCCGCTTCCAGATGGCCACCGGGCAGCTCGACAACAACCGCCGCCTGCGGACGGTCCGGCACGAGATCGCCCGGATCTACACCGTGATGCGGGAGCGGGAGCTGGGCCTGTCGTCCTCTCCCGACGCGGTTTCCACTGGTGAGGGTGCGGCATGAGCGAGAACAACGAAGTGACCGAGACCGAGACCGAGGCCCGCAACTACCGCAAGGTCCGCGAGGGCTACGTCGTGTCCGACAAGATGGACAAGACGGTCGTGGTGGCGCTGGAGGACCGCAAGAAGCACCGCCGCTACTCCAAGGTGCTGCGCTCCACCACCAAGGTGAAGGCGCACGACGAGCAGAACTCGGCCGGCGTCGGCGACCGCGTCCTGCTGATGGAGACCCGGCCGCTGTCGGCCACCAAGCGCTGGCGCCTCGTCGAGATCCTCGAGAAGGCCAAGTAAAGCTGTAAGACCGAGCCCGTCAGGTCGGAAATCTGGCGGGCCAGGAATGGTCAGGAGAAGTCAGTGATCCAGCAGGAGTCGCGGCTGCGCGTCGCCGACAACACCGGTGCGAAGGAAATCCTTTGCATCCGTGTTCTCGGTGGCTCCGGCCGCCGCTACGCGGGCATCGGGGACATCATCGTCGCCACGGTGAAGCAGGCCATCCCCGGCGCCGGCGTGAAGAAGGGTGACGTCGTCAAGGCCGTCGTCGTCCGCACCGTCAAGGAGAAGCGCCGTCCCGACGGCTCTTACATCCGGTTCGACGAGAACGCCGCGGTGCTGATCAAGAACGACAACGAGCCGCGCGGCACCCGCATCTTCGGCCCGGTCGGCCGAGAGCTGCGCGACAAGAAGTTCATGAAGATCATCTCGTTGGCGCCGGAGGTGCTCTGACCATGAAGGTCAAGAAGGGCGACACCGTCGTGGTCATCGCCGGCAAGGACAAGGGCGCGCGCGGCAAGGTCATCCAGGCCTACCCCGCCGACAACCGCGTCCTGGTCGAGGGCGTCAACCGCATCAAGAAGCACACCCGGATCACGCAGACCCAGCGCGGCGCGCAGTCGGGCGGCATCGTGACCCAGGAGGCCCCCATCCACGTGTCCAACGTGATGGTGGTCGACTCGGACGGCAAGCCGACCCGCGTTGGTTACCGGACGAACGACGAGGGCAAGCGGGTGCGCATTTCCCGTCGTAACGGGAAGGACATCTGATGACCACCGCAGAGAAGACCACGCCGCGCCTCAAGACGCGGTACCGCGAGGAGATCGCGGCCGAGCTGCGCAAGCAGTTCGAGTACGCCAACGTCATGCAGACCCCCGGCGTGGTGAAGGTCGTCGTCAACATGGGTGTCGGCGACGCCGCCCGCGACGGCAAGCTGATCGAGGGCGCCGTCAAGGACCTGTCGATCATCACCGGCCAGCGCCCCGAGGTCCGTCGGGCCCGCAAGTCGATCGCGCAGTTCAAGCTGCGCGAGGGCATGCCGATCGGCGCGCGCGTCACGCTGCGCGGCGACCGCATGTGGGAGTTCCTGGACCGCCTGCTGACCATCGCCCTCCCGCGCATCCGCGACTTCCGCGGCCTCTCGGGCAAGCAGTTCGACGGCAACGGCAACTACACGTTCGGTCTCAACGAGCAGTCGATGTTCCACGAGATCGACCCGGACGCCATCGACCGCCCCCGCGGCATGGACATCACGGTCGTCACCACCGCCACGAACGACGAGGAGGGCCGGGCGCTGCTGAAGCTCCTGGGCTTCCCGTTCAGGGAGAACTGACATGGCCAAGAAGGCGCTGATCAACAAGGCCGCGGCCAAGCCGAAGTTCAAGGTGCGGGGCTACACCCGCTGCCAGCGCTGCGGGCGCCCGCACTCGGTGTTCCGCAAGTTCGGCCTGTGCCGGATCTGCCTCCGCGAGATGGCCCACCGGGGCGAGCTGCCCGGTGTGAGCAAGTCCAGCTGGTAGTCCCAGCGCGGCGGCAGGTTTTTTTCTCACTCCACTTCGCTGTAGGCCCGCTCACGACCCGGCTCCCGCGGGACACCCGCACCGAGCCGCGGACCCTGACTGGGGAACCGCAGCGAGAAAGGTTGACCAGGTCACCATGACGATGACCGACCCGATCGCAGACATGTTGACGCGTCTGCGGAACGCGAACTCGGCTTACCACGACAAGGTCGTGATGCCGCACTCGAAGTTGAAGGCCAACATCGCCGAGATCCTCAAGCGCGAGGGCTACATCGCGAGCTACGGCGATGAGCAGGGCGAGGTTGCCAAGAACCTGGTGATCGAGCTGAAGTACGGCCCGAACCGGGAGCGCAGCATCGCCGGCCTCCGCCGCGTGTCGAAGCCCGGTCTGCGCGTCTACGCGAAGTCGACCAACCTGCCGAAGGTCCTCGGTGGTCTGGGCGTCGCGATCATCTCGACCTCTGGCGGTCTCATGACCGACCGCCAGGCCAACAAGTCCGGCGTGGGCGGCGAAGTCCTCGCCTACGTCTGGTAAGGGAGGGGGACCAGGCATGTCGCGCATCGGGAAGTTGCCGATCACCGTCCCCTCCGGGGTCGACGTGAACATCGCGGGCCGGGAGGTCAACGTCAAGGGGCCGAAGGGCACCCTGTCGCTGACCATCGCCGAGCCGATCATCATCGAGAAGGCCGAGGACGGCACCCTCGAGGTCAAGCGCCCGAACGACGAGCGCCGCAGCCGCTCGCTCCACGGCCTGTCCCGCACGCTGGTGCAGAACATGGTCGTCGGCGTGACGCAGGGCTACGAGAAGAAGATGGAGATCCACGGCGTCGGCTACCGCGTGGCGCTCAAGGGCTCCGACCTGGAGTTCGCGCTGGGCTACAGCCACCCGGTGAAGGTCGAGGCCCCCGCGGGCATCACCTTCGCGGTGGAGACCCCCACCCGCTTCTCCGTGTCCGGCATCGACAAGCAGCTCGTGGGCGAAGTCGCCGCCAACATCCGCAAGCTGCGCAAGCCCGACCCGTACAAGGGCAAGGGCGTGCGCTACGCGGGCGAGAAGATCCGCCGCAAGGTCGGAAAGACGGGTAAGTGACATGAGCGAGACTGCAACGAAGCGCAAGCCGGTGGGCAAGGACATCTCGACCACTCGCCGCATCGCCAAGACCCGCCGTCACTTCCGCCTCCGCAAGAGGGTCAGCGGCACCGCGGAGCGCCCGCGCCTGGCGGTGCACCGGTCGTCGAAGCACATCTCCGTGCAGCTGATCGACGACCTGTCCGGCCACACCCTGGCCGCTGCTTCCTCCGTGGAGGCGGACGTCCGGGCGCTGGAGGGCGACAAGAAGGCCCGGGCCGCGAAGGTCGGCGAGCTGGTCGCCGCCCGCGCCAAGGAGGCCGGTGTCTCCAAGGTCGTGTTCGACCGCGGCGGCAACGCCTACCACGGTCGGATCGCGGCCCTGGCCGACGCCGCCCGCGAGGCGGGGCTGGAGTTCTGACAATGCACATCACTGGAATTGAGAGGGACGCCTGATGCCAGGACGCACGCGTCGCGAAGGCGGCGGGGGCGAGCGCGGAGAGCGTCGCGACCGTCGTGACGGCGGCCGCGGCGGCGCGGCCCAGGAGAAGACCCCGCACCTGGAGCGCGTGGTTGCGATCAACCGCGTCTCCAAGGTCGTCAAGGGTGGTCGTCGGTTCAGCTTCACCGCCCTGGTCGTCGTCGGCGACGGCGACGGCATGGTCGGTGTCGGCTACGGCAAGGCCAAGGAAGTGCCGGCGGCGATCGCCAAGGGTGTGGAGGAGGCGAAGAAGAACTTCTTCCGCGTCCCCCGCATCGCGGGCACGATCCCTCACCCGGTCCAGGGCGAGAAGGCGGCCGGCGTCGTCCTGCTGCGCCCGGCCTCGGCCGGTACCGGCGTCATCGCCGGTGGCGCCGTCCGCGCGGTGCTGGAGTGCGCCGGCGTCCACGACGTGCTGAGCAAGTCGCTGGGCTCCGACAACGCCATCAACATCGTGCACGCCACCGTGGCGGCCCTGAAGGGCCTCCAGCGTCCCGAGGAGGTGGCCGCCCGTCGCGGTCTGCCCCTGGAGGACGTGGCGCCCGCCGGCATGCTGCGCGCTCGTGCAGGGGCGGGGGTCTGACGTGGCTCAGCTCAAGGTCACCCAGGTCAAGAGCAGCATCGGTACCAAGCACAACCACCGTGAGTCCCTCCGGACCCTGGGGTTGCGCAAGATCCGCCAGTCGGTGGTCCGCGAGGACACGCCGCAGGTCCGCGGCCTGATCCACGCCGTGCGCCACCTGGTGGTCGTCGAGGAGGTCCAGTCGTGACCATCAAGATCCACGACCTGCGTCCGGCCCCCGGTGCCAAGACCGCGAAGACCCGCGTGGGTCGCGGTGAGGGCTCCAAGGGCAAGACCGCCGGCCGAGGCACCAAGGGCACCGGCGCGCGGAAGAACGTCTCGCCGCGCTTCGAGGGTGGCCAGATGCCGCTGCACATGCGGCTGCCGAAGCTGAAGGGCTTCCGCAACCCGTTCCGCACCGAGTACCAGGTGGTGAACGTGGGCGACATCGCGCGCCTGTTCCCCGACGGTGGCCGGGTGGACGTGGACGCCCTGATCAACGCCGGCCTGGTGCGCAAGAACCAGCTGGTGAAGGTCCTCGGCGACGGCGACCTCAACGGCGTCAAGGTCGATGTCGTCGCCAACAAGTTCTCCGGCAGCGCGGTGGAGAAGATCGCCGCAGCCGGCGGCACGCACGTAGTGCTCTAACCAGGCACCAAGCACCAAGAACGGCCCCCGGGAGCACACGCTCCCGGGGGCCGTTCCGCTACGTGCGCCAGCACGCACACACCACCCCCAGCTCGTGTCCTCCCGTATGGCCTGGGCTGCGCCCAGGCCATACGGGAGGACACGAGCCCACGCCCTTCCCCTCCTGGCGGCCTGCCCAGCGGCGAGCGCCGCTTTATCTTTCAAGCCCGTGAACCCCGCCCGTTAACTCTTACCTCGCCCCACCAACCAAGACGCTCCAGGACCGTTCGCGCACAGCAGAAAACCCCTTGCCGCCCCGAGCTACCGTGCGCCCATGTGGCTGGCCATCTTCTTCGGGGCGTCGGTCCTGGTCGCCCTGACCCCGGGCGCGAACAACCTCCTCGGCATGCACCACGCGGTCCACCACGGCCCGGCCAAAGCCGTCACCGCCCTCCTGGGCAGACTGGCCGCCTTCGCCGTCATGATCACCGCGGTGGTGGCCGGCCTGGGCCCGGTCCTGGCCGCGAGCCACCTGGCGCTGACGATCATCAAGTGGGCCGGCGTCGCCTACCTGGTGTACCTCGCGATCAGGGCGCTCACCTCCACCCCGACCGCCGAAAGCCCTGTCGGCAGGGGTCATCCGCTCCGCAAGGAGTTCCTGGTGGCGATCTCCAACCCGAAGGCCGTCCTGATCTTCACCGCCTTCCTCCCGCAGTTCGTGGACCCCTCCCGGGGCCCGATCCCCCTCCAGTTGGCCGTCCTGGGCGTGGTCTACCTGGCGGCCGAACTGCTGGCCGGAACGGCCTACGTGACCATCGGCGCGGTGATCCGCAAGGCGGGTCTGACCGGGCGGGCGAAGGCCCACCTCGACCGGGCCACCGGGGCGGTCCTCCTCGGCATGGCCGGCGCGCTGGCCACTTCCAAGGTCTGACCTCGCCGGCCCCACCGGCCGCCGAGGCCGGATCCATCGGCCACCGAACTTGATCCATTCGGGGGCTTGCGAGCCCGTGTAGTCGATCAGGTACGAACTGTGTGGGACGACTGGCTACGGCGATCGGCCTCGCGGCTGTTAGAGTCGCGGGCTGAACCCGGATGTCCTCCGGGTCGGTCGCGGCTACCCGTCGCTTCCGCCACCGTCGGCGTTGGTCGGCGGTATGCCCGCAAGACTGTGCCGGCAACACAGCCGGTACCGCACGGATGTCGACCCAGGTGGGGCGGCAACGCTGATGGAGGTTCGCGTGCTCGGCGCATTCCGCTCGGCTCTCGCGACGCCGGACCTACGCAAGAAGATCCTCTTCACCCTGGGGATCGTCGTGGTGTTCCGGTTGGGTGCGACCATGCCCGCGCCGGGCGTCTCCTTCAAGAACGTCAAACAGTGCATCGAAGAGGTCGACCAGCAGGGCGTGTACTCGCTGATCAACCTCTTCAGCGGCGGCGCGCTGCTCAACCTGTCGATCTTCGCGCTGGGCATCATGCCCTACATCACCGCGAGCATCATCGTCCAGCTCCTCACCGTGGTGATTCCGCGGTTCGAGCAGCTGAAGAAGGAAGGGCAGGCGGGTCAGGGCAAGCTGACCCAGTACACCCGCTACCTGACGATCGCGCTGGCGGTCCTCCAGTCCACGGGCATCATCGCCCTGGCGGTGCGCGACCAGCTGTTCGCCAACTGCCCCGTGCCGGTCATCCCGGACGAGAGCATCTTCAACCTGGTCGTCCTGGTGGTCGTGATGACCGCCGGCACCAGCGTGATCATGTGGCTCGGTGAGATCATCACCGAGAAGGGCATCGGCAACGGCATGTCGCTGCTGATCTTCTGCGGCATCGCGGCCCGCATCCCGATCGAGGGCAAGATCATCTGGGACCGCGGCGGCCTGACCTTCTTCCTGGTCTGCGTGGCCGCCCTGCTCATCATCGCCAGCGTCGTCTACGTGGAGCAGGCCCAGCGCCGCATCCCGGTCCAGTACGCGAAGCGCATGATCGGCCGCCGGATGTACGGCGGCACCTCGACCTACCTGCCGCTGAAGGTGAACCAGGCCGGTGTCATCCCGGTCATCTTCGCCTCCTCCCTGCTGTACCTCCCGGACCTCATCGCGCGCCTGACCGCCTCCACCGACGGTTCCGCGCCGAGCTGGTGGGAGACCTTCGTGCAGACGCACCTGGTGAGCCAGTCGAGCCCGGTGCACATCGCCCTCTACTTCCTGCTGATCGTCTTCTTCACCTACTTCTACGTCGGCATCACGTTCAACCCGGACGAGCGCGCCGACGAGATGAAGAAGTTCGGTGGGTTCATCCCGGGCATCCGACCGGGTCGACCCACCGCCGAGTACCTCCGCTTCGTCCTGGGGCGGATCACGTTGCCCGGCTCGCTCTACCTGGGCATCGTGGCCATCCTGCCGAACCTGTTCCTCGACCTCACCGGTCAGGGCCAGAACCAGAACTTCCCGTTCGGCGGCACCGCGGTGCTGATCATGGTCGGTGTCGGTCTCGACACCGTGAAGCAGATCGAGAGCCAGCTCATGCAGCGCAACTACGAAGGGTTCCTCCGCTAGTGCGAATCGTTCTCGTCGGCCCGCCCGGAGCGGGCAAGGGCACGCAGGCCCAGCTCCTCAGCAGCAAGCTCGGCGTGCCGCACATCTCCACCGGGGACCTCTTCCGCGCTCACATCAGCCAGCAGACCGACCTCGGCAAGGAGGTCCAGGAGTACCTGGACTCCGGTGAGCTCGTCCCGGACGAGGTGACCAACGAGATGGTCCGCGGGCGGCTCGCGCAGGCCGACGCCACCGGCGGGTTCCTGCTCGACGGCTTCCCGCGCAACGTCTCCCAGGCGGACGTCCTCGGCGAGATGCTGGCGGCGGCGGGCCACTCGCTGGACGCGGTGCTGGAGTTCCGGGTCGACGAGGACGTCGTGGTCGAGCGCCTGCTCGCCCGCGGCCGCACGGACGACAAGGAAGACGTGATCCGGCACCGCCAGCAGGTGTACCGGACGGAAACCGCCCCGCTGCTCGACCACTACGCCGCCATCGTCGTGCCGATCGACGCGGTCGGCGACGTGGAAGAGATCAGCGAGCGGGCCCTCCGCGCGCTGCGCGACGTGAAGTGAACGGTGTTGTCGATGCACTACGGCGCGTGGTACCCGGCCGTGACCGCATGATCGAGATCAAGAGCCGCGGCCAGCTGGAGGCCATGAGGGCCGCCGGGCTGGTCGTGGCGCGCACGCTCGGGCTGCTGGCCTCGCACACCAAGGCCGGGGTCAGCACCGCCGAGCTGGACGAGCTGGCCGAGCAGACGATCCGGGACGCCGGGGCGATCCCGTCGTTCAAGGGCTACCACGGCTTCCCGGCGTCGATCTGCGCGTCGGTGAACGAGCAGGTCGTCCACGGCATCCCGAGCCGCGCGCAGGTCCTCGCCGAGGGCGACCTGATCTCGATCGACTGCGGCGCCATCCTCGACGGCTGGCACGGCGACTCGGCCGTCACCCTGCCCGTCGGCGCGGTGACCGAGGCCGAGCTGAAGCTGTCCGAGGCCACCCGCCGCTCGATGCTCGCGGGCATCGCGGCGGCCGTGCCGGGCAACAAGCTGAGCGACATCTCCTTCGCCATCGAGTCGGCCACCATCGAGGCGGGCGACGAGCACGGCGTGGAGTACGGCATCGTCGACGGCTACGGCGGCCACGGCATCGGCACGAAGATGCACATGGACCCGTTCCTGCCGAACTACGGCAAGCCGGGCAAGGGCCCCAGGTTGAAGGTCGGCATGGCGATCGCCATCGAGCCGATGCTGACCCTGGGCAGCGAGCAGACGGTCGAGCTGGACGACGGCTGGACGGTCGTCACCGCCGACGGCTCGCGCGCCGCGCACTGGGAGCACTCGGTGGCCATCACCGCCGACGGCCCGTGGGTGCTGACCGCTCCTGAGGAGTAGGGGCCGAGGGGCGGCAGGTCATCCCAAAGGGTGACAGTAATCCGCCGTCCGGGTGACGGCTTCGTGAAACCGTTGTGCGCTGTGGATCATCCGCCCCCACGGGGGCGGCTACGGGCGTAGTCTGTGCCGCGTACGGACAGCAACGGCCCGTCCGCCCTGTCGCCCGGAGGAAGTGCGCAGCCCATGAACGAGTCACACTTCAAGGCCGCGGACGACGATCGCGGAGCAGTGGTCGACAAGTTGGCCAAGGCCCACGCGGAGGGCAGGCTCTCCCAGGCCGAGTTCGACGAGCGCAGCCGCGCCGCGCGGGAGGCCCGCAGCTACGCCGAGCTGCACCAGCTCACCGCCGACCTGCCGGGGTCGGGGGGTCGCACCTCGGCGCCCTCCCAGTCTTCCGCCCCCACCCCGCCCCCCGGCCGCCCGGAGCCCGAGTGGCAGAGCCGACCGCTCCCGGTCCGGGGCGAGACGGCCGCCGGCCCGGTGTGGCGCAGCACCCCCGTGGGCGAGCCGGCCCCGGGCGACCGCCAGGCGAACGGCGACCGGCGTGCCGCGGACGCCCACCCCGCCCCGGAGTGGCAGGACGCCTCGGGGAACGGCGGCCGGAACGAGCCGGTGGACGAGCCCGCCCCCGTCTGGCAGGACGCCTCGCAGGCGAGCGCCCCTTCCCACGGCGCCCCCTCCCGCAACTCCTCTTCTTACGGCGCCTCTTCCTCTGGCGCTTCTTCCTCTGGCGCCCCCCGCGGCGCCCACCCCGGCAACGCCCGCTCCCACAACGCCTCCGCGGGCGCCCGGATCGGCCCGGACGCCCACGCCGACTCGGACTACGACCACGGCGCCGACACCGGCTACGGTCCCGACACCGGCTACGCCCCCCAGCGCCAGCGGCGCGAGCCCCCGCCCGTGCCGCAGAAGCGCAGCAGGGCGACCGTCTTCCTCACGGTCCTGACCGCCGTCTGGTTCTTCGCCAGCGGCATCAACCTCCTCATCTGGGGCATCATCAACGGCACGTCCGACACCTCGATCTACCCGTGGTGGCTGTGGGTGGCCGGCCCCCTCGGCGTCGTGGTCCTCACCGCCCACCTGGTCCGATTTGGGATGCGGCGGTAACGCGCGTACTATGGACGGGTGGCGCACACGTCGCGCCGGTTCCGTCATGCCCGGGGATCTCCCTGGTGGGTGACAAGGGTTCGCAAGGGCCTTGTCCGGAGTCGGGGTGCCGCGTGCCCCGCGCAAGATATCCAGCAAGCACCCACCGTCACGAAACGCGGAGGACATGGGCAAGAAGGACGGGGCCATTGAGGTCGAGGGCCGCGTAGTCGAGCCGCTCCCCAACGCGATGTTCCGCGTCGAGTTGGAGAACGGGCACAAGGTCCTGGCACACATCAGCGGCAAGATGCGTCAGCACTACATCCGCATCCTCCCGGAGGACCGGGTAGTCGTGGAGCTCTCGCCCTACGACCTGTCCCGCGGGCGCATCGTCTACCGCTACAAGTGACCTCCGGCGCGCTCCTACGGCGCGCCGGCTGACGCAGGAGAAGCTCAGGCGTGAAGGTCCAGCCGAGCGTCAAGAAGATCTGCGACAAGTGCAAGGTGATCCGCCGCCACGGCCGGGTCATGGTGATCTGCGAGAACCTGCGCCACAAGCAGCGCCAGGGCTGACCAGCACCGAACCAGCACGGGTCGAGTCTTCACGGACGCGACAATGAAGCAAGCCTCTTCGCACCTGCCCACCGGTAGCACCGGTGAGGCACACCCCCGGACTCCAGGCCGGGGCCGGGACACCGGTCGTGAGAGCGACCGGAATGGCGCAGCGAGTCAGTCCCGGAACCGGGCGAGGAGCAGACCTGGAGACGAAACGACAGGAGCAAGCGCCGCATGGCACGACTCGCTGGCGTCGACCTCCCCCGCGAAAAGCGGTTGGAGATCGCGCTCACCTACATCTTCGGCATCGGTCGCACGCGCTCGAAGGAGCTGCTGACCGCCACCGAGATCTCCCCGGACCTCCGGGTGAAGGACCTCGGCGACGACGACCTGACGAAGCTGCGGGACTACATCGAGAACAACTTCAAGGTCGAGGGTGACCTCCGCCGCGAGGTTCAGGCCGACATCCGCCGCAAGATGGAGATCGGCTGCTACGAGGGCCTCCGCCACCGTCGCAACCTCCCCGTCCGCGGCCAGCGCACGAAGACCAACGCGCGCACTCGCAAGGGTCCGAAGAAGACCGTTGCGGGCAAGAAGAAGGCCGGCAAGAAGTAAGACCTCGCGCGTCTAACCAGGAGATCACCCAGATATGCCACCCAAGTCCCGCACGGGCGCCGGGGTCAAGAAAGTCCGGCGCAAGGAGAAGAAGAACGTCTCCCACGGCCAGGCCCACATCAAGAGCACGTTCAACAACACCATCGTGTCCATCACGGACCCGCTGGGGAACGTGATCAGCTGGGCTTCCGCCGGCCACGTCGGCTTCAAGGGCTCTCGCAAGTCCACGCCGTTCGCCGCGCAGATGGCCGCCGAGAACGCCGCCCGCAAGGCCGCCGAGCACGGCATGCGCAAGGTCGACGTGTTCGTGAAGGGTCCCGGCTCCGGCCGGGAGACCGCGATCCGTTCCTTGCAGGCCGCCGGCCTGGAGGTCGGCACGATCCAGGACGTGACCCCGCAGCCCCACAACGGCTGCCGCCCGCCCAAGCGGCGCCGGGTCTGAGGCACGGGGAGGAGTAAGACACCATGGCTCGCTATACCGGACCGGCCACGCGCATCTCGCGTCGCCTCAAGGTCGACCTCGTCGGCGGGGACCAGGCGTTCGAGCGCCGTCCCTACCCGCCCGGCCAGCACGGCCGCGGTCGCATCAAGGAGTCGGAGTACCTGCTCCAGCTCCAGGAGAAGCAGAAGGCCCGTTACACGTACGGCGTGCTGGAGAAGCAGTTCCGCCGCTACTACGAGGAAGCGGTCCGCCGCACCGGCAAGACCGGTGAGAACCTGCTCCAGATCCTGGAGTCCCGCCTGGACAACGTCGTGTACCGCGCGGGTCTCGCGCGCACCCGGCGCCAGGCCCGCCAGCTGGTCAGCCACGGTCACTTCATCGTGAACGGCCAGAAGGTGAACATCCCGAGCTACCGGGTGTCGAAGTTCGACATCATCGACGTGAAGCCGAAGTCGCTGCCGACGCTCCCGTTCGAGGCCGCTCGCGCCTCGTTCGGCGACCGCCCGGTGCCGGCGTGGCTCCAGGTCGTGCAGTCGAACCTGCGCATCCTGGTCCACCAGCTCCCGGAGCGGGCGCAGATCGACACGCCCGTCACCGAGCAGCTCATCGTCGAGCTCTACTCGAAGTGATCCTCCCGGGGGAGCGGCTCCGGTCGTTCCCCCGGTCGGGTCCCGCGGCGGCACGGAATGGTGTGCCGCGCGCGTTCGCCGGTCTCCGCGACTGGCATCCCACGGCGTCATATGGCGGTCGCCGGGGCAAGAGAGGAAGAACCCAGTGCTGATTTCCCAGCGCCCCTCGCTCAGCGAGGAAGCGGTCAACGAGACCCGCTCCCGGTTCGTCATCGAGCCGCTGGAGCCGGGTTTCGGCTACACCCTCGGCAACTCCATTCGCCGCACCCTGCTGTCGTCCATCCCCGGCGCGGCCGTGACCAGCATCCGCATCGACGGTGTGCTGCACGAGTTCACGACCGTCCCCGGTGTGAAGGAAGACGTCACCGACATCATCCTCAACCTCAAGGAGCTGGTCGTCAGCTCCGAGGAGGACGAGCCGGTGACCATGTACCTGCGCAAGCAGGGGCCTGGTGCGGTGACCGCAGGCGACATCGTGCCCCCGGCCGGTGTCACCGTGCACAACCCCGACCTGCACATCGCCACCCTGAACGGCAAGGGCAAGCTGGAGATCGAGCTCGTGGTCGAGCGCGGTCGCGGCTACGTCCCCGCCGTCCAGAACAAGCAGGCCGGCGCCGAGATCGGCCGCATCCCGGTCGACTCGATCTACTCGCCCGTCATGAAGGTGACCTACAAGGTCGAGGCCACCCGTGTCGAGCAGCGGACCGACTTCGACAAGCTGATCCTCGACGTCGAGACCAAGCCCTCCATCACGCCGCGCGACGCCGTCGCGTCCGCGGGCAAGACGCTGGTGGAGCTGTTCGGTCTCGCGCGCGAGCTGAACGTCGACGCCGAGGGCATCGAGATCGGCCCCTCGCCCGCCGAGGCGGACACCATCGCGGCGTTCGCGATGCCGATCGAGGACCTGGACCTCACCGTCCGGTCCTACAACTGCCTCAAGCGCGAGGGCATCCACACCGTGGGCGAGCTGGTCTCGCGCAGCGAGGCGGACCTGCTGGACATCCGCAACTTCGGCGCGAAGTCGATCGACGAGGTCAAGATGAAGCTCGTCGGCCTCGGCCTCGCGCTGAAGGACAGCCCTCCCGGGTTCGACCCCTCGGCCGCCGCGTCGGACTACCCGACCGACGGTGGTTGGGGTGCCGCGGACACCTCCGTGGACACCCACGACGACGGCCAGGACTACGCGGAGACCGAGCAGCTCTGAGGCCGCTTAGCGGCCGGGCCGGAGCAGAGGATCAGGAAGAAATCCGAGGAGCAATTCGATGCCCACCCCGACTAAGGGACCCCGTCTCGGGGGCTCGCCGGCCCACGAGCGGCTGATGCTGGCCAACCTGGCCACGTCCCTGTTCACCCACGGTCGGATCACGACCACGGAGGCGAAGGCGAAGCGGCTCCGGCCCTACGCCGAGAAGCTGATCACCAAGGCGAAGGTCGGCGACCTGCACAACCGTCGCGAGATCCTCAAGGTCATCCGCGACAAGGACGTCGTGCACAAGCTGTTCGCCGAGATCGGCCCGCAGTTCGCCGAGCGCAGCGGCGGCTACACCCGCATCACCAAGACGCTGCCGCGCAAGGGCGACAACGCCCCCATGGCCGTGATCGAGCTGGTCGCGGAGCAGACCGTCACCTCCGAGGCGGAGCGGGCTCGCAAGACCCGGTTCGCCAAGGACGAGGCCCCCGCGGCGGCTCCGGCCGCCGAGGAGACCAAGGCCGACGAGGTGGAGGACCAGGACGCCGAGGCGCCCGAGTCCGCCACGAAGGACGCCGCCGAGGAGCCCGCCGAGGGCGCCGACGACGAGTCCGCCAAGGCCGAGAAGGCCGAGAAGAAGGACGAGTCCTGACGGACTCCCACTTCGCCGACGAGCCCGTCGCCCCCACGCGGGGTGACGGGCTCGTTCGCGTGCGCCTGGACCTGGCCTACGACGGCACGGGGTTCTCGGGGTGGGCCCGCCAGCCGGGGCGGCGCACGGTGTGCGGCGTGCTGGAGGACACCCTGTCCACGGTGCTGCGGCTCGACGTGAACCTGACGGTGGCGGGGCGCACGGACGCGGGGGTGCACGCGTCGGGTCAGGTCGCGCACGTCGACCTGCCGGCGGCGGTGGACGTCGCCGGGCTGCCGAGGAGGCTGGCGCGGGCCCTGCCGGCGGACGTGCGGGTGTTCTCGGCGCGGGTGGCGCCCGCGGAGTTCGACGCGCGGTTCGCGGCGCTGCGGCGGCACTACGAGTACCGGGTCACGGACGCGGCGTTCGGGGCCCACCCCCTGCGGCGGCTGGACACCCTGGCGTGGCCCCGGCCCCTGGACGTGGACGCGCTGAACGAGGCGTCCCGCCTGCTGCTGGGCGAGCACGACTTCTGCGCTTTCTGCCGCCGCCGCGAGGGCGCGACGACGATCCGCGAGTTGCAGCGGTTGGAGTGGGTGCGGGAGGGCGGGCTGCTGACCGCGTTCGTGTCGGCCGACGCGTTCTGCCACTCCATGGTGCGCAGCCTGGTGGGGGCGCTGCTGGCGGTGGGTGAGGGTCGCAAGCCCGCCGGGTGGCCCGCGTCGCTGCTGTCGCTGAGCGGGCGGTCGAGCGGGGTGACGGTGGCGCCGGCGCACGGGTTGTCGCTGGTGCGGGTGGACTACCCGGCGGACGAGGAGTTGGCGGCGCGGGCGGCGGTGACGCGGAACGTGCGCGGGGCGCCTGCCTGAGGGCTACCAGCCGACGAGGCTGTTCAGGTCCGGGATCGGGAGCGGCGCCGCCTGGGTGGTCGCCCGGCTGCCCTGGCGCACGACGTCTTGAGCCGGGTATTCCCCTTCGACGAGGCGGTACGCAGTCAGCTCCAGCTCTCCCCGGTGGTCGATCGCCCACGCGAAGGGCACTCCGGCCGAGGCGTAGGCGGCCATCTTGAGCCGGCAGAGCCGGCCCAGCACTCGCTGGTGCTTGCCGACTGGATGGGGAGACGCGTGCAGGTACCCGTAGAGCAGTTCGGCGCGTGACCCGTCCTCTGCTGCGGGCAGGGTCAGCCATTCCTCGACGGTGTGGGGGCCGATCGGGTGCTGTGGAGCCGCGGGCATCTCCGGCATCGACATGAGTACGAGCCTGTCGTTGTCCCACCGGCCCGCCAACTCGCCTGACCAGGTGAAACGCGCAGCGGCCCCCTCACCGGCGGAAGGTGGCGGTCGTGCGGAACGTGCGCGGGGGCCTGCCTGGGGCTTACGAGTCGAGCAGGCTGTCGAGGTCCACGGTGATGGGGATCGGTGCGGCGGTGATGGTGGTCCGACCTCCCCGGGCGGTGTTCTCCTCGACGTAGCGGCCCTGCTCCCAGCGGTGAGCGGTCAGCTCCGGCTCGTCCCACCCCTCGACCGTCCACACGAACGGCACACCGGCCACGGCGAAGGCCCTCATCTTCGCCTCGCGCTCGGCACGCCTGTTGCCGGGTGACCAGATCTCGATCGCGATGACCACCGCGTCCGGGGGGAAGCTGGTCCCTGCCGGTGGGCGGTCCAGGACCACGACGTCCGGGATCAGCGCGGTGCGCCAGGCCGAGGGGATCTTCAGGTGCACGCCGGGGACGACGTGCAGGTCCCGGCACCCTGCGGCGCGCAAGGCCTCCCGGGTCATGAGCCAGAGGTTGGCCATGGCGATCTGGTGCTCGGCGGAAGGGGAAGGGCTCACGTAGAAGTGTCCAAAGATCAGCTCGGTGCGCGACCCGTCCTCTGCTGCGGGCAGGGTCAGCCATTCCTCGACGGTGTGGGGGCCGATCGGGTGTTGCAGAGCTGCGGGCATCTCCACCTCCTGGATCGACATGAGTATGAGCCTGTCGTCGTCCCGGTGGTCCGACAACTCGCCTGACCAGGTGAAACGCGCAGCGGCCCCCTCACCGGCGGAAGGTGGTGAGGGGGCCGCGAGCGGTGTGCGCCCGGTTAGCGGGGGCTCACAGGTCGAGCGTCCACGAGTCGATGTGGCCGGTGTCCTGCCGGTACGCGTCGCGCACCCGCAGCTGCCACGTGCCGTTCGCGTCGTCGGCCGACAGGTTCACCGTGTAGGTCGCGTCGAGGTTGTCCGCGCTGTCCGAGCCGGACTCCACCTTCAGCCTCTTCACCGCGCCGCTCGACGTGATCAGGTCGACCGCCAGGTCGCCGCGGTAGGTGTGCTTGACGTGCACCTCGACCCGCGCCGCCGCGCCGGCCTTGCCCGCGCAGCCCGACACGGTGATCGAGCTGGTCGCCGTGCCCTGGTCCGGCACCGCCACGTCCGTGTCGTTGGTCTGGGCGTCGCAGCCGGTGGGCGGCTGGGTGACGTCGCCGACCACGCGCAGCAGCTTGTTCGGCGAACCGGTGCCCGGGCTGCCGACCACGCCGTCCGTGGCGCCGTTCACCAGGGCGTCCCGCACCTGCTGCGGGGTGGCGGTGGGGTTGGAGGCCAGGTAGACCGCCGCCGCGCCGGCCACGTGCGGTGACGCCATGGACGTGCCGCTGATGGTGTTGGTGGCCGTGTCGCCGGTGTGCCAGGCCGAGGTGATCGACGAGCCCGGCGCGAAGATGTCCACGCAGGTGCCGACGTTGGAGAACGAGGAGCGGGCGTCGGTGTTGGTGGTGGAGCCGACCGTGATGGCCTCCGCCGTGCGCGCGGGCGAGTAGTTGCACGCGTTCGCGCCGTTGCTGTTGCCCGCCGCGATGGCGTAGGTCACGCCGGAGGCGATGGAGTTGCGCACGGCCTGGTCGACGGTGTCGTCCGCGCCGCCGCCCAGCGACATGTTCGCCACGGCCGGCTTGACCGCGTTGGCGGTGACCCAGTCGATGCCGGCGATGACGCCCGCGTAGGTGCCGGAGCCCGCGCAGTTCAGCACCCGCACGCCGACCAGCTTGGCCTGCTTCGCCACGCCGTGCGCGGTGCCGCCTACGGTGCCCGCCACGTGCGTGCCGTGGCCGTTGCAGTCGGAGGTGTCGTTGTCGTTGTCGACGGTGTCGCGGCCGGACGTCGCGCGCCCGCCGAAGTCGCCGTGCGAGTTCCGGATGCCGGTGTCGATGATGTACGCCGTGACGCCCGCGCCCTCGTTCGGGTAGGTGTAGGAGTTGTCCAGCGGCAGCGCGGCCTGGTCGACCCGGTCCAGGCCCCACGACGGGGTCGGCGCCTGGGTGCCGGAGATCGTGACCTCGCCGTCCTGCTGCACGTACGACACGGCCGGGTCGGCGGCCAGCCGGCGGGCCTGCGCCTCGGTCATGGTGGCCGAGAAACCGCGCAGCGCGCGGGTGTAGGTGTGCTTGACGGCGGCCCCGTACTTGCCGCTCAGCGCGTTCACGCTGCTCGCGCCCATGTCCTTGAGCACGACGATGTAGCTGTCCTGCACCGCGTTCGGCGCGCCGAGCCCGCGGATGTCGCCCTCCGCCGAGGCGGTGGAGGTGGTCAGCGCCGCCGTCACCGCGAACGCCGTGCCGGTGGCGAGGCCGGCCGCGCCGAGCCTCCTCGTCCAGGACGTGCGAACATCTCCCATGTTGCGGCGTCTCCTCTTCGCAGGGTGTGTGTTCGCACGGTGTCTGCCCCGATACCGTCCGAACACGGTGATTCGTTCCTAGTTCGCCCTGCGGTGCACGCGCAAGAATTCGTCCGAAGTAAAGGACGATCGGTCATTCAACACTTTTTCTGCGGCTGTTAATGAATTGCTGCGGAGAGTGCCTGGACCGAGCGCAAAAAATATGCCCCCGAACCTCGCGGTCCGGGGGCGCCCTGGGGTCGCCGGTCAGTCGCCGCGGCGCACGGCGCCCAGGATCTGCTGCTCACCGGGCGTGGTGACGAGCCGCAACGGCCGCCACAGGTTCGTGCCCAGCGCGATCACCTGGTCGTCCTTCAAAGTGGTCAGCTGGTGCGCCATCTGCGGCGGCAGTCGCCAGATCTGGGACGCCAACTGGGCCTGCCCGACCGGCAAACGCTGGAGCAGCACCAGGTCCGCGGTATTCGCGGTGGTCGCCGCCTGCGGGTGCAAATAGGGCAGGACGTACATGGTGGTCTGCCACGGCGACCGCGGCGGGAACAGCTCCTGCGGCACGTGCCCGCCGTCGTGCACGACCAGCAGCGGGCTGTCCTCCGACGGCCGCGGCAGCTCGACCGGGCTCAGCCGGCGCAGCTGCACCAGCGGCGAGGGGCGGCCGTCCTGGCCCGCGCCCGCCGCGCGCACCACCGGCTGCCAGGCCGCCGGGCGGCCGGTCGCGATGGTGATCCACGCGCCCGTCGCCATGGCCCGCAGCGCGATCTGCCGCGCCAGGTACAGCCCGCCGACGACCACCATGCGGGTGGGCGTCGGCCGCAGCACCGAGATCGTCAGCGGCTCGCCCTGGAGGCCCGAGCCGAGCACCATGCCGCCGCGGTCGCCCGACGGGCTCACCACGTCCAGCATCTGCGGCGACACCAGGAACTCCGGGGCCACGCCCGCGCCGCGCGAGTTCAGCAGCCGGGGGTTGGTCATGCCACACCCCCCAGCGGCAGGGTCGCCGCCAGGCCCGAGACCTGGAGGCCGTTCAACGGGGTCAGGGTGACGTCCAGCTTGTTCGCCAGCACCTTCAGCCGGTCGTCGGCGCGGTCCAGCTCGGACGGGGTCCGCGCGCTGACCCGCACCATGCCGCGCAGGCCGACCTGGCCCTCCTCGGTGCTCGGCGAGATGGTCAGCGACAGCGTGGACGACAGGGCCCGCACGCCGGTCAGCGCGTTGAGGTTGTTGCGCACGCCCTTCGGCGGCCAGCCGGTGATCGCGTAGCTGGAGTGGCCGACGCCACCCGCGGTCACGCCGGACCACTTCTCCCGCAGCGACACCGAGTTGTTCGACCCGGCCACCGCGGTCAGCTCGGCGGCCGAGATGCCCGCCCGGATCAGCTCGTCGGGGTCCAGGGGCCGGATCGACACGCCGGTCGACTCCAGCGCGTTGCGCACCCGGGACAGCGCGCCGATCAGCGCGCGGTGCGCGCCCACGACGCCGCCCCCGCGCTCCTTGATCGCCGCCTGGCACCGCCTCGGGTCCAGCCGCACCGCGATCCACGTGGTGCGCCGCGCCGCCGCGGGCAGCGGGCCCAGCACCTCCAGGTAGGAGTTCAGCGCCGGCGAGTTCGCGGGCAGCGCCGCGCTGCCGGGGTAGCAGTGCCAGATCACCGAGATCGCGTCCAGCACCACGCCGCGGTCCTCCAGCGTCGGCGCCAGCGCGCCCAGCGGCAGCGACGGCGCGCTGCCCACCGCGGTGATCAGGTTCGGCGCCGGGTCGACCAGCAGCACGGCCGTCCACGCGCCCTGGTGCCACGCCATGCCCAGCGGGTTGCGCTCGTGGTCGATGCCCTTGGCCACCACCAGGTCCGGCACGGCGAGGCGCAGCAGCGCCACCCGCGGGTCGTCCGGGCCGATGACCGAGTTCTCCTCCTCCGACGGCGGCTTCATCTCCACCGGGCCGGTGCGCTTGGCGGTGCGGCCGTGCGAGCGGGAGCTGTAGCGCACGACGAGCGAGATCCACTGGGTCAGCCAGCGGCCCCGGGACTTCGTGAACGCGAGGACCAGCGCGATCAGCACCACGCCGCCGGCGACGTACAGGGGCACGGGCGCGACGCCGTCGCCGGTCGCGCCGACCGCGATCAGCACCAGGCCGATGGCGACGCCGACCTCCAGCACCACCAGGTTGGCGACCGGCAGCGAGCCCAGGCTCGCGCCGGCGGTGCGGCGGCGGGCGCGGAGCAGGGCGGCGCGCACGGCGTTCCCGGCGGACTGCGGGCGGGACGCGGCGGGGTTGGGCGGCCCCGGCGGCTGCTGCGGGGCGGGTCCCGGTCGAGGAGTGGTGACGGACATCCGGTCTGGTTCTCTTTCCGTCGGCGTGCGCCGGGCGGACCGGGCGGGTCTGGCCAACCCGCACACGGACCACCCGCCGTCCGGCTATCGTGCAAGACCGTACCGCGACTGGGAGAGCAGCGAGCCGAGAATGGCATCAACACCCACCACCAAGTCACAGGTCCAGGCGTACCGATTCGTGCTGCGCCGGATGCAGTCCGCCCTGGTCCGCCGGGACGCGGTGATGCTGCACGACCCGATGCGCACGCACTCGCGCGCGACCGGGGTCGGCGTCCTGCTGGGCATCGTGATCCTCCTCGGGTTCCTGATCTTCGGGTTCTTCTCCCCGGACCCGCAGGTGGACGGCAACACGCAGATCGCCATCTCCAAGGAGACCGGCCAGGTCTACGTGGTGCGCCAGGGCAGCCCCCGGACGCTCGTCCCGATGACGAACCTGGCGTCCGCCCGGTTGTTGCTGCTGGCCCAGCAGCAACCCGACAAGAGCCAGGCCTCGGTGGGCGGCTCGGACGCGCCGGCGGGCTCCGCGCAGGCCGCGACGCAGGCCGCGGGCGGCGAGCCGAAGCTGGTCACGGAGAAGGCGCTGGCGAAGCTGCCCAAGGGCCGGCTGACCGGCATCCCGGACGGCCCGGACGTGCTGCCCGGCCCGGCGGACCGGATCGGCGCCGACTGGTCGGTGTGCGACGCGCTGACCCTCGACGAGTCGCTGAACGACCCGGCGTCCCCGGGCCGCTTCACCACCACCGTGCTCGCCGGCTACAGCGGCGGCGACCAGGTGCTGGACGGCAACCAGGCCCTGCTGGTGCGCGCGGGCACCGACGACAAGCAGGCGTACCTGATCTACAAGGCGCCGGTGAACTCCAAGGTCACCTCCACCTCCACGGTGCGCGCCAAGGTCGACCTGACCCAGCCCGAGGTGCTCACCGCGCTGAACCTGAACAACCAGCGGCCGCGGGCGATCAGCTCGGGCCTGCTCAACGCGATCCCCGAGGCCAAGCCGCTGGTGGCGCCCGAGATCGAGGGCCGCGACCAGGCCGTCGGCTACGTCTCGGGCGAGCGCCTGAAGGTCGGCGACGTCATCGAGGTGGCTCGCACCGGCGCGGACCCGGTGTTCTACGTGGCGCTGCGCGAGGGGCTCCAGGAGATCAGCCGGGCCGCGGGCGACCTGATCCGCGCGAAGTACGCGCAGGGCGCGCGACCGCGCCAGGTGGACATCGCCCGGACCAACACCGCGCAGAAGGTCACCGAGCTGGACTTCGACGACTACCCGACCGAGGTCCCGGAAGTGCTCCAGGCCAACCAGAACAACCGGGTCATCTGCCTGGGCTGGCAGGCGAAGGACATGACCTCCGCCAACAAGTCGCAGCACACCAAGGTCACCATCTCGCCGTCGCTGCCGATCCCGTCCGACGTGGCGCCGGTCGACATCAACCAGGTCGGCGCGACCGGTGAGGTGGTCAGCCAGTTCGTGATGGCGCCGGGCAAGGCGGCCGTGGTGCGCAGCGCGACGTCCACGCAGGACTTCGCCACCGGCCCGATCCACCTGGTCACCGGCCGCGGCGTGAAGTACGGCGTCCCGGACACCGTCACCGCGGGCGCGCTCGGCCTCGGCGCGGACGGGTTCACGCCCGGCCCCGAGTCGATCCTGCGGCTGCTGCCCGGCGGGCCCCAGCTCAACCGCACCGACGCCTCCCGGAGCTGGGACTCCATCCCGGTGCCCAAGGAGAACGGGCTGCTGCCCGAGCAGCAGCAGGCGCGGCAGGGCGGCTGACCCGGTTGGCCGGCCCGGTCGGTCGGCCCGGTCAGTCGGCCGGCCGGCCCGGACGGCGGAACCGGGGCGCGCCGGCACCCGTCACAGGTGCGGAGGTGTCGGGGTGAACGAGGTCCCACTCAGGTCCGCGGCGACGACGGGTGTGTCGGTCGACCCGCGCTGGATCGAGCTGTACGCCGAGCGCGTCGAGGACGCCGCGGACGAGCTGTCCCGGGCGCGGGACGACCTGCGCCGGGCGCCCGTGCCGCCGAGCGGCTTCGGCGAGCTGGGGCGCGTGCTGCGCAGCGGCGCGGCCTACCAGCGGGCCGCCGGCGTGCTGCACGGGCAGCTCGACCGGGCGTGCGAGGTGCTGGCGGCGGCCGCCGACGGGCTGCACCGCGTGTCCGAGCACTACGGCAGCCAGGACGACGAGGCGGTCGCGCTGATCCGCGCCGCCGGCAGGCGTTGGGACGGTGTGCGCTGATGCGGGCCGAGGACGGCGGGCAGCTCGCCGCCGCGGTGGGGCCGGAGCTGGACTACCTGTCCGGCATCAGCCGCCGGCTCGGCGTGCGCGACCTGGTCGCCGAGTACTTCGCGCCGGTGCTGGGGGAGTGGGGCGAGCTCCAGGACGAGGCCGAGCGGTGGCGCGCGGCCGGTGTCGTGGTCGAGCGCGTGACGCGCGACCTGACCGGGCCCCTGGGCAAGCTCGACTCGGCCTGGCAGGGCCGGGACGCCGACTCGTTCGTCGACCACATGCGGCAGGTCGGCCTGGCCGGGCACGACATGTCCGACGCGATGCACGCCATGGGCGAGGCGTTGGACCAGACCGCCGAGGGCGTCCGGGGCATCGTGCGGGACATGGCGCGCGTGTACGCCGAGGCGGCCGACGCGGTGTCGGGCGCGGCGGCCCTGCCGCTGGACGGCGACCGGCGCGTGGTGGAGGTGCTGGACGAGCTGCACGACCCGGCGCGGGAGCTGCACGAGGCGGCGCGCGACGTGCTGGAGGCGTTCGCCCGGCTCTGCGAGGGCGTGTCCGGCTCGGAGGAGTTCGGGGACGTGGAGGTGGAGCACCGGTACCCCGAGCGGAACTGGGCGTTCGACGCGCCGCGGGGGCCCTCGGTCGACCGGCCCGGCGAGCCCGCGCCGGGCCGGCCCGGCGCGGAGGGGCCGGCCGACCCGAAGCCCGCTGCCGCCGGTGGTGGCGGTGCCGGCGGTGGAGGCGGTGGCGTGCCAGGCGGCGGAGGCGGTGGCGTGCCCGGTGGTGGTGTGCCCGGCGGCGGAGGCCTCGGTGGTGGTGGCCTCGGCGGTGGCGCGCCCGAGCAGGTGCAGCAGGGCGGTTCGACGACGGTCGCCGGGCCCTCGGCCGAGCCCGCGCCCCGACCGGCGGCGGCAGCGGTCGCGGCCGGCCCGGCGGGCGCTGCGGCACCGGCGGGCATGGGCATGATGGGCGGCATGATGGCGCCGCCCGTGGCCGGCGCCGGCGGTCAGCAGGGCGGTGACCAGGACCACAAGTCGAAGGTCCGGATCGCGGGCTCCACCGAGGAGCTGTTCGGCAAGCCCGGGAAGTCCGCGCCGCCCGTGCTCGGCGACGACTGACGGAAACCACCGACGGAAACAAGAAAGGGGCCGCCCGGACGACCGGGCGGCCCCTTCGTCGTTCCCGACGTCAGATCAGGGACCTCTTCACGGGCACCGCCGCACGGCGCGCCCTGTTCCGGTTCACCGTGTGCACGATGAACAGCGTCAGCAGCAGCAGGCCGACGCCCGCGCCCGTGCCCGACAGCGCCACGATCATCGGCGTCCGGTCCGGCGGGTTCAGCGGGTCGAGGGTGGTCATCACCTGCTCCGGCGCCACCGGCTTCGCGCCCGGCCGCTCCGAGGGCAGCTCCGCGGTCAGCGCGGCCACCGGGTTGATCATCCCGTAGCCGACCTTGCGGTCCCGCCCGTCCGGGTTGCCGGGGTGCTGCGCGGTGGCCTTGATGCGGTCCATCACCTGCCGCGCGTCCAGGTCGGGGAACCGCTCGCGCACCAGCGTCGCCACGCCCGCCACGTACGGCGCCGCGAAGCTGGTGCCCTGGATCGCGGTGACCTTCCCGCTCGGGTCGACGTTCGCGTCGGTCAGGCCCTCGCCCGCCGGGTCGAGGGTGACGATGCCCTCGCCGGGCGCGGCCACGCTGACCCACGGGCCCCACACCGAGAACGACGACACGTCGCCGATCTGGTTGATCGAGGCCACGGACAGCACGTCGTCCGCGTACCACGGCGGCGACGCGACGACGCGCACGTCGTTGACGTCCTCGTGGTCGTTCTGCCCCTCGCAGCCGTTGGCCGGGTCGATGTTGCCCGCCGCGGTGACCACGACCACGTCGCGGTCGTTGACCGCCCAGTGGATGGCGGCCTGGAGCTCGCGCTCCTGCCTGCTCGGCTCGTGCGGCGCGGCGCAGGCGGTCAGCGAGATGTTGATGACCTGCGCGCCCTGCTCGACCGCGACCACGATGGCCTGCGCCAGCGTGCCGACCTTGCCCGCGGTGGGCCGGTTGTCGACCTTCGCCGGGTCCTTGTACTCGTAGTGCTTGCTGGTCTGCCGGATCGCGATGACCTGCGCCTCGGGCGCGGCGCCGACGAAGCCGGTCGCGTCGTCCCGGCTGGCCGCGGCGACGCCCGCCACCCCGGTGCCGTGGCCGTCGCAGTCCCTGATGCCCTTCTCGCCCGTCTCCACGTAGTCGCCGCCGGGGCTGACCCGGCCCCGCAGCCGCGGGTGGTCGGCGTTGACGCCGGTGTCGATGATCGCCAGCTTCACGTCGCGGCCGGTGGCGAAGCGGTGCGCCTCCTCCAGGCGCAGCTGCATCTGGCCCCACGGCCGGTTCTCGATGCGCCGGTTGTTCGTGCCCGACCGGATGCACTCGACGCTCTTGGCGTAGTTGACGTCTTCCTGCGCCGGGGCGTTCGGCGGGCGCAACCCCGGGTCGACCGGTGGCGGCTGCGAGTTCGGCCTGGTCGGCGGCGTGCTCGTGGCCGGCTGGGCGTGCGCGCCGGGCGCGGCGGTCACCAGGGTGACCGCCGCGGCGAGCAGGGCTGCGAGCTTGCGGGTCCGCATCACGACCTCACGCGGGGATGAGCTGGCGCATGGCGACGTACAGGTCCATCACGGCCAGCGCCAGCGGCAGCACGGAGGCGATCAGGATCGCCTCCAGGACGTCCACCGTGCGCCGCAGCACCGGCGAGAACTTCTGGTTCGGGAAGATCACGCCGAGCACCAGCGCCGCCGCGCCCACGACCACCAGCGAGCCGAACACGTACAGCAGCCGGTCGCCGGGCGGGGACTGCACCAGCCAGCCGACCAGCACGCCCGCGCCCGCCACCATGCCGCTGACCAGCAGCGCCACCGCCTGCGCGCCGTTGGCGTAGGAGCGGCCGCGCAGCAGCAGCACCAGGGTCACCGCGATCGCCAGCAGCGTGCCCCAGATGCTGTCGTCGGTGGCGGCGATCACGCCGAACACCGCGGCGATGCCGCCGCAGCCGATGATCATGCCGGTCAGGTACTCGTGCGCGTTGGCGGTGCGCCGCTCGATGACCGAGTACTCCGGGAAGCCGGTGTCCTCCTTGAGGTCCTCGGCGCTGCCCGGGACGGTCGGCAGCGGCAGCTTGGCCAGCTGGATGGTCAGCCGCGGCAGCGCGGACAGCGCCGCCAGCGAGACCGCCGCGGTGGCCGCCGCGATGCCGACGACCGGGTGGTCGACGAAGATCCCGACCAGGAACGCCAGGCCGCTGAGCGCGCCCGCGGTGGCCGCCGCGATGAACACCGTGATGCCGCGCCCGATCAGCAGGATCGCCGCCGAGGCGAAGATCAGCACCAGCGCGCTGGCCAGCAGCAGGCTCGGCCGGCCGACCTCGCCGGGCACGGTGTAGAGGCCCGCCACGTACGCCATCGGCAGGCCGCCCGCCGCGGCGATCAGCACGCCGGTGCCGGTCGCGTTGTACGAGCGGGAGATGACCGCGCCCGCGGCCAGCGCCACGATCGCCACCACGCCCGCGCTGATGGCGGGCGCCAGGTTGCCGCCGCCGCCCAGCGGGCCGGACATCAGCACCGCGATCGCGGCGGTGATCAGCGCCAGCGCGCCGGCGAGGTGGCCGTAGCGGCGGGCGGTGTCCTTCGTCCACGGCCGGAAGCTGTCCGGGTCGGACTCCGCGATCGCGTCGACGACGTCGTCGTACAGCGGCGGCGGCGGGTTCTCGTTGCGCTTGCGCAGCTGGAGCAGCTCGCCGTCGACCACGCCGAGCGAGGCCAGCGTGCGGCTGGGGTCGAGCGGGCCGTCCCCGAGCTTGGCCAGGGCCCAACCGCCGTGCCGCACGCCGCCGTCCGGAGTGGCCTCCTTGGCCATGTCCAGCAGCATCGGCAACAGGTCGGCCACGGCCACGTCGGCGGGCAGCGCGACGTCGATGCGCGTCCGCGGCGCCACCACCGTCACCCGGCTGAACACCGTCGTACCGGTCGCCACCAGCGCCCCCTAAAGTCCTGGATGAGTCGTGCTGCGGGTCGCCCCGACTGTATTGGTCCGGACGGCGGTCCCTCCGGCGGACCCAAGTATGGCCGCACGGGGCGGCTCGACAGTGCCGTTCCGCACAACACGTGCGCAACACATCTTGACCGCCTATTTCCCGGACCCACCGCCGGGAGGTGCTCCGATGGGCCATAGTGTCGGGTGCGACCGGCCGCGCCCACACGCGCGCCAAGCGGTCTTGGAACGAGTTTGAAGAGGTGCCCGTCAGGTGAGCACGCTGCAGTTCAAGCGCACGGCACGCCTCGCCGCGCCCCGCCCGCCGGGCGGCGAGGTCCACCTCGAACCGCCGCCCGAGGTGCCCCGCGTCATCCCCGGCAACATCATGATGAAGGCGCTGCCCGTCGTCATGATCGTGTCGTCCGTCGGGATGATGCTCCTGATGTTCACCTACAGCAATCGCAGCCCGGCGGCCATGATCATGCCGGGCATGATGCTGGTGTCGACCATCGGCATGATGGCCGGCGGCATGGGCGGCGGCCGGGGCCAGAAGAAGGCCGAGATGAACGAGGACCGCAAGGACTACCTGCGGTACCTCGGCCAGATGCGCGACCGCGCCCGCGAGGCGGCCAACGAGCAGCGCGCCGAGCGCGAGTGGGTGCACCCCGACCCGCAGGTGCTCTGGTCGCTCGCCACCACCCGGCGCATGTGGGAGCGCCGGCAGAACGACCCCGACTTCTGCCACCTGCGCGCGGGCCGCGGCTCGCAGCGCCTGGCCACCCGCCTGGTGCCGCCGCAGACCGGCCCGGTCGAGGAGCTGGAGCCCATCGCGACGCTGGCGCTGCGCCGCTTCGTGCGCGCCCACTCGCTGGTGCCCGACCTGCCGATCTCGATCGCGCTGCGCGGCTTCGCCGCCGTCGGCCTGCTCGGCGAGACCGAGGTCAAGCGCGGCCTGGCCCGCGCCCTGCTCGCCCAGATGGCGACCTTCCACTCGCCGGACGACCTGCTCATCGCCGTGGTCACCACCGGCCGCACCAAGGCCGAGTGGGAGTGGATGAAGTGGCTGCCGCACGTGCAGCACCCGTCGATCATCGACGGCATCGGGCAGATGCGGATGATGGCCGGCTCGCTGGCCGAGGTCGAGCAGATGCTCGACGAGCAGCTCCGCGACCGGCAGCGGTTCACCCGCAACGCGCCGCCGCCCGCGGACCAGCCGCACGTGGTGATCCTCATCGACGACGGCGACGTGACCCGCGAGGAGCAGATCGTCCTGGAGGAGGGCCTGGTCGGCGTCACCCTGCTCGACCTGTCCGAGTCCCTGGGCAACCTGACCGCCCGCCGCGGCCTGCGGCTGGTGATCGAGGACGGCAAGCTCGGCGCGCGCAGCGCCAGCGGCGTGGAGTGGTTCGGCGCGCCGGACTGGCTGAGCGTGGTAGAGGCCGAGGCGCTGGCCCGGCGGCTGTCGCCGTACCGGATCGGCGGCGTGGACTCGGGCGGCCTCGACGAGGACCCGCTGTCCATGAACAACAACCCGCCGCTGCTGGAGTTCCTGGGCGTCCCCGGCGACCCGATGACGTTCGACGTGCAGTCGGCGTGGCGCCCCCGGCCGGTGCGCGACCGCTACCGGGTGCCGTTCGGCATCGGCGAGTTCGGCCAGCAGGTGGAGCTGGACATCAAGGAAGCGGCGATGGAGGGCATGGGCCCGCACGGCCTGTGCATCGGCGCGACCGGTTCCGGCAAGTCCGAGTTCCTGCGCACGCTCGTGCTCGGCATGCTGGCCACGCACTCGTCGACGACGCTGAACATGATCCTCGTCGACTTCAAGGGCGGCGCGACGTTCCTCGGCCTGGACAAGGCGCCGCACGTCGCCGCGACGATCACCAACCTGGCGGGCGACCTGACCCTGGTCGACCGCATGAAGGACGCCATCGCGGGCGAGGTGGCCCGCCGCCAGGAGGTCCTGGCCAAGGGCAACTACAAGAACGTGTGGGACTACGAGAAGGCGCGCGAGAACGGCGCCGACCTCGACCCGCTGCCCGCGCTGTTCATCTGCATCGACGAGTTCTCCGAGATGCTGACCGCGAAGCCGGACTTCATCGACATCTTCCTCCAGATCGGCCGCGTCGGCCGGTCGCTCCAGATGCACATGCTGCTGGCCTCGCAGCGCCTGGAGGAGGGCAAGCTGCGCGGCCTGGACACGTTCCTGTCCTACCGGATCGGCCTGAAGACGTTCTCCGCCGCGGAGTCGCGCGCCGCGATCGGCGTGCCGGACGCCTACGAGCTGCCGCCCATCCCGGGCTCGGGCTACCTGGGCGTGCAGGGCTCGCCGCTGACCCGGTTCAAGGCGCTGTACGTGTCCGGGCCGTACCGGCCCGCGGGCCTCCAGGTCGGCGGCCCGTCCGCGCCGGTGACCAGCGACAAGCGGCCGCGGTTCTTCGTGCCGGACTACATCGAGGTGCCCAAGGAGCCGATCCGGCCGGCCGATCCGGTGGTCCAGCAGAAGAAGGAAGAGGACTCCAACGAGCCCAGCGAGCTGGAGGTCATCGTCGAGCGCCTGGTGG
Source organism: Saccharothrix xinjiangensis (assembly GCF_039527585.1). Lineage (NCBI taxonomy): Bacteria > Bacillati > Actinomycetota > Actinomycetes > Pseudonocardiales > Pseudonocardiaceae > Saccharothrix > Saccharothrix xinjiangensis. The sequence continues at coordinate 245,512 of NZ_BAAAKE010000004.1, read as the reverse complement.
GCCAGGGCCCGCCGGCGCACGAGGTGTGGCTGCCGCCGCTGAACGAGCCGCCGTCGCTGGACACCCTGCTGCCGCCGCTCCAGGCGACCGAGGACCGCGGCCTGACCGCGCCCGGCTTCTTCTCCAACGGCAAGCTCCAGGTGCCGCTGGGCGTGGTCGACAAGCCGTTCGAGCAGCGCCGCGACCTGCTGTGGGCGGACTTCTCCGGCGCCGCCGGCCACGGCGCGATCGTCGGCGGCCCGCAGTCGGGCAAGTCGATGATGCTGCGCACGCTGGTCACGTCCATGGCGTTGACGCACACGCCCGAGGAGGTGCAGTTCTACTGCCTCGACCTCGGTGGCGGCACGCTCGCCGCGCTGGAGAAGCTGCCGCACGTCGGTGGTTTCGCCAGCCGGTTGGACGTGGACAAGGCGCGCCGCATGGTGGCCGAGCTGACCGGCCTGATCTCCGAGCGCGAGCAGCGGTTCCGCGCCCAGGGCATCGACTCGATGGTCGAGTTCCGCAACCGCAAGCGGCGCGGCGAGATCCGGGACGACGACTTCGGCGACGCGTTCCTGCTCGTCGACGGCTGGATGAACTTCCGGCAGGAGTTCGAGACGCTGGAGCCGATGGTCCAGGCGCTCGCCGCGCAGGGCCTGTCGTTCGGCGTGCACGTGGTCGTCGCGGCCAACCGGTGGGCGGAGATCCGGCCCGCGATGAAGGACCTGCTGGGCACCCGGTTCGAGCTGCGGCTCGGTGACCCGAGCGAGTCCGAGGTGGACCGGAAGGTCGCGGTCAACGTGCCCGCCGGCCGGCCCGGTCGCGGCCTGTCGCCGCAGAAGCTGCACTTCCTCACCGCGCTGCCGCGCGTCGACGCCTCGTCGGACGCGATCAACGTGGCGGCGGGCGTGCAGGACATGATCGCCAAGGTCAACGGCGGCTGGCGCGGCAGGCGCGCGCCGCAGGTCCGGCTGCTGCCCGACGTGCTGCCGCACGCCGAGCTGATGAACCAGGTGCTCCAGGTCAACCCCAACCGGGGCCACCTGGTGCCGCTGGGCGTCAACGAGGACGCGTTGGCGCCGGTCTACCTGGACTTCGACGCGGACCCGCACTTCATGGCGCTGGCCGACGGCGAGGCGGGCAAGACGAACATGCTGCGCACGATCGTGCGCGGGATCATGAACAGCTACACCTCCAGCGAAGCGCTGATCCTGCTGGTCGACTACCGGCGCACCATGCTGGGCTACATCGAGACCGACCACCTGCTGTCCTACGCGGTGTCGGGCAACCAGCTGACGGACATGATCAAGGACGTGCGCGGCTCGATGCAGGGCCGGCTGCCCGGTCCGAACGTCACGCAGGAGGAGCTGCGCAACCGGTCCTGGTGGAAGGGGCCGGAGCTGTTCGTGGTGGTCGACGACTACGACCTGGTCGCGCCGCAGGGCGGGATGAACCCGCTCCAGCCGCTGGCGGAGTTCATCCCGCAGGCCAAGGACGTCGGCCTGCACATCATCGTGGTGCGCCGCATGGGTGGCGCGTCGCGGGCGCTGTTCGACCCGATCCTGGGCAAGCTCAAGGAGATCTCGGCGCCGATCATGGTCGGCTCGGGCTCCAAGGAGGAGGGCAACATCGTGGGCAACCTCAAGCCCTCGCCGCAGCCCCCGGGCCGGGGCACGCTGGTCACCCGCAAGTACGGGCAGCAGCGCATCCAGGTGGCCTGGATCGACCCGGATTAGCCCCGACCCGCGCTGGCGGCGCGGGCGCGTGGACGTGCGGAGGGCCCCACCGGGCAACGGTGGGGCCCTCCGCGTTCACGGGGTGTGGCGCGACCCGCGGAAGCCGGTGCGGGAGAGCGCACCGACGACCGCGGGTCGTGGCGCCCACCACGGTTCCCGGCCCCCGGTGTCCCCCCTGGGGCCGCCCCCCGAACCCGTCCGGCGCGCGGGCGGCGGACCCCCTCCTGATCGGCCGCCCGCCCACCGGGTTCGCGAACCGCGGTGAACTGGCACCACTGTGCCCGGTGGGGCTCACAGTTGACTCACGCGGCGCTGTCACGGCGATCCGGACTCCCCTATGCTCCAGCGGCGGTGACGTGTGGGGGGAGCGGTGTCGGTCGAGCTGTGCGTCCTCGGACCGCCGGCGGTGCGGTGGAACGGCCACCCCGTGCTCGTTCCCGCAGGTCGTGCCCCTGCCTCGCGCACGTCGCCGTCGCCGCGGGCCGTCACCATCCCCACGTCGCCGCGAGCTCGGGTTACGCTGCTCGTGGTGATGATGCGGTTACAGGGCGAATCCGATCGGCTCCACGTGGTGCGCGCGGGCGCCGGCGCCCGGGGCGGCGCGCGCCCCGTCCCGCGTGCGGCAGGGGCGCCGGGCCGACCGGGGGAGCTGGTCGGGTGAACGACCTGCGCTTCGGTGTGCTGGGACCGCTGGAGGTGCGGTTCGACGACCGCGTGGTGCCCGTACCCGCCGGCGCCGCGCGGGTCCTGCTCGCGTCGTTGCTGCTGCGCGCCAACGAGGTGGTGCCCACCGACCTGCTGGTGGACCGCCTGTGGGACGGCTCGCCGCCCACCGCATCCCGGGCCAGGGCGACGTTGCAGATGGTGGTGACGCGGCTGCGGCGGGCGCTCGGCCCGGCGAACGTGGTGCGCACGGTGACCGAGGGCTACCTGGCGGACGTGCCGCCGGGGAGCCTGGACCTGCACCGGTTCCGGGACCTGGTGCGGGTCGGGCGGTTCGCCGAGGCGCTGGCGCTGTGGCGCGGCGAGCCGCTGTCGGACGTGCGGTCGGACCTGCTGCACCGCGAGGGGGTCGCGCCGCTGTTGGAGGAGCGGCTGTCCGTGCTGGAGCGGCGCGTCGACGCCGACCTCGCCACCGGCCGGACCCGCGAGCTGGTGGCCGAGCTGCGCTCGCTCACCACCGCGCACCCGCTGCGGGAGCGGTTCTGGGCGCAGCTGATGACCGCGCTGCACCGGTCGGACCGGCAGGCCGAGGCGCTGGCCGCCTACCGGGAGGTGCGCGCGCACCTGGCCGAGGAGCTGGGCGTCGAGCCGGGGCCGGCGCTGCGGGAGGCGCACCGCCAGGTGCTGGGCGCCGAGCCCGCGGAGCCCGCCGAGCCGCCGCCGCGCACCCCGGTGGTCCCGCGGCAGCTGCCCGCGCCGCCGCCGTTCTTCACCGGTCGGGAGGACGCGCTGCGCGCGTTGGACGAGGCCGCGGCCGGCGGGAGCGTGGTGATCTCGGCGATCAACGGCACGGCCGGGGTCGGCAAGACCGCCCTGGCGGTGCACTGGGCGCACCGGGTGGCGCACCGGTTCCCCGACGGGCAGCTGCACGTCAACCTGCGCGGCTACGACGTCAACAGCGAACCCGTGGGACCCGACACGGCGTTGCGCGGCTTCCTCGAAGCGCTCGGGGTGTCACCGGCGAGCATCCCGTCGGGCGTGGACGAGATGGCGGCGATGTACCGCAGCCTGCTGGCCGACCGCCGGGTCCTGGTGCTGCTGGACAACGCCCGCGACGCAGACCAGGTGCGGCCCCTGCTGCCCGCCAGCCCGCGCTGCGCCGTGCTGGTCACCAGCCGCGACAACCTGACCGGCCTGGTCGCCGCCGAGGGCGCCGCGCCGCTCTCCCTCAGCCTGCTCGGCAACGCCGAGTCGATCGCCCTGCTGGAGCTGCGGCTCGGCGGCCGGCGCGTCGCGGCGGAGGCGGGCGCCATCGACGAGCTGGTGGCCCGGTGCGCCGGCCTGCCGCTCGCGCTCAACGTCGTCGCGGCGCGCGCCGCGGTGCACCCGGGGCTGTCGCTGCGCGCCCTGGCCGACGAGCTGATCGACGAGTGCACCGGGCTCGACGCGCTGGAGACGGGCGACCACGCGACCAGCGTCCGCACGACGCTGTCCTGGTCCTACCGCCACCTGGACCCGGACACGGCCCGGCTGTTCCGCCTGCTCTCCCTCGCGAACGGGCCGGACCTGACCGCCCCGGCCGCGGCGAGCCTCGCGGGCGTGCCGGTCGGCGTCGCGCGCAGGCTGCTCGGCCGGCTGACCGGCGCGCACCTGCTGGCGGCGCGCGAGCCCGGCCGGTACCACTGGCACGACCTGCTGCGCGCGTACGCGACGGAGCTGGTGTGCGAGCACGAGACCGAGGAGGAGCAGCGGGTCGCGGTGCGCCGGCTGCTCGACTTCTACCTGCACTCCGCCCACCGGGCCACGGCCCTGATGACGCGGAGCCAGGCCCCGCTGCCGCTGACCGCCGCCGACCCGGTCGTGCGCCCGGTGGAGTTCGCCGACCGGGAGGCCGCCGTCGAGTGGTACCGGAAGGAGCACCAGAACCTGGTCGAGGCGGTCCGGCTGGCGGGTCGGCACGGGTTCCCGGAGCACGCCTGGCAGCTGCCCGCCACCCTGTGGCCCCTGCTCGACCTCCGCCAGAACTCCGCCCAGTGGACCGACCTGACCGAGATCGGGCTCGCCGCGGCCCGCTCCCTGGGCGACAAGTACGCGGAAGCGCTCGCGCTGCACACGCTGGGCTGCATCGCCAAGAGCCGCTCCGAGCACGACAGCGCGCTGTCCCTGTTCAAGGCCGCGCTGCGATTGCGCGAGGAGGTCGGCGACGTCCGGGGCGTCGCGTCGAGCCACACCCAGGCCGCGAGCACCTGCGCGCTGGCCGGCCGGTTCGACGAGGCCGTCGCCCTGCACCTGCGGGCCATCGAGCTGGCCCGCGCCGCGCCCGAGGCGAGCATCCTGCTCATCACGCTGAACAACTACGCCGACACGCTCGCGCGCATGGGCGCGTACGCACGGGCCCTGGAGCCGCACCGGGAGGCCATGGCGCTGGTCGGGCCGTCCGACCGGCACATGCTGGCCTCGATCCGGGACACGCTGGGCGTGATCTACCTGGGGCTGGGCCGGTACGAGCAGGCGATCCGGGAGTTCACCGAGATCCTCGCGTCGCCGAGGGGCCTGCTGACCAGCCGGCAGGAGGAGTTGACGCTCGGCAACCTGGCCACGGCGCTGGAGGTCACCGGTGACCTGGACGGCGCCGTCGACGCCCTGCGGCGGGCGCTGGAGGTGCTGGAGCGCGACGCCAACCCGCGGGCCGAGGAGGTGCGGGCCCGGCTGGCGGGGTTGGAGCGCGCCGTCGGCGCGGTCCGGTGACCCGGTGGCGCCCCGGCCGCGCCGCCACGTCGTGACCGGCCTGTGTGGACGGTGACGCCCGGCGCGTTCAACGGTGGGCGCACGAGCCGCCACGAGTCGTAAGCTGGTAGGGGTCCGGGGGGAGGGGCATGGTGGTGCGGATGACGGCGCCGGGTTCGGTCCCGGCCCGGTGCTCACGTCCTCCGGGGCCACCGCGCGCGCGACGGCGGGTGGCCGCGGCGTGATCAGGTTCAACGTGCTGGGCCCGCTGGAGGTGTGGCACGGCGCCGAGCGGGTCGCGGTGCCCTCGGGCCGCGGGCGGGTGCTGCTGGCCACGCTGCTGCTGCGGGCGAACGAGCAGGTGACGGTCGACGAGCTGGTGGACCGGCTGTGGGACGGCGGCGCGTCGAAACCGGAGCGGGCCAAGGCCACGTTGCAGATGGTGGTGCGCCGGCTGCGGCAGGCGCTGGGCGAGGCGAACGTCGTGCGCACCGTCGTGGGCGGGTACTTCGCCGACGTGCCGCCGGGTGCGCTGGACCTGCACCGCTTCCGCGAGCTGGTGGCCCGCGACCGGCTCGCCGAGGCCCTGGCGCTGTGGCGGGGCGCGCCGCTGGCGGACGTGGCGTCGGACGTGCTGCACCGCGACGACGTGGCGCCGCTGCTGGAGGAGCGGTTGGCGGTGCTGGAGCGCCGGGTCGCGGCGGACCTCGGCGCGGGGCGGTCCGCCGAGCTGGTGCCCGAGCTGCGGTCGCTCACCGCGCGGCACCCGCTGCGGGAGCGGTTCTGGGGCGCGCTGGTGCTGGCGCTGCACCGCTCGGGCCGCACCGCCGAGGCGCTCGCCGCCTACCAGGAGGTGCGCGGGCTGCTGGCCGAGGAGCTGGGCATCGACCCGAGCGAGGAGCTGCGGTCGCTGCACCAGGTGGTGCTGGGCGCGAGCCCGCCGCGCGCCGCGCGGCCCGTCGCGCCGCCGCGGCAGGTGGCGGCCGCGGCGCAGCAGCTCCCCGCGGACGTGCGCAGCTTCACCGGGCGGCAGGCGGAGCTGGCCGCGCTGGACCGGCTCGTCGCGGACACCCGCGCGGCCACCGTGGTCGCGATCACCGGCATGGGCGGGCTCGGCAAGACCGCGCTGGCCGTGCACTGGGCGCACAGCCGGGCCGCGGACTTCCCCGACGGCAGGCTGTTCGCCAACCTCCGCGGCTTCGACCACGACACCCCGCCGCTGGCGCCGGAGCAGGCGCTGACCCACCTGCTCGGCGCGCTGGGCACCTCGCCGGAGCGCATCCCCGCCGCGCTGGACCAGCAGGTCGCGCTGTACCGGTCGCTGCTCGCCGACCGGCGGGCCCTGGTCGTGCTGGACAACGCGGCCGACGTGGCGCAGGTGCGCCCGCTGCTGCCGTCCGGGCCGGGGAACTTCGTCCTGGTGACCGGTCGCAACGACCTGCGCGGGCTGCTCGCGCTCAACGACGCCGTGCTGGTCCGCCTCGACGTGCTGGCCCCGGTCGAGGGCCTGGACCTGCTGCGCCGCATCCTCGGGCCCGAGCGCGTGGACGCCGAGACCGGCGCGTCCGCCGAGCTGGTGGAGGTGTGCGGCGGCCTGCCGCTGGCGCTGCGGGTGGCCGCCGCGACCATGGCCGCGGAGGGCTGCGCGGCGGCCGACTACGTGGCGGCGCTGAAGTCGGGCGACCGGCTGTCCGGCCTGGAGATCCCCGGCGACCCGGCGTCCGCGGTGCGCGTCACGTTCCACCTGTCCTACCGGGCGCTGACCCCGTCGGCGCGGCAGCTGTTCCGCCTGCTCGGCGTGGTCCCGTGCCGGGACTTCACCGCCGAGACCGCGGCGGCGCTGACCGGCGCGGGGCTCGACGGCGCCCGCCGCGCGCTGGCCGAGCTGCTGCGCGCGCACCTGCTGGAGCAGCCGCAGCCGGGCCGGTTCGTCATGCACGACCTGCTGCGGCTGCACGCGGAGGCGTGCGCGACGACCGAGGAGTCCGAAGAGGACCGGAGGCTGGCCGCCGCCCGGCTGCTGGACTTCTACCTGCACAACGTGGACCGCGCGGACCGGGTGTCGCGCCGCAGCCGCACGCAGCTGCCGCTCACCCCGGTCGCGGACACCGTGCCGCTGCTGTCCTTCGAGGACCGGCGGCGGGCCATGGGGTGGGTCGGCTCGGAGATGCCGAACCTGCGCGTGCTGATCCCGTTCGCCGCGGAGCGGGGGTGGCACGAGCACGCGTGGCAGATCCCCGCCGCCATGTGGAGCTACCTGCACACCCACTACGTCTGGGCGGAGTGGCGTGCGCTGACCGAGATCGCGCTGGCCTCGGCGCGCCACCTCGGCAACCGGTTCGCCGAGGCGATCGCCCTGCACACGCTCGGCAGCATGACCCGCCGAGTCCGGCCCGAGGACTCCCTGGTGGAGCTGAGCCTGGCGCTGGAGATCCGCGAGGAGATCCGGCACGAGCACGGCACGGCGGCGACCTGCCTCGAACTCTCGGGCGCCTACGAGTCGCTCGGGCGCTACGCCGAGGCCGTCGCGCACGGCGAGCGGGTCGTCGAGCTGTGGACGGCGCAGGGCAACCAGGAGGGGCTGGCGGTGGCGTTGAACAACCTCGCCGGGACGCTGAGCCTGGCGGGCCACCACGAGCAGGCGCTGGCGGTGGGCGAGCGGGCCGTCGACCTGTACCGGCGGTCGAGCGGCATGTGGTCGGTCAAGCACGCGCAGGAGACCGTGGCGCAGATCCTCCACCGCATGGGCCGGTGGGCCGAGGCCGCCGCCACCTACGAGTCGATCTTCGCGACCGGCGTGGGCGACATGAGCAGGCTGGCCGCGCTCCACACCCACACGCACTACAGCGACCTGCTGCTGGACCTGGGCGACCTGGCCGCCGCCCGGGTCCACCTGGGTCACGCGCTGGACATCGCCGTCGCCACCGGCTACCCGGACGTGGACGACATCCGGGCCGGCCTGGCGCGGCTCGGCTGAGCGCGAACCCGCGGGGAGGGTTGCTCGTGGCGGTGGAGTTCGGGGTCCTGGGTCCCCTGCGCGTGCGGGTCGACGACCGGCCGGTGCCTGCCGGGCGGGGGCGGGTGCTGCCGGCGGCGTCGCTGCTGCACGCGGGCGAGGTGGTGCCGGCGGACCGGCTGACGGTGTGGTCGTGCCAGCACCTGGGCGACCGGGCGGCGCGGGTGTTCCGGCTGCTGGGCCTGCGCACGTGCCCCGGCGTCTCGCTGCCCGCCGCCGCGCGCCTCGCCGGGCTGCCGCTCGCCGAGGCGCGCCGGGCGGGTGGCGCGAGCCGGGCGAGACCTACCGGCGGCTGGGCGACCCGGGCGCGGCGCAACGCCCTGGCCGCGTTCGAGGAGCTGCACCACCCGGTGCGCGCGGAACTGGGGGGACTGCGGTGACGGAGGCGCGCTTCACCGCGCCGGGCCCGCCGGAGGCGCGGGTCGACGACCGGGTGGCGCCGGCGCCACCCGGTCGGGTGCGGGTCCGGGCTCGGCTGGAGGTAGGCGGATGACGACCACGTTCAAGGTGCTCGGCCCGCTGGAGGTCCGGCACGGCGGCGAGCGGGTCGACGTGCCCGCCGGCCTGGCGCGGGTGCTGCTGGCGACCCTGCTGCTGCGCGCGAACCAGACCGTCACGATGGACGCGCTGGTCGAGCGGCTGTGGGACGGCCGCGCGGTGAACCCGGCGCGGACCCGCTCGACGCTGCACATGGTCGTGACCCGCCTGCGGCAGGCGCTCGGCGAGGCCAACGTCGTGCGCACCGCGACCAACGGCTACCTCGCCGAGGTGGGGCCGGACGCGCTGGACCTGCACCGGTTCCGGGTGCTGGCCGAGGAGGGCAGGTTCGCCGAGGCGCTGTCGCTGTGGCGGGGCGAACCGCTGTCGGACGTGCGGTCCGACGCGCTGCACCAGGAGGACGTCGAGCCGCTGCGGGAGGAGCGGCTGGTGGTGCTGGAGCGGCGGATCGAAGCCGACCTGGCGGCCGGGCGCGCCGTCGAGCTGGTGCCCGAGCTGCGCGGGCTGACGAAGGCGTACCCGCTGCGGGAGCGGTTCTGGGGCCAGCTGGTGCTCGCCCTGCACCGCGGCGACCGGCAGGCCGAGGCGCTGGCCGAGTACCGGGCGATCAGCGAGCGGCTGGTCGAGGAGCTGGGCGTCGACCCGAGCCAGTACCTGCGCGCGGTCCACCACACCGTGCTCGTCGGCGAACCCGAGGACGTCCCGGCCCCGGAGCCGTCGTCCACCGCGTGGACCGCGCTGTGCCAGCTGCCGCCGGACACCGTCGACTTCGTCGGGCGCGAGGACCTGTGCGACGAGGCGACCCGGCTGCTGACCGGCGGCCCCGGCGGCACCGGGGTGCCGGTGGTCGCCATCACCGGCCCGCCCGGCGGCGGCAAGAGCGCGTGGACGGTCCGGGTCGCGCACGCGCTGCGCGACCGGTTCCCCGACGGCCAGCTGTTCGTCCGGCTCGACGGTGCCGGTCGCGCGCCCCGCGACCCGGGTGAGGTGCTGGCCGAGCTGCTCACCGCGGTCGGCGTCGCCCCCTCGGCCATCCCGGACCGGCTGGAGGCCAGGGCCGCCGCCTTCCGCGCGCAGGTGGCCGACCGCGCGGTGCTGCTGGTCCTGGACGACGCGGCGGGCGTGGCGCAGGTGCGGCACCTGCTGCCGGGCACGCCCGGCAGCGCGGTGCTGGTCAGCAGCAGGAGGTGGCTCGCCGGCCTGCCGGGCGTCCGGGTGCTGCGGGTGCCGCCGCTGCCCACCGGGCTGGCGCTGGACCTGCTGTCGCTGATGATCGGCGCGGACCGGGTGGCCGCCGAGCGGCGGGCGGCCGACGCGCTCGTCGAGGCGTGCGGCGGGCTGCCGCTGGCCCTGCGGATCGTGGGCGCCCGACTGGCCGCCCGGCCGTCCCTGCCGCTGGCGAAGCTCGCCGCCCGGCTCGCCGACGAGCGGCGCAGGCTGGACGAGATGGCGGCGGGCGACCTGGAGGTCCGGGCGAGCCTGGAGCCGAGCTACGAGGCGCTGCGGCCGGACGCGGCGCTGGCGTTCCGCAGGCTGGGCCTGCTCGGCGCGGTCGACGTGGCGTCGTGGGTGGTCAAGGCGCTCACCGGCCTCGACGACCCGGAGCCCGCCGTGGAGGAGCTGGTCGAGGCGAACCTGCTGGAGGAGACGGGCGCGGACGCGACCGGCGAGCCGCGCTACCGCCTGCACGACGTCCTGGCGGTCTACGCGGCCGAGGTGGCCGCCGCGGCCGACCCGGTGGGCAACGACGCGGCGTTGCGCACCTACCTGGGCGTGCTGACGACGCTGGCCGAGGTGGCGTCCCTGCGGACCACCCAGAGCGTGGACGAGGTGCCGTTCAGCCCCGCGCCGACCACGGACGTGCTGCCCGCGCGGGAGGTCGAGCGGCTGACCGCGGACGGCGGGCCGTGGCTGCTGGCCGAGCAGGTCGCGCTGGAGCGCGCGATCGAGGCGGCGGCCCGCCGGGGCTGGGCGGTCGAGGCCCTGTGGCTCTACGAGCGCGCCATGCGGTACCTCGACGTGTTCGTGCCCAACGAGCGCGTGGTCGAGCTGGCCGAGGTGGTCGAGCGGTCCCTCCGGGCGGCGGGTGAGCACCGGCTGGCCAGGCGCGCCAGGTACCACCTGACCACCCAGAACCTCAAGGAGTCGCTCGACGACGAGGTGGTGGGCGCGCTGGCGGAGTGCGCCCGCGGCTTCGGCCGGGACGGCGACCACGCCGCGGAGGCGCTCGCCCTGGCGTCGCTCGCGCACTACGACCATCTGCGCACGGGCGTGGCGGACGTGGAGGTGGCCCGCCGCGCGGTGGAGGCGTCGGAGCGCAGCGGCGTCCGGAGCGTGGCCTGCTCGACGCGGCGCGAGCTGGCCTTGATGCTGGCCCACGCCGGGCGCTACGAGGAGGCGCTGCCGCACTTCGACGAGACCCTGGCCCTCTGCCGCGAGCTGGGGAGCGGGCTGGCGGAGGTGCAGGTCCACCACAGCGTGGCGAGGTGCGCCCTCCAGCACGGCGACCTGGAGCGGGCGGCCGAGGCGGCGGCCCGCGCCGTGGAGCGGATCGACCTCGTGAACGACCTGAGGGGCATGGGCTACGTGACGAGCCTCGCGGGCCGGGTGGCGGTGGTCACCGGTCGCCCGGCGGAGGGCGTGCGGCTCGCGACGCGGGCGTACCGGATCTTCGTCGAGGTGGGCGAGGGCATCGGCGCGGCGAACGCGGCGGCCTCCATCGGCGAGGGGTACCTGGCGCTGGGCAGGCCGGCGGACGCGCTGGCGGTGCTGGAACCGGCCCTGCGCGAGTACGGCGAGGTGGGGACGGCGCTGGAGGTGGAGCGGATGCGCAAGGCCTTCGCGGCGGCCACTGCCGCGGTGGACGGGGCGGTGGACGGGGTGGTGCGGGCGGCGGTGGGGGAGGCGGCCGAGGGGGAGGCCGGGTCGCGCTCGACGCCGTGACGGCGTCGGCCGCCCGCCGGTTCGCCGGTGGCGGGCGGCCCCGCGCCGCGAACCGGGACCACCGCGCGTCCGTGCTGTCGGGACGGATCGTTCCCGCATCGGGTATGCATGTGCGTGCCCGCGGGCGTCGGGACGAGGGGATGGCGCATGAGCTTGCACGTGGCGGTGGACTTCGGCACGTCCAGCACCTGCGTCGCCCTGTCCCGGAACGGGCGGGAACCGCAGGTCGTGGTGGTCGACGGTCAGCCGATCGTGTCGTCGGCGGTGTTCGCCGCGGCGGACGGCACGCTGTTCGTCGGCCAGGAGGCCGAGCGCCAGGCGGCCGTGGACCCGTCCCGCTACGAGCCGCACCCGAAGCGCCGGGTCGACGAGGGCGAACTGCTGCTGGGCACCAGCGTGCTGCCGGTGGCGGACGTGGTGCGGGCCGTGCTGGCGCGGGCGGTGGGCGAGGCTCGGCGGGTGGCCGGCAACGCGCCGGTCGACGTGCTGGTGCTCACGCACCCCGCCGACTGGGGCGCGATGCGCACCCGCGTGCTGCTCCAGGCGGCCCGGGGCCTGGCCCAGGAGACGCGGCTGGTGCCCGAGCCGGTCGCGGCGGCCGTGTTCCACTCCGCGGCCCACGCCGTGCCGGACGGCGCGGCGCTCGCCGTGCTCGACCTCGGCGGCGGCACGGTGGACGCGAGCGTCGTGGTGCGGCGGGGCGGCGCGTTCCGGGTGCTGGCCGCCAAGGGCGACCCCGGGTTCGGCGGCGCGGACGTCGACCAGGCGCTGCTGGACCACATCGGCTCGCTGGTCGCGCCGGGCGACCCGGAGGCGTGGCGCGGGCTGGTCGAGGGCCGCGAGCTGGCCGACCGCCGCAAGCGCCGGGTGCTGCGGCAGGACGTGCGCGGCGCCAAGGAGACGCTGTCCCGGCACTCCTACACCGACGTGCCGATGCCGCCGCCGTTCCCCGACGCGCACGTCACCCGCGCGGACCTGGAGCGCCTGGTCGCCGCGCCGCTGACCAGGGCCGCCGCGCTGGTGGTCGGCGCGGTGCGCGACGCCGGGCTCGACCCGCGCGAGCTGGCGGGCGTGTTCCTGGTCGGAGGGTCGAGCCGGATACCGCTGGTGGCCCGGCTGGTGCTGGAGCAGTCCGGGGTGGTGCCGACGAGCATCGACCAGCCGGAGACCGTGGTGGCGCGGGGCGCGCTGCGGGCGGTGGGCGTGGACCCGCTGCGCACCGGGGCCCTGCCGCCGCGCGACGACGTCACCCAGCGGATCACCGACGACAGCACCCGCAAGCTCACCCGGCGGATCACCCCGCCGCCGTCCGCGTTCCCCGCGAACTTCCCGCCAGCGCCACCGCCACCGCCCGCGCCGCGCGGGAGCCGGGCGCCGCTGGCGGTGGTCGGGGCGCTGGCCGTGCTGGCCGCGGTCGGCGGTTCCGTGGCCTACGGGCTGACCAGGGGCGAGGGCGGCACGCCCGGACCGACCACGCCCGCGTCCACCTCGGCGGGCGGCAAGGCGATCGCCCAGTACGACTACAGCTTCACCGCGCCGGCGGGCTGGGAGCAGACCGGCGGGCAGGTCGAGACCCGCAAGGTGCTGCTGGAACCCGCGCCCGGCGGGTCGGGCCCGGAGGCCATCGCGGTGCAGGAGCAGAAGCTCGCCTACGACTCCTCCACGGAGCCGCGGCGCGCCCGTGACGAGCTGCGCGCCCTCTACGACCAGGGCGCCAACCTGTCCGATTTCGACGCTTCAGCCACCTTCGCGGGCAAGGATGTCGTTTACTACCGGGAGACGGCGGGCGCGACGACCATCGACTGGTACGTGCTGTTCCAGGGCTCGTTCCAGGTCAGCGTCGGCTGCCAGTACCCGGCGGACGGGCGGGAACGGGTCCGCCCCGCCTGCGAGCAGGTCGTCCGCACGCTGACCGTGACCAGCTGAACCGTGGGGAAGACGATGACCGGCATCCCGGACGCCATGACCAGGTTCCGCGCGGACCTCGACGCCGCCGTCACCAGGGCCGGCCGGGCCGCGGCCGCGGCCGGCGCGAGGACGGCGGCCCAGCGCGAGCGGAACCGGGAGCTGGCCGAGCGGGCCCGGGGGCGCGAGGTGCGGCCCGGGGCGCACGCGGCCACGTCGGCGGACGTCCAGCGCGTCGCCACCGGGTTCCGCGAGCACCGGGGCCTGCCGGTGGAGCAGTTGCCGCCCGCGGCCGAACTGCTCGCCCCCGCGGGGGAGAAATCGCGAGAGCAAACGGACGCGAATGCAAATCCAGTGCCGCCCGTCACTCCGCTGGGTTCTCGCGCGGTAGCCGGCCCGAGTGGCCGGCTACCGCAGGACACCGGCGATGACGAGGACTTTTCGCAAGCGCGAATCCTCTACTGACCGCGTTTGCTCCCTCAAACGTTTACTAGAGCAACTACTTCGAGGAAAAACGCGCCAGGGCGGAACCGGCCGTGGCAAGGTCTGCGTCGGAAGAGGCGTACGAACCAAGAACGCCTGAACGCGAAGACCTAGGGGGTCGCACCCAATGAGTGGCTTTCAGACTGGACATTCCGAACTGGTCAAGGGCGCCGAGGACATCCTCAACGTCGACGAGTCGGTTCAGGGCATCCTGAAGCAGCTCGCCGGCACCGTCGACGGCCTGTCCAGCGCTTGGTCCGGTAGCGCCGCCCTGGCGTTCACCAACCTGATGGAGCGCTTCAACGCGGACGCCCAGAAGCTGCACACCGCGCTGGTGGAGATCGCCGAGCAGATGAGCGGCACCGCCGCCACCTACCTCAACCAGGACCAGGACCAGGACCAGGTGATGTCGAGCATCGCCAACCGCCTCAACGGCTGATTCGCCGGGCAACTCCTGTTCTCTTCCGCTCCACCTGCTTTTCGCTTCTTCCTGACTTGCCTTTAAGAGGGGAATCATGGTCGACACCAACCGCATCAAGGTCAGCTTCGGCGAAATGTCGAGCTCGGGCTCCGCGATCCAGAGCCAGGCGAACCAGGTCCAGTCCGAGCTGGACAGCCTGAAGTCCCGCCTCGCGCCGCTCATCGCCCAGTGGGACGGTGGCGCGTCCACCGAGTACCAGGCCCGCCAGAAGGAGTGGGACGAGGCCGCCGCCGGCATCCAGCAGGTGCTGGCCAGCATCGCGACCGCCGTCCTCCAGGCCGGCGAGGCCTACCAGGCCGCTGAGCAGCAGAACGCCCAGCGCTGGGGCGGCTGATCGCCCTCGGCGCACAGCGCCACCGCGGGCCCCGGAACTCGACGTCGGTTCCGGGGCCCGCGTCTGTTCGCCCCCTGCTCGTACTGCCCCGCTGCTCGTCGGCCCGCCGCTCATGCGGCCGCCGCCTGCCGGGCCGGCCGCCTGTCCGGCTCACCGCCTGTCCGGCCCGCTGCTTGCCGCCCGCCGCCCGCTCGGCCCGCCACCTGCCCGCCCGCCGCCCGCTCGGCCCGCCACCTGCCCGCCCGCCGCCCGCTCGGCCCGCCACCTGCCCGCCCGCCGCCGTTCGGCCCATCGCCGTTCGGCCCGCCGCGTCCCGGCCCGCCGCTCGCCCGCCCGCCGCGGCCTGTCCGGCTGTCGCCCGCTCAACCGCCTCGAACCGCGCGGCGCGAGCCCTCCCGGGGCCGTGCAAGAGCTATGACCGGGGCCACACGGCCGACCTGCAAGGGCAGGTAGGACCCCCTTGGAGGGGCCCGTTTTGACCGGCCCAACCCCACCCGGTATCTTCTTACGTTGTTGTGCGGTACTCGGTGCGCAGTAGCGTGCCTGTGTTCTGGTCCTCTGCCCACCTGGGGTCTCTGGCCTGAGCAACCGCCGCGATGACCCCAGACGCAAGTGACGACGAGGTAGACCCGTGCGCACGTACAGCCCGAAGCCCGGCGAGGTGACCCGAGCCTGGCACGTGATCGACGCCCAGGACCTGGTGCTCGGTCGGCTCGCCACCCAGGCCGCGACGCTGCTGCGCGGCAAGCACAAGCCGACTTACGCACCCCACGTTGACACCGGTGACTTCGTCATCGTCATCAACGCGGACAAGGTCGCGTTGACCGGCAAGAAGCGTGACCAGGAGTTCGTGTACCGGCACTCCGGCTTCCCGGGCGGCCTGCGTCAGCAGTCCTTCGGCGATGTGCTCGACACCCGTGCCGACCGCCTGGTCGAGAAGGCGATCAAGGGCATGCTGCCCAAGAACCGCCTCGGCCGCGCCATGGCGGGCAAGCTCAAGGTCTACACGGGCCCGAACCACCCGCACGCTGCGCAGCAGCCGCAGCCGTTCGAGATCAAGAAGGTCGCCCAGTGACCGAGCCGCAGCAGACCGAGGACACCGACGTGACCACCCCTGAGGCCGACCTCGACGCCGTCGAGACGACCGACGTCGACGAGGCCGTGGAGGCCGACGCCGCCGAGGCCGAGACCGCTGAGACCGAGGCCGTCGAGGCCGACGCCGACGCCGTTGAGGGCGACGCCGCCGAGGGCGACGAGGCCGCCGAGGCCGAGGACGCGCCGGCGCCCGTCCGCCACACCCTGAACGCGGGTGCGCACCACCTGGCGCAGACCGTTGGCCGCCGCAAGGAGGCCATCGTCCGCGTCCGGCTCATCCCGGGCACCGGCAAGTTCACCCTGAACGGGAAGACGCTGGAGCAGTACTTCCCGAACAAGGTGCACCAGCAGCTCATCCGCGAGCCCCTGGTGACCACCGAGAAGCCCGAGACCTTCGACGTCGTGGCGAACCTGCGCGGCGGCGGCACCACCGGCCAGGCCGGTGCGCTGCGCCTCGCGATCGCCCGCGCGCTGATCGCCGTCGACTCCGAGGACCGCCCGGTGCTGAAGAAGGCCGGCTTCCTCACCCGCGACCCCCGGGTCAAGGAGCGGAAGAAGTACGGTCTGAAGAAGGCCCGCAAGGCGCCTCAGTACAGCAAGCGCTGACCTCCGGGTCCAGCGAGCACCATCCTGCGGGAGCAGTCAGTTCTTCGTCGAACTGCTGCTCCCGCAGTGCATTTCGCCCCTTGTTGTTCACGTCACCGGAGGTCACGGCGATCATGGCTCGGCTGTTCGGCACCGACGGCGTCCGCGGACTCGCCAACGGGGAGCTGACCCCCGAACTCGCGCTGTCCATCGCCGCCGCGGCGGCGCGCGTACTGGCCGAGCACGACCGGTCGCACCGCCCGGTCGCGGTGGTCGGCCGCGACCCGCGGGCCAGTGGCGAGATGCTGGAGGCGGCCGTGGTGGCGGGCCTCACCTCGGCGGGCGCCGACGTCCTGCGGGCGGGTGTGCTGCCCACGCCGGCCGTCGCGCACCTGGTGTCCTCGCTGGGCGCCGACGTCGGCGTGATGATCTCCGCCTCGCACAACCCGATGCCCGACAACGGCATCAAGCTCTTCGCCGCGGGCGGGCACAAGCTGCCCGACGCCGTGGAGGACGAGATCGAGCAGAAGATGGGCGAGCGGTCCCACCGCCCGACCGGCGCGGGCGTCGGCCGGGTGCGCGACGTCGAGGACGCCGAGGGCCAGTACGTGCAGCACCTGCTGAAGGTGACGCCGCACCGCCTGGAGGGCCTGAAGGTCGTGGTGGACTGCGCCAACGGCGCGGCGTCGGTGGCCGCGCCGGACGCCTACCGCCGCGCGGGCGCCGAGGTGGTCGAGATCCACGCGAGCCCGGACGGCCTGAACATCAACGACGGCTGCGGCTCCACCCACCTGGACCAGGTGCGCGCGGCCGTGCTGGAGCACGGCGCGGACCTGGGCATCGCGCACGACGGCGACGCGGACCGCTGCCTGGCCGTGGACGCGAACGGCGACGACGTGGACGGCGACCAGATCATGGCCGTGCTCGCGCTGGCCATGAAGGACTCGGGCGAGCTGACCGACAACACCCTGGTCGCCACCGTCATGAGCAACCTGGGCCTGCACATCGCGATGCGCGAGGCGGGCATCGAGCTGAAGACCACCGCGGTCGGCGACCGGTACGTGCTGGAGGAGCTGCGCGCGGGCGGGTACGCGCTGGGCGGCGAGCAGTCCGGGCACGTGGTGCTGCCCGCGCACGCCACCACCGGCGACGGCCTGCTGACCGCCCTGCGCCTGATGGCGCGCGTGGCCGAGACCGGCAAGCCGCTGGCCGAGCTGGTGGGCGTGATGCGCCGGCTGCCGCAGGTGCTGGTCAACGTCGTGGTGACGGACAAGGCGGCGGTGGCCGAGGACACCGCGGTGAAGGACGCCGTGGCCGACGTCGAGGCCGAGCTCGGCGACACCGGCCGGGTCCTGCTGCGCCCGTCGGGCACCGAGCAGCTGGTGCGGGTGATGGTGGAGGCCGCCACCCACGAGCTGGCGGAGTCCGCCGCCCAGCGGCTGGCGGGCGTGGTTTCCGCGGTGCGCTGAACCCCGGGGCCGGGTGCGCCCGCCGACCCTCCCCGCCAGGGGTGAGTTCCGCTTCGCGAAGGCAACCGGCTGGGCCGAACGGCCCTTGTCCGCCCGCCGGTCCTGGGACCCTCGTCCCCGGAACCCGGAGGGGCGCGGTCGCGTCTGACCGGGGACGAGGGGAGGCGGAGGCATGGCAGGCTTCGGCGTCGGGCCGGGTGAGCTCCAGGGCGTTGCCAAGCAGTACGAGGACCACGGTGCGGACATCACGCAGTTGAAGGGCGCCGTGACCCCGTCCGTCGGCGCGGGCCAGGTGGGTCGGAAGTTCCGGGGCACCGAGACGAAGTACAAGTCGTACTTCGACCGCCTCCAGGCGAGCATGGAGACGTTCGGGCGTGAGGCGACCAACGTCGCGCTGCGCCTGAAGGACGTGGCCAAGGCGTACGAGAGCAACGAGTCCGCCACGTCCGACCAGTTCAGGGGGTAGCGGCGGTGGCCGACCAGAACGAGATCAAGCAGCTCCTCGACGACCCGAACGTCACGCCGGAGACCAAGAAGGAACTGGTCCGCGCGCTCGCCGGCTCGGGCGCGAGCGAGGACGACGTCCGCCGCTACGCCGAGGCGAACGGCGTCGACGTCCCGAACGACCCCGGTCTGCTCCAGCACGGCGCCGGCATCCTGCTCGCCCCCGTCACCGGCGGCGCGAGCGTCGCCTACAACGCCGGCCAGGAGGTGCGGCACGGCGACTGGACCATGGAGGGCGGCGAAGCCGACGACCTGGTCGGCAAGGCCAAGGAGGAGCGCGAGCTCGGCAGCACGCAGAAGGTGCTGAACGAGACCGGCGACTTCCGCACGTCCGACGAGCTGCTCGACGCCGGCGCGCCGGGCCTGCGGTTCTTCGAGAAGTTCATCCCGATCTACCAGGAGGCCGCGCCGCTCGCCGGGCACGGCGGCCAGGCGCCCGACCTCAAGACCTACGTCTACCGGAACTACGACGAGGTCCGCGAGATCGACCTCGGCAAGTTCCGCGAAGACGCCGACAAGATCAACAAGACCGTCGCCGAGCTGGACAACCACGAGAACGGCCTCGGCACGGCGTGGAACGGGCTGGCCTCCTGGGAGGGCGACGCGGCCAACGCCGCCAACGCCTACAACGGCAAGTTCCTCAACACCGCGGGCACGTTCATCCAGGACGCGAAGGGCGCCCCGGGCACGATCACGGCCGCCGCGAGCACGATCCAGCAGCAGGTCAAGGAGTACGCGCAGCACGTCCACGACCTGTACTCCGAGCAGTGCGGCGGGTTGACCGTCGACGCGGCCAAGGAAGCCATCCGGCAGGCCAAGGGCGACATCTTCGAGAACGACGCCGGCATCCTCGACTGGCTCTCGGGCGTGCCCGGCCCGTTGACCGGCGCGGTGCTCGGCGCCCTCTGCGGCGGCCCGCTGGGGATGCTCGCCGGCCTGGGCTGGGGCAGCTGGATCAGCGACGCCCGCAACTCGATCATCAACGAGGCCAAGCAGAAGCTGAAGGCCCTCTGCGAGGAGTTCGACAGCAAGAAGCAGGCGTTCGACGGGTACTGCCAGACCGTGCAGACCGGCGTCCAGGGCGCCTACGACACGATATTCGGCCAGCTCGACGCCCAGCTCAAGGACCAGCCGTTCGGCCAGGTCGGCGACCCGCCGTCGTTCACGGGCGACCAGGGCGGCCGGGACAAGGTCCAGCAGCCCGGCGGTGGCGGTGACAGCCCCGGCGGCGGTGGCGGCGGCACGCCCGGTGGCGGTGGCGGCACCCCCGGGGGCGGCGGCGGTGGCACGCCCGGTGGCGGTGGCGGCTCGCCGGCGGAGATGCCCAAGCCGCCGGAGAACCCGCTCGACAAGGACGGCGACGGCAAGCCGGACGTGCCGGGCGACACCGACGGCGACGGCAAGCCCGACGACCTCGACGGCGACGGCAAGCCCGACGACCCGGGCGTGAAGCCGGACGGCCTCAAGGGCGAGGAGGAGCCCGAGGTCGTCACGATCCGCAGCGGCGACAACGAGATCAAGGTCACCGAGCCGGACGCCAACGGCCACGTGCAGATCACCGTCGACACGCCGACCAGCGAGCCGAAGACCTTCGACGTCGACTTCAGCGAGAACCCCGACGCGGTGAACGCCCTGCTGGGCCAGAACGGGGCCGCCGCGCTCGCCGGTGCGACGCCGGTCACGTCCGGAGCCGCGCCCGGCGCGACGCCGGGCGGCGCGCAGGGCGGCCCGATCGCCGGCGGCGCGGACGGCGCCACCCCGATCCGGGCGGGCGAGGACGGCAAGGCGCTGATCGAGGTGGACGGCCTGTCGATCACCGCCGAGGTCGACCCGCTGACCGGCGAGGTCAACCTGTCGGTGGACAACGGCGACGGCACGCCCGACGAGTACGGCGTGGCGTTCGGCGAGGACGAGCCCGAGGGCACACCGGGCATCCCCGGCCTGGACGGCGCGATCCCGGTGCCGGGCGAGGCCGGCGGGCCGGGTGACGTGCGCACAATGCCCGAGGTCGGCGTCGGCGTCAGGGGCGGCGCGGAGCCGATCACCACCATGCCCGCGCCCGACACCGGCGGCTTCCAGCCGGAGCCCGCGATCGGCTTCACCGAGCCGGGCGCCGCTCCGGCCTTCACGGAGCCCGCTGCCGCCCCGGCCTTCACGGAACCCGCCCCGGCCTTCACGGAACCCGCTGCCGCCCAGGCCTTCGCGAGCCCCGCCCCGACCTTCGTGGAGCAGGCCCCGACCAACCCGACCCCGGCCCACAACGCGTCCGGCGGCTTCACGGCCCCCGCCGGCTTCGCCGAACCGCCGTCGGCGGGCTACGGGCAGTCGTTCAACCAGCCCGTCCAGTCCGGTTTCGACGGTGGGTTCGCGTCGTCGTCGTCGCCGTCGTCGTCCGCGGACACGACCAGCGCCTCGGGCGTCTCGATGTTCGGCGACAGCTCGTTCAACGCCGCGGACTCGGTCCTCGGCGGCTCGGGCACGGGGGACAACCCGTGGAGCGGCCCGACCGCGGACCCGGCCGACCAGGGCCTGGCCGACACGAACGCCTCCCAGGCGGGCCAGCCGGGCTCGGCGAGCCTGCCGTCCATGCAGGACGGTGGCCAGCCCGGTGGCCAGCCCACCGCCGGCGGCATGATGGGCGGCGGGATGATGGGCGGCGGCATGGCGGGCGGCGGCCAGCAGCAGAGCGGCGACACCGAGCGCAGCCCCGGCCAGTGGCGGACCACCGGCTCGCTGTTCGACGACGACCTGAACCTCAGCCGGGTGCAGGGCGTGCTGGGTGACGAGGGAGGCCGGTAGCGGTGGGCGTCATCGAGGTGGACCCGAAGGTCCAGGCGGCGTTCGACGAGCAGGTCGCCGCGGCCCGGCGGGCCAACGCCGAGGTCACCGGCGCGCTCAAGGCGGACCAGGAGCGCCTGGCCGCCGAGGCCCGGGAGCGCGAGGCCCGCGCCGCCGCCGACCGCGACCGGTTGCGCGACCAGGCCGAGCAGGTCGCGGCGAAGGGCGACAAGCCGCAGCGCCAGCCCCAGTGGGCCTCGGGCCCGCAGCGAGGCGCGGGCGAACTGGCCTTCGGTCCCGAGGAGGAGGACGAGGCGGCGCCGCAGACGGCACCGCTGCGCCGGCTCGCGCCCCCGCCCCCGGCGGTCCACCAGCCGCCGCCCCCGCCACCGGCCGCCAGGCACCGCCGCCCGACCCCGGCCGACGATGACGACGACCTGAGCGGCCAGAGCTGGCTGACCTGACCTGATCAGCTGTCGCCTGTGGACGAGTTGTCCACAGGCGACTCCTCGGCGACCGGTTTCGTCGGTCATGGCCGGCAGAATGAGAACAGGGGACCCCAGGCGGGGACCCCTGCGCGAGCGCGGCCGGCGGTGTTGGCGGTGCGGCCCGACCAGCGTCCCGGCCGGCAACCGGGCAGGGGGCTCGGCAGGCAACCGGGTGAGCGGGCTCGACCGGCAACCGGGCAAGGAGCCCAGCAGGCAACCGGGCAGGGGGTTCAGCAGGCAACCGGGCAGGGGGCTCGGCAGGCAACCGGGTGAGCGGGCTCGACCGGCAACCGGGCAAGGAGCCCAGCAGGCAACCGGGCAGGGGGTTCAGCAGGCAACCGGGCAGGGGCCCAGCAGGCAACCGGGCAACAGGCCCCGGCCGGCACCTCAGCTGCGCGCCAGCGGCCCCCGCTGGTAGGCCAGCACGGCGCCCTTCACGTCACTGTCCAGCAGCGCGTCCCACTGCCTCTCGCCCTTGACCACCCGCAGCAGGAACGCCGTGATCAGCGCCCTGGCCAGCTTCTGCGCCGCCCGCTCGCCCTTCCCGTCCAGCAGCAGCTCGCTCCAGTGCCGCCCCTCGGCGAACCCGAGGTGGCTCGCCTTGGGCAGCGTCCTCAGCTGCACCGGCCCCAGCCACGCCTCGGCGATCGCCTCCGCGTGCCCGACGGGCGGTGCGATGCGGTCTGCGCCGGCCGCCACGTGCAGGCCGGGGACCGAGACCCGGCGCGCCGCGTCGAGGGCGGACGGGCGGGTCTCGGATGCGGCGAACGTCACCACCGCCCGCACCCGTTCGTCGTCGGCGGCCGCCAGCACCGCCGCGCCGCCGCCCATCGAGTGGCCCGCCACGGCCAGCCGCTCCGGGTCGACGCTGATGTCGCCGTCGCCGAGGCGCACGCCGGTGCAGATGTCGAGGGTCGTGCGCAGGTTGCCGGCGAGCAGGCGCGCCGACATCAGCGGTCCGCGCTGGGTGCCCGGCGCGGCGGCCACGAAGCCCCACGACGCCAGGTGCCGCAGCAGCGCCCGGTACCGCTCGACGGGCTGCAACCAGCCGTGGGCGAACGCCACGGCGGGCAGCCCCAGGCCGGAGGCCGGGGTGTAGACGAGGCCGGGCAGGCCCACGAGGGCGAGGTCGCCGCGCAGCACGGCGTGCCCGCCTGGCCTGCTGAGCTGGTCGAGCACCTGCTTCGCCGAGTAGCCGCTCACCGCGTGAACGGTAGTCGATCGCCGCCCATCGCGATTGGTCTAAACCAAATAGGGGGTCGACCTGCGGAAACGGTCGCGAGTGGGCCTCGAAGATCGCCCCGCTGGTCTGGTTACGCTGTGCGGCGTGTGCGGAATCGTGGGATATGTGGGACACCGCCCGGCGCTGGACGTCGTGCTCGACGGCCTGCGGCGCCTGGAGTACCGGGGGTACGACTCGGCGGGCGTCGCCGTGCTGGACGGCGAGGGCGGCCTGGCCGTCGAACGGCGGGCCGGTCGCCTGAGCAACCTGGAGACCCGGCTGGACGAGGTCGGCCGCGAGGCCTTCGCGGGCACGGCGGGCATGGGCCACACCCGCTGGGCCACCCACGGCGCGCCGGTCGACCGCAACTCCCACCCCCACCGCGACGCGACGGGCCGGGTCGCGGTCGTCCACAACGGCATCATCGAGAACTTCGCCGCCCTCCGCGCCGAGCTGGAGGCCGACGGCGTGGAGATGACCAGCGACACCGACAGCGAGACCACCGCGCACCTGATCGCCCGCGCCTACGACCGGGGCGACACCCGGGGCGACCTGGTGGCCAGCGTGCGCGCCGTGGTCCGCCGCCTGGAGGGCGCGTTCACCCTCGTCGTCACGCACGCCGAGCAGCCGGACCTGGTCGTCGCCGCCCGCCGCTCCTCGCCGCTGGTCGTCGGCGTCGGCGAGGGCGAGACGTTCGTGGCCAGCGACGTGTCGGCGTTCATCGAGCACACCCGCGAGGCCGTCGAGCTGGGCCAGGACCAGGTCGTGGTGATCGACCGCGACGGCTACTCCGTGACCGACTTCGACGGCGAGGAGGCCGTGGCCAAGCCGTTCACGGTCAACTGGGACCTGTCGGCCGCCGAGAAGGGCGGCCACGAGTACTTCATGCTCAAGGAGATCGAGGAGCAGCCCGAGGCGCTGGCCAACACGCTGCGCGGGCACTTCGTCGACGGCCGGATCGTGCTGGACGAGCAGCGGCTGTCCGACCAGGACCTGCGCGACGTGGACAAGGTGTTCGTGGTCGCCTGCGGCTCGGCCTACCACTCCGGCCTGGTCGCCAAGTACGCCATCGAGCACTGGACGCGGCTGCCCGTCGAGGTCGAGCTGGCCAGCGAGTTCCGCTACCGCGACCCGGTGCTCGACCGCGACACCCTCGTGGTCGCCGTCTCCCAGTCCGGCGAGACCGCCGACACGCTGGAGGCCGTCCGGCACGCCCGCGCGCAGAAGGCCCGCGTGCTGGCGGTGTGCAACACCAACGGCGCGCAGATCCCCCGCGAGTCCGACGCCGTGCTCTACACGCACGCGGGCCCGGAGATCGGTGTCGCGTCCACCAAGGCGTTCCTCGCCCAGATCGCGGCGAACTACCTGGTCGGCCTGGCCCTGGCGCAGGCGCGCGGCACCAAGTACCCGGACGAGGTGGCCCGCGAGTTCCACGAGCTGGAGAGCGCCGCGTCGGCCGTGCAGGAGGTGCTGGGCACCGTCGAGCGGGTCCGCGCGCTCGGCCGCGAGCTGGCCGACTCCAAGGCGGTGCTGTTCCTCGGCCGCCACGTCGGCTACCCGGTGGCCCTGGAGGGCGCGCTCAAGCTCAAGGAGCTGGCGTACATGCACGCCGAGGGCTTCGCGGCGGGCGAGCTGAAGCACGGCCCGATCGCGCTGATCGAGGAGGGCCTGCCAGTCGTCGTGGTCATGCCCTCGCCCAAGGGGCGCGCGGTGCTGCACTCGAAGCTCGTGTCGAACATCTCGGAGATCCAGGCCCGCGGCGCGCGCACCATCGTGATCGCCGAGGAGGGCGACGAGACGGTTCGCCCGTTCGCGGATCACCTGATCGAGGTGCCCGCGGTGCCGACGCTGCTCCAGCCGCTGGTCTCCACGGTGCCGCTCCAGGTGCTGGCCGCGGAGATCGCCCGCAGCCGTGGCTACGACGTCGACAAGCCGCGGAACCTCGCGAAGTCCGTCACGGTCGAGTAGGGCAGGCTGGTCGGCGTGCGCGGTCTGTGGACGACAGCTCGGGTCAGGTCGGCGGAGGAACGGGTGCTGGCGGCGACGCCGCCGGGCGCGCTGATGCGCCGGGCGGCGTTCGGCGTGGCGACGGTCGCGCTGGAGCTGCTCGGCGGCAGGCGGCGCGTCGGCCTGCTGGTCGGCGCGGGCAACAACGGCGGCGACGCCCTGTGGGCGGGCTACTACCTGCGCAAGCGCGGGGTGGCCGTGTTCGCCGTGCTGCTGTCGCCGGAGCGGGCGCACGCCGAGGGCCTGGCCGCGTTCCGGCGCGCCGGCGGCCGCCTGGTGGCGCGGCTGCCGCCGGTGGACCTCGCGGTGGACGGCATCGTCGGCCTGTCCGCCCGCGGTCCGCTGCGCCCGGACGCCGCCGAGCACGTCGCGGGCCTGGACGCGCCCGTGCTGGCCGTCGACCTGCCCAGCGGCGTCGACCCCGACACCGGCGCGGTCGACGGGCCGCACGTGCGCGCGCACACCACCGTCACGTTCGGCTGCCTCAAACCGGTGCACGCGCTGGCCGACTGCGGCGACGTGCGGCTGGTGGACCTCGGCCTCGACCCCGAGCTGGGCGGCCCCGACCTGCTCGAACTCGAACTCGACGACGTCGGCGCGGCCTGGCCCGCGCCCGGCCCCGAGGACGACAAGTACACCCAGGGCGTCACGGGCGTGGCCGCCGGCTCGGCCACCTACCCGGGCGCGGCCGTGCTGGCGACCGGCGCGGCCGTGCTGGCCACCTCCGGCATGGTCCGCTACGCCGGCGCCGCGGCCGACCACGTGCGGGCGCGCCGGCCCGAGGCCATCTGCACGGGCTCGATCACCGACGCGGGCCGCGTGCAGTCCTGGGTGGTGGGCCCCGGACTGGGCACCGGCCTGTCCGCGGAGGGGGTGCTGCGCGGCGTGCTGGAGGCGGGCGTCCCGGTGTGCGCGGACGCCGACGCCATCACCATGCTCGCCAACAACACCGACATGTGGGACGCCCGCGACCCCGACGCGCCGCTGGTGCTGACCCCGCACGACCGCGAGTACGAGCGCCTGGCGGGCCCGGTGGGCCCCGACCGGGTGGCCGCCGCGCGGCGCGCCGCCGAGGAGTTCAACGCCGTCGTGCTGCTCAAGGGCCACACCACGGTGGTCGCCGGACCCGACGGCCGGACCCTGGTCAACCGCGCCCGCACGTCGTGGGCGGCGACCGCGGGCTCCGGCGACGTGCTGTCGGGGATCCTGGGCGCGCTGCTGGCGGCGGGCCTCGACCCGGTGCTCGCGGCGGGCTGCGCGGCCAGGGTGCACGTCCTCGCGGCCGAGCTGGCCGCGGACGGCGCGCCGATCCCCGCGTCCGCGCTCCTCGACGCGCTGCCGGACGCGATCCGCGCCGTCCGGCCGCTGTGACACCATGAACGGCGTCATGGCTGCTCCCCGCGCTGAGGTCGTGATCGACCTCGACCACCTCCGGCACAACGTCGCCCACCTCGACGCCCTCGCGGCCGACGCCGACACCATGGCGGTGGTGAAGGCCGACGGGTACGGCCACGGCGCCGTGGAGGTCGCTCGGGCCGCGCTGGAGGCGGGCGCCACCTGGCTCGGCTCGTGCTCGCTCGCCGAGGCGCTCCACCTGCGCGCGAACGGCCTGACCGCGCCGGTCCTGGCCTGGCTCGACCCGCCCGGCACGGACTACGCGCCGGGCGTCGAGCAGGGCGTCGACCTGTCCGCGTCCTCGGTGCGGCAGCTGGACGGGATCGCCGCCGCCGCGCGCCGGGCCGGCCGCACCGCCCGCGTCCACCTGAAGGTCGACACCGGGCTGTCCCGCAACGGCTGCCCGCCCGCCGACTGGCCCGAGCTGGTCGAGCGGGCCGCGCGCACCCCGAACGTCGAGGTCCACGCCATCTGGTCGCACCTGGCCGTGGCCGACGAGCCGGGCCACCCCGGCACGGACGCCCAGGTCGAGCGCTTCGACGACGCCTTCCGCGCGGCGCGGGCCGCCGGGCTCGACCCGAGGCGGCACCTGGCCAACTCCGCCGCCGTGCTCACCCGACCCGACCTGCGCTTCGACCTGGTCCGGCCGGGCATCGCGATCTACGGCCTCAACCCGGTGCCGGTCCCGGCCGACCTGCGCCCGGTGATGACGTTCCGCTCGGTGGTCGCGCTCACCAAGCGCATCCCGGCCGGCGAAGCGGTGTCCTACGGCCTGACCTGGACCGCGAAGGACGACACCACCCTGGCCCTGGTGCCCGTCGGGTACGCCGACGGCGTGCCGCGCGGCCTGTCCAACCGGATGCACGTGTGGCTCAACGGCCGCAGGCACCCGCTCGTCGGCCGCGTCTGCATGGACCAGGTCATGGTCGACTGCGGCGACCACCCGGTGGCCGAGGGCGACGAGGTGGTGCTGTTCGGGTCCGGCGCGGACGGCGAGCCGACCGCCCGCGAGTGGGCCGACACCACCGGCACCATCGACTACGAGATCGTCACCGGCATGTACCGGCCCCGCGTCGCCCGCGCCTACCGGGGGCGGCGGTGAACACGCTGTGGAAGGCCGTCGGGTGGGCGGGCGGCGTGCTCGGGGCCGCGGCGACCGGCGTGGCGGTGGGCGTGGCCGCGAACCAGAAGAAGGTCTCGCACGACCGGCTCGCCCTCGACCCGCTGGCCGAAGAGCCGCTGGGCGAGCTGCCCGCGAGCCGCGAGTCCACGATCGACGCCGACGACGGCGTGCCGCTGTCGGTGCAGGAGGTCGACCCGGACGACGGCGGCGCGCCGGAGCTGACCACCGTCCTCGTGCACGGCTTCGCCCTGGACCGCCGCTGCTGGCACTTCCAGCGCCGGGACCTCGCGGCGCTGACCGGGCCGCGCGTCCGCCAGGTCCTCTACGACCAGCGCAGCCACGGCCGCTCGGGCCGCGCGCCCACCGGTTCCAGCACCATCGACCAGTGCGCCCGCGACCTCGACGCGGTGATCCGGGTGACCGCGCCCGACGGCCCGCTGGTGCTCGTCGGGCACTCCATGGGCGGCATGACGATCATGGCGCTGGCCGAGCAGCGGCCCGAGCTGTTCGCCGACCGGGTGCGCGGCGTCGCCCTGGTCGGCACGGCGGCGGGCGCGGTCGGCGGCGTGGGGCTGACCAAGTCGGTGCTGTCCCGGTACAACCCGGTGACGATGGGCGTCGGCAGGCTCGCCGGCCTCCAGCCCGGTCTGGTCGAGTGGGTCCGGGACCGGGCGTCGACGCTGACCTGGAGCGGCATCCGGTTGCTGGCGTTCGGCGACCACCACGTCAGCCCGTCGCTGGTCGACCTGATGGCGAAGATGATCAACGGCGTCCCGGTGCGGGTGCTCACGGAGTTCCTGGAGACCCTGGGCACGCACAACCGCTACAAGGCGCTGGCCGGTCTGCGGCACTGCGAGGTGCTCGTGATCAGCGGCGACGCGGACAAGCTGACGCCGTTCTCGCACGCCGAGCGGATGGCCGAGGAGATGCCGCACGGAGAACTGGTCCGCGTGCCCGGCGCGGGTCACATGCTCATGTTGGAACAGGCCGACCTCGTCACCGGGCACCTGGTCGGTCTGGTTCGGCGCAGTGCCGCCGAACGGTCGGAAAGCAGGCGGTCGTGGTGGCGACGAGCGTGACCCTCCCCGAGGTGGCGGACACCGAGGAGTTCGGGCGCAAACTGGGTGGCCTGGTGCGGGGCGGTGACCTCGTGCTGCTGTCGGGGCCGCTGGGCGCGGGCAAGACGGCGCTGGTGCGCGGCCTGGCCGCGGGCCTGGGCGTGACCGGCAGGGTCAGCTCGCCGACGTTCGTGATCGCGCGGGTGCACGACCCCGCGCCGGGGGGCCGGGGCGTGCCGCTGGTGCACGTCGACGCCTACCGGCTCGACGGCCACCTCGACGAGCTGGACGACCTGGACCTCGACACCGACCTGGTGGACGCGGTGGTGGCCGTGGAGTGGGGGGAGGGCGTCGCCGAGCGGCTCAGCGCCGACCACCTGCTGATCACGCTGGAGCGGCGGGACGACGACGTGCGGGTGGCGAACCTCCACCCGCACGGCGCGTGGGCGGACAGGCAACTGCCCTGTTGAATTGCGCCGCCTCCGGCGTCGCGGGCTCGGCCGCCTGAAGTCGGTCGCTCGCGACCTCTCCCACGACGATCGAAAAGCGTGATCGCCGTGGGAGGGGCCCCGAACGACCGACGCGGCCTCGCATGGTGGCGGCTTGGAGGTCGCGGGCTCGCGGGCTCGCGGGGTGACCGGGTCGCCGACGTTCGGTCACTGCGGTCGGAGTTCCCGCTTGAGCACCTTGCCCATGTCGTTGCGCGGCAGGGCGTCCAGGTAGCGGACCGCGCGCGGGCGCTTGTGCGGTGCCAGCAGGCGCGCCACGTGGTCGCCCAGCTCGTCCGGGGCGGGCGGCTCGCCCTGGGCCACCACCCACGCCACGACCCGCTCGCCCAGGTCCTCGTCGGGCTCGCCGGTCACCGCGACCTCGGCCACGGACGGGTGTTCCAGCAGCGCGTTCTCGATCTCGCCCGCGCCGATCTTGTAGCCGCCGCTCTTGATCAGGTCGGTGGCGCGGCGGCCGACGAGCCGCAGGTAGCCGTCCGGCTCGACCACGGCCAGGTCGCCGGTGCGGAACCAGCCGTCGCGGAAGGCGTCCCGGGTGGCGTCCGGGCGGTTCAGGTACTCCAGGAACAGGTTCGGGCCGCGCACCTCCACCTCGCCCGGCTCGTCGCCGACGACCCGCACCTCCACGCCGGGCAGCGGCAGGCCGACCGTGCCGGGCCGCCGGTCGCCGTCCGCGCGGACGCTGGTGTTCATCAGCGTCTCGGTCATCCCGTAGCGCTCGACCACGCGCTGGCCGGTCAGCGCCTCGACCCGCTCGTGCACCGCCGCGGGCAGCGGGGCCGAGCCGGACACCAGCAGCCGGGCGCGCCGGAACGCGCCCGCGTGCTCGGGCTCGTTCACGAGCCGGTGGTACATGGTGGGCACGCCGAACACGACCGTGCCGCCGCCCTCCACCGCCGCCGCGGCCTTCGCCACCGTGAACGTCCCCAGGTGGTGCACGGTCCCGCCGCGCCGCAGCACGCCGAGCACGCCCAGGCCCAGCCCGTGCACGTGGAACAGCGGCAGGCCGTGCACCACCACGTCGTCCCCGGTCCAGGCCCACGCCTCGGCCACCGCGTCCAGGTTGGACGCCAGGGCGCGGCGGGGCAGGACGACGCCCTTGGGCGGCCCGGTGGTGCCGCTGGTGTAGATGATCAGGGCGGGCGCCTCGCCGTCCGGCTCGGGCAGGTCGCCCCCCGGCCCGGACGGCAGCTCGTCGTCGATCACGAGGTCGGGCTCGCTGTCGCCCAGCACGTGGGCGAGCTCCCGCTCGCCGATCTTCGGGTTGAGCGGCACGACGGGCACCCCGGCCAGCAGCGCGCCCACGATCGCCACGCAGGTCTCGGGCGTGGACCGGGCCCACACCGCGACCCGGCGCCTGCCCCGGAGCCCGTGAGCGACCTCACGGGCCTCGGCGGCCAACTGCTCGTAGGTCAGCTCCCGCTCGGGGAAGCGCAGGGCGACTTTGTCGGGTGGTGAGGCCAACGCCGGCAGCAGCATCCCCACACCCTGTCGGCCCGCGCCGTAGCGCGCATCACAGATGTGGTTCGAGCCACGCCATGAGCTGCATCTTCGGCCGCGCCCCCACCGCCTGCGCCACCAGCTCGCCGTCCTTGTAGAGCTGGAGCGTCGGCGCGGACATGATCCGCTGGTCCCGAGCGGTCCTCGGGTTCTCGTCCGTGTCGAGCTTCGCCACCACCAGCCCGTCCAGCTCGCGGTCGATCTCGGCCAGCACCGGCTCCAGCATCCGGCACGGTGGGCACCAGTCGGCCCGGAACTCCACCAGCACCGTCCCGGTGCTCACCGCCTCGGTGAACGTCTCGTCGGTCAACGCCCGCACGGCCTGCTCCTCTGCTCGGCTTCCTCCAGTTGCGCGCGCACCCGCTCCCGCGCCGCGCCCAGCCGGGCGAGGCACTCGTCCAGCTCGGCCAGCTTGCGCCGGTAGACGGCCACCGACGCCGGGCAGGCGTCACCGCTCTCGTGGCCGTCGCGCAGGCACTGCACGAACGGGCGGGTGTCCTCCAGGGCGAACCCGATGCCGGTGAGCGAGCGGATCTCCCGCACCAGCCGCAGGTCGGCCTCGTCGTACTCCCGCTGCCCGTTGGCGTCGCGCCGCGCGGACAGCAGGCCGAGGGACTCGTAGTAGCGCAGCGCCCGGGTGGTCGTGCCACCTCGCCGCGCCAGTTCACCGATGCGCACGAAGCCGATCCTCCGCCTTGACGCGAACGTCAACGCAACCCCCAAACCAACCCGATACTCCGACCCCCACCCCCCGACCCCCACTCCACACCCACACCCACACCCCCGCGCTTCACCCCGCGCCCTGCGCCTCACCCCCCCGCGAGGCCGCGTCGGTCGTTCGTGACCCCTCCCACGGCGATCACGCTTTTCGATCGTCGTGGGAGAGGTCGCGAGCGGCCGACTTCAGGCGGCCGAGCCCGCGACGCCGGAGGCGGCGCAATCAGACAGAGCCCCACCTCTATCCTTCTTCGTTGTGCTCGTGCTCGCCTTGGATACCGCCACCCCCGCCGTCACCGCCGGTGTGGTGGAACTGACCGCCGACAGCTCCCCGCGCCTGCTCGCCCAGCGGGTGACGGTGAACCCGAAGGCGCACGGCGAGCTGCTGACCCCGCACCTCCAGGAGGCGCTGGCGGAGGCGGGCAGGTCGCCGGCCGACCTCGACGCGATCGTGTGCGGCTCGGGCCCCGGCCCGTTCACCGGCCTGCGCGTCGGCCTGGTCACCGCCGCCGCCCTCGGCCAGGCCCTCAACCGGCCCGTCTACCCGGTGCCGACCCCGGACGCCATCGCCCTGGACGCCCTCGCCCTGGACGCCGCGGCCGGCAAACCGCTGCTGGTGGCCACGGACGCGCGTCGCAAGGAGGTCTACTGGGCCGCCTACGACGCCGCCGGCCGCCGCACCGACGGCCCGCACGTGGACCGGCCCGCCGACCTGCCGCCGAAGCTGCCCGCGGTGGTGGTCGCGGCGGGTGAGGGCGCCGAGCTGTACGCCGACGTGCTGGGGCTGCCGGTGGTCGGGGCCCGCTACCCGTCGCCCGCGTCCCTGGTCGCCGCGGCGGCCGGTGAGCTCCTCGCGGGCGCCCGCCCGGCCGCGCTCACCCCGCTCTACCTGCGTCGACCCGACGCGGTCGAGCCGGTCGGCCGCAAGCGGGTGACGAAGGCGTGAGCGCCCGCACCGTCACCACCGCGCCGCTGCGGCACGAGGACGCCGCCCGGTGCGCGGAGATCGAGCGGGAGCTGTTCCCCGGTGACGACCCGTGGAGCGAGCAGGCCTTCCGCAGCGAGCTGGACAACGGCAACTTCTACGTCGGCGCGTACTCCGACGGGCAGCTGATCGGCTACGCGGGGCTGGGCCTGAACGACTTCGAGTCCAGCGTGCACACCCTCGCCGTGGACGAGGACTTCCAGGGCGGCGGCGTCGGCAAGACCCTGCTGCGCGCCCTGCTGGCCAAGGCCGACGAGGCCGGGTTGCCGGTGTTCCTGGAGGTCCGCACGGACAACGTGCCCGCGATCAACCTCTACCTGGCGCACGGCTTCGAGCACCTGGGCATGCGCCGCCGCTACTACCAGCCGTCGGGCGCCGACGCGTACACGATGGGAAGGCCCGCCAACCGTGACTGACCGGCTCATCCTCGGTATCGAGAGCTCGTGCGACGAGACCGGCGTCGGCATCGTCCGGCTCGGGCCCGACGGGGCGGTGGAACTGCTCGCCGACGAGGTCGCCTCCAGCGTCGAGGAGCACGCCCGCTTCGGCGGCGTCGTGCCCGAGGTCGCCTCGCGCGCCCACCTGGAGGCCATGGTCCCGACCATGCGCCGGGCCGTGGAGAAGGCGGGCGTCGAGCTGCGCGACGTGCACTCGATCGCGGTCACCGCGGGTCCCGGCCTCGCGGGCGCGCTGCTGGTGGGCGTGTCGGCGGCCAAGGCCTACGCGGCGGCGCTGGACAAGCCCCTCTACGGCGTCAACCACCTGGCCGGGCACGTCGCCGCGGACACCCTCCAGCACGGCCCGCTGCCGAAGCGGTGCCTGGCGCTGCTGGTGTCCGGCGGCCACTCGCAGCTGCTGATGGTCGAGGGCCTGGCCGAGCGGATCACCGAGCTGGGGTCCACCGTGGACGACGCGGCGGGCGAGGCCTACGACAAGGTCGCCCGGCTGCTCGACCTGCCCTACCCGGGCGGTCCGCCCATCGACAAGCTCGCCAAGCAGGGCAACGGGTGCGCGATCGCGTTCCCGCGCGGCCTGACCGGGCCCCGGGACGCCAAGTACGACTTCTCGTTCTCCGGCCTGAAGACCTCGGTCGCCCGGTGGGTGGAGCGGCAGGAGCGGGCGGGCGAGGAGATCCCGCTGGCCGACGTGGCCGCGTCGTTCCAGGAGGCCGTGGCGGACGTGCTGACCGCCAAGGCGATCCGGGCGTGCAAGGACCTCGGCGTGGACACCCTGGTGATCTCCGGCGGCGTGGCGGCCAACTCGCGGCTGTCCGGCCTGGCCGCCGAGCGGTGCGCCGAGGCGGGCATCGAGCTGCGCGTGCCGCGGCCCCGGCTGTGCACGGACAACGGCGCGATGATCGCGGCGCTGGGCGCGCACCTGGTCGCGGCGGGCGCCCAGCCGTCGCCGATGGACCTGTCCACCACGCCCGGCCTGCCCGTCGGCACGATCCAGGTCCTCTGAGCGGCCGTTCAGGGGGCCGGGGCTTCGTCGGGGTAGCCGGCGTACCCCGCGTCGAACGCCGCCGCGAACCCGTCCGGACCCAGCGCGGCCCGCACGGCGGCGGTGACCCGGTCCACGTCGCCGCGCCCGGCCGCGGGCAGCGGCACGCCGACCGAGTCGCCCGCCGCGGCCGCCGCGCCCAGCAGCCCGGCGGCCTCCGCCGGTTCGCCGCCCGCCGCCCGCGCACCGGCCAGGCCCTCCAGGCCCAGCGCGACCGCCCGCGGGTCGCCGGACCGCCTGGCCACCTCCAGGCCCTCGGACTGGAGCTCCAGCGCCCGCGCCGCGTCCCCGCGCAGCTCGGCCACGAACCCCAGCTCGGCCAGCACCAGCGTCGCGGACAGGTCGCCGCCGACCCGCTCGTGCCACGCCAGGACGCGCCGCAGGCGCTCCTCGGCCTCGTCCAGCAGGCCCTCCCGCCGCGCGCCCAGCGCCAACCCGGTCTCCGCGTACGCCTCGCCCGCTGAGAAACCCTGCTCCGCCGCGATCCGCCGCGCCCGCTCGTGCAGGTCGCGCGCCGCCGCGAGGTCGCCCTCCAGCAGCGCGACCCGCCCCAGCCAGGACAGCTTGTACGACACCTCCGGCCACGACCGCAGCTCCTCGGCCACCCGCAGGCCCTCCTGGTGCAGGGCGGTGGCGCGCGGGTAGTCGCCGCGCATCCCCGCGAGCGTCCCCAGCGCGAACGACGACTTCAGCCGACCCCACCGGTCACCCAGTTCGGAGAACAGCGCGGCGGACCGCTCGGCCGACTCCCGGGCCGGCTCGACCAGCCCGCGCGCCAGCGACTGGCTCACCAGGTCGGCGTGCGCGGCGGCCACGCCCCACCGGTCGCCCAGCTCCTCGAACGCCGCCAGGGCCTGCCCGGTCAGCGGCTCGGCACCGCGCATGTCCCCGGCCGTGCTCAGCACGTACCCGAGGAACCACCGCGCCCGCGCTCGCCGCAGCGGGTCCCCGATCCGCGCGGCGCCCTCCACCGAGCCCGGCTCGACCGCCTCGCCGGCGAGCACCCCGAGCCCGGAGCGCCAGGCGACCGCCTCGGGGTCGTCGCCGGTCAGCAGCCCGCGCGCCTCCCGCAGGTGCCCGCGCAGGAACCAGTACCAGGTCAGCGCCCGCGCCAGCCGGGCCGCGCCCGCGTCGTCCAGCACGTCGAACGCGGCCCGCAGGTTCGCCGCGTCGGCGTCGAGCCGGTCCAGCCACGCGAGCTGGTCGGGTCCGCGCAGCTCGGGCTCGGCCCGTTCGGCGAGGTCCAGGTAGAACTCGGCGTGCCGCCGGCGCACGGCGTCCAGCTCGCCCGCGTCGCGCAGCCGCTCCCGCCCGTAGTCGGCCACCGACTCCAGCAGCCGGAACCGGGGGACGCCGGTGTGCTCGGGCGCGACCACCAGCGACCGGTCGACCAGGCGGGTCACCGCGGCCGGCACGTCCGGGACCCCGTCACCGGCGCACACCGCCTCGGCGGCGTCCAACGCGCACCCGTCGACGTGCACGGACAGCCGGCGCAGCACCGCCCGCTCCGCGTCGTCGAGCAGGTCCCAGCTCCAGTCGATCACGGCGCGCAGGGTGCGGTGCCTGGCGGGCGCGTCGCGGTGGCCGGCCGCCAGGACGCGGAACCGGTCGCGCAGCCGGTCGAGCAGGGTGGTGACGCCCAGTCCGCGCACCCGCGTGGCGGCCAGCTCCAGCGCCAGCGGCAGCCCGTCGAGCCGGCGGCAGAGGGCCGCCACGACCGGCGCGTTCCCGGCGGTGAGGGCGAACCCGGGCGCGGCGGCGGCGGCCCGAGCCGCGAACAGCTCGACCGCGCTCGGCACGTCCAGCGGCGGGACCGCCCGGACCGTCTCGAAGGCCAGGTTCAGCGGCTCCTGGCTGGTGACCAGCACCCGCAGCCGGGGCGCGGTCCGCAGCAGCCGCGACACCAGCCCGGCCACCGGCTCGACCAGCCGCTCGCAGTTGTCGAGCACGAGCAGCGCGTCCCGGTTCCGCAGCGCGTCCACGACCCGGTCGACCGGGTCGGCCGGGTCGCCGAACCGGCCGCCGCCGTCGTCCCGGACCCCCAGCACGGCGGCGATCGCCGCGACGGCCTGGTCACCGCCACCGGCGCCGGCCAGCTCGACCAGCCAGACCCCGTCCGCCACGACCCCGCGCGCCACCTCGACGGCCAGGCTCGTCTTGCCCACCCCGCCGGGCCCGGTGAGGGTGAGCAGCCGCACCCGGTCGACCAGGCCCCGTAACTCCCGAACCGCCTCGTCCCGCCCGACCAGGCCGGTCACCGCCACCGGCAGGTTGGTCGCGGGCCGCCCGGCGACCACCTCGCCGCGCCCGCCTGCCGCCTCGCCGCGCCCGGCTCCCGGTGCCCCGCGCCCGAACCCGGGCAGGTCGGCGACCAGGGCCGGGTCCTGGTTCAGGATCGCCAGGTGCAGCGCGGCCAGCTCGGGCCCCGGCTCCAACCCGCGCTCCTCGGCCAACGACCTCCGCAGCTCGGCGTAGCTCTCCAGCGCCTCCGCCTGCCGCCCGGCCCGGTACAGCGCCCGCATGTGCGCACCGCGCAACCGCTCCCGCAGCGGGTGCCGCGCCACCTCCGCCGCCAGGTCGACCCCCGCCA
The DNA here is from genome assembly GCF_039527585.1 of Saccharothrix xinjiangensis. Classification (NCBI taxonomy): domain Bacteria; kingdom Bacillati; phylum Actinomycetota; class Actinomycetes; order Pseudonocardiales; family Pseudonocardiaceae; genus Saccharothrix; species Saccharothrix xinjiangensis. Next base: position 209,222 of record NZ_BAAAKE010000004.1, on the reverse strand, counting down.
CCGGCCCCGACCCGATCGCCGCACCAGCCCCCGCCGCACCAGCCCCCGCCGCGCCGACCCCCGTCGCACCGACCTCGGCGAGCCGCTCCACCACCGCCAGCCGCTCCTCCGCCCACCGGCCCGCCAACCCCGACAGGAACGGCGCGTCCGCGAACTCGGCCAGCGGCTCGCCGCGCCACAGCCCCAGCGCCTCCGCGAGCCGCCCGGCCGCCGCCAGCTCCCGGAACCGCAGCAGGTCCAGCGAACCGGCGCCCACCCGCACCGCGTACCCGGTCGGCTCGCGCACGACCAGCGGCCCCAGCAGCCGCCGCAGCTGGGAGACCTTCGTCTGGAGCGTGTTCACCGGGCTGCCCGGCGGCCGGTCGCCCCACAGGTCGAAGACGAGCCGGTCCACCGACACCGGCCGCCCCTCGTGCGCCAGCAGGTCGGCCAGCAGCAGCCGCACCTTGGCCTCCGGCACCCGCACCGGCTCACCCGCCGGCGTCCACACCGCCAGCGCCCCCAACACCCCGAACCGCACGAGGGGCACCGTAGCCAACGACCCCCAGCGGACCCGCAGGGTTTCGTGCGCGCGGTCGAGCACCGTGGTGATCACCCGGACGAGGAGTGAGCGCACATGAGCAGCAAGACCCCGTTGACCTTCATCGGCCTCGGCCCCATGGGGCGGGCGATGGTCGACCGGTTCCTGGACGCGGGCCACCCGGTCACCGTGTGGAACCGCACCGCGAGCCGCGCCGACGGCGTGGCGGCCAGGGGCGCGACCCGCGCCGCGACCGCCGCCGAGGCCGTCGCGGCCAACCGGCTCGTGGTCCTGAGCCTGACCGACTACGCGGCGATGCACGCCGTGCTGGACGGCGCGGACCTGGCCGGCCGCGTCGTGGTCAACCTCAGCTCCGACACGCCGGACAAGACCCTCAAGGCCGCCGCGTGGCTGGCCGAGCGGGGCGCCGAGCTGGTCGTCGGCGGTGTGATGGTGCCGGCGGAGCTGGTCGGCGAGCCGGGCGCGTACGTGTTCTACAGCGGCCCGCGCGAGGTGTTCGACCGCCACCGGGACACCCTGGCGGTCATCGGCAGGCCGGACCACCTCGGCGAGGACCACACCCTGGCCCAGCTGTTCTACCAGGCGCAGCTGGACGTCTTCCTGACCGCGCTGGCGGGCATCCTGCACGGCGTCGCCCTGGTCGGCTCGGCCGGCGTGACCGCCGAGCGGTTCGCGCCCTACCTGAAGGACCTGGTCGGCTCGCTGGGCCTGTACCTGGACGAGGTCGTGCGGAGCGTCGACTCGGGCGAGCACGCCGGTGACCAGGCCAACGTCACCATGATGGGCGCCACGGCCGACCACATCGCGGGCGCCACCGAGGCCGCCGGCCTGGACGCCGCGCTGCCCGGGGCGGTCCAGTCGCTCTACCGCCGCGCCGTGGAGGCGGGGCACGGTCGAGACGGCTGGACCGCCCTGATCAACGTGATCCGGGCCGGCTGACCGACCCGCGGGCCGACCGACCGGCTGACCCGGGGCCGGCCGGTCGCTGCCCCGCTATACCTCGTTCAGGCCGGGGTTGCGGTCCTCGACGACGAACGACTTCAGCGTCGTGGCCTGCGCCCCGGCCGTGCGGACCTGCGGCAGCGAGCGGAAGTCGGCCCGCAGCTCGCGCGCGGTGAACTTGGTCCGCACGTAGCCGCGCCGCCTGCTGTGCAGCTTGATGTGCGGGTTGTTGCGCAGCTGCACCTGGTCGGAGGTGTCGTTGCCGTCGCCGCCGGAGGTCACCGAGGTGCACACCAGCTCGGTGCCGACGGTGCGCGACGCCGGGTCGTCCCAGTCCGCCTTGATGTCGGCGGCGTAGGCGGCGTGCACGTCACCGGTGAGCACGACCGCGTTGCGGACCTTCGCGTCCACCCAACCGCGCGTCACCCGATCGCGGGACGCGAGGTAGCCGTCCCAGCCGTCCATGGAGACTTCCTTCTCCGGGCCGTCCTTGCGGTCGCGCTCGGCGAAGAACACCTGCTGGCCGAGCACGTCCCAGCGGGCCCTCGACCGGCGGAAACCGTCGAGCAGCCACTGCTCCTGGTCGGCGCCGGTGATGGTCCGGGTGGGGGTGCCCGCCTCGGCGCAGGTCTTCCAGCCGTCGCCGCACGCCTGGTCGTCGCGGTACTGGCGGGTGTCCAGCATGTGGAAGTTGACCAGGTTGCCCCACCGGATCCGCCGGTAGAGCTGCATGTCGATGCCGTTGGGCTTGGCGCCGCGCCGCAGCGGCATGTTCTCGTAGTAGGCCTGGAACGCCGCCGCGCGCCGGTCGGGGAAGTTCGGGTCGGCCTGCTCGGGGACCTCGTCGGCCCAGTTGTTCTCGACCTCGTGGTCGTCCCACACGACCACCCACGGCGCCACCGAGTGCGCCAGCTGGAGGTCCTCGTCGGTCTTGTACTGGGCGTGGCGCAGCCGGTAGTCGGCCAGCGTGCGGGTCTCCGGGCCGACCACGGTGCGCACGTCCGCCGCCTTGGCCGCGTACTCGTACTGGTAGTCGCCCAGGTGGAGGACCACGTCGGGGTGGTCCTCGGCGAGCCGCCGGTACGCGGTGAAGTAGCCCTCGCCGTAGTGCGAGCACGACGCGAAGCACATGGTCAGGTCCTGCCCGACCACCCACGGCTCGGGGGTGGTGCGGGTGCGGCCGACGGGGGAGAGGTGCCGGTCGGCCCTGAACCGGTAGAAGTACTCGCGGCCGGGCCGCAGGCCGAAGGTCTCCACGTGCACGCTGTGCGCGGTCTGCGGGCGGGCCAGTTCGACGCCGCGCCGCACCACGCGCCGGAAGCGCTCGTCCTCGGCCAGCTCCCAGTGCACCGGGACGACCCGGTTGGGCATGCCGCCGAGCCCGTCCTCGTCGAGGGGGGTGGGCGCCAGCCGCGTCCAGAGCACCATGCCGTCGGAGCCGGGGTCGCCGGAGGCGACGCCGAGGGTGAAGGGGTCGTCGAGCTTCGCGAAGCCCGCACCCGAGGTCACGAGGCCCGTCCCCGCTGTCGCGAGGGCCGCGCCGCCGATGAGCAGGGAACGTCGGGTCACCGAGGTCATGGCTGGACACCGTTCCCGACGATGTTGGCGGTCGGGTGAACGCCGGTGTGACACGAGTGGACGACTTCGCGCGGGACGTTCCGGGGGGTCGTTGAAGCGTTGGCACTCGCGTGGGTAGAGTGCTAGATGCACGGCACCAGCAACCGCCCCGACCCCCGCGACGGCGGGGTGGCAGGAGCCGTAAACGCAACCTGCCAACGCTTTCGACGACCGTGGAGGTCAGCCCGGTGAGCGTGAACATCAAGCCGCTCGAGGACAAGATCGTCGTCCAGGCCAGCGAGGCCGAGACCACGACCGCTTCCGGCCTCGTGATCCCGGACACCGCGAAGGAGAAGCCCCAGGAGGGCAAGGTCATCGCGGTCGGCCCCGGCCGGATCGACGACAAGGGCAACCGCGTTCCCGTGGACGTGGCTGTCGGCGACGTCGTCATCTACTCGAAGTACGGCGGCACCGAGGTCAAGTACAACGGCGAGGAGTACCTGATCCTCTCCGCCCGCGACGTGCTGGCCGTCATCAACTGACGCTCGGCTGACACGCAAAGCGCCCCGGCGACCCCATCACCGGGGCTTCCCGGGGCGTTTTCGCACTTGAGAGAGGCGTAGAAGGTATGGCCAAGCAGATCAGCTTCGACGAGGACGCTCGTCGGGCCCTTGAGCGCGGCGTGAACAAGCTGGCGGACACGGTCAAGGTGACCCTCGGTCCGCGCGGCCGGCACGTGGTGCTCGACAAGAAGTTCGGCGGGCCGACGGTCACCAACGACGGCGTGACCATCGCCCGCGAGATCGAGCTGGAGGACGCGTTCGAGAACCTCGGCGCGCAGCTGGCCAAGAGCGTGGCGACCAAGACCAACGACGTGGCCGGCGACGGCACGACGACCGCGACCGTGCTGGCCCAGGCCATGGTGCGGGTCGGTCTGCGCAACGTCGCCGCGGGCGCCAACCCGACCTCGCTCGGCCGCGGCATCCAGGCCGCCGCCGACGCCGTGGTGGACGCGCTCAAGGCGAAGGCCACGCCCGTCAAGGGCCGGGACAACATCGCGCAGGTCGGCACCGTGTCGTCCCGCGACGAGTCCATCGGCGCCCTGCTCGGCGAGGCGATCGAGAAGGTCGGCGAGGACGGCGTGATCACCGTCGAGGAGTCCTCGACGCTGGCCACCGAGCTCCAGATCACCGAGGGCGTCCAGTTCGACAAGGGCTACGTCTCGGCGCACTTCGCCACCGACCTGGAGGCGCAGGAGGCGGTGTTCGAGGACGCCCGCATCCTGCTGCACCGCGAGAAGATCTCGGCCCTGGCCGACCTGCTGCCGATCCTGGAGAAGGTGGCCGAGGCGGGCAAGCCGCTGGTCGTCATCGCCGAGGACGTCGAGGGCGAGGCGCTGTCCACCCTGGTGGTCAACGCCCTGCGCAAGACGCTGCGCGTGGTCGCGGTCAAGGCGCCGTACTTCGGCGACCGCCGCAAGGCGTTCCTGGACGACCTCGCGGTCGTCACCGGCGCCACGGTCGTCTCGTCCGAGGTGGGCCTGAAGCTGTCCGAGTCCGGCCTCGACGTGCTGGGCTCCGCCCGCCGCGTCGTGGTCTCCAAGGACGACACCACGATCGTCGACGGCGGCGGCGCCAAGGCCGACGTGGCGGCGCGCTCCGAGCAGCTGCGCCGCGAGATCGAGGCCACGGACTCCGACTGGGACCGCGAGAAGCTCCAGGAGCGGCTGGCGAAGCTGTCCGGCGGCATCGCGGTGATCAAGGTCGGCGCGGCCACCGAGACCGAGCTGAAGGAGCGCAAGCACCGCATCGAGGACGCCGTCGCGGCGACCAAGGCGGCGGTGGAGGAGGGCATCGTGCCCGGCGGCGGTTCCGCGCTGGTGCACGCCTCCAAGGTGCTCGACGGCGACCTCGACCTGACCGGTGACGAGGCCACGGGCGTCGGCATCGTGCGCGAGGCGCTCGGCTCGGCCCTGTTCTGGATCGCCGCGAACGCGGGCCTGGAGGGCGCGGTCGTGGTGAACAAGGTGCGCGAGCAGGACTGGGGCTTCGGCCTCAACGCCGCCAGCCTGGTCTACGGCGACCTGCTGGAGGCCGGGATCATCGACCCGGTCAAGGTCACCCGCTCCGCGGTCTCCAACGCCGCTTCCATCGCCCGCATGGTGCTCACCACGGAGAGCGCCGTCGTGGAGAAGAAGGAAGAGGAGCCCGCCTCGGCGGGTCACGGCCACGGCCACGGTCACGGCCACTGAGCAGCCCGACCGGCAGCTCTGAGCAGCAGCAGGGGCGGCACCCTCGGGGTGCCGCCCCTGCTTGCGCGCCGTGCCTCACACGGGTGTCAACTGCCGTTTGCGGGCTTTGATGATGCTGTCCCGCTCCGACTCCGAGAGCCCGCCCCATATCCCGTACGGTTCCTGGACCGCCAGGGCGTGGCGCCGGCACATCTCCAGCACGGGGCACGACAGGCACACCGCCTTGGCTCGCGCCTCCCGCCGGGCCCGTGCCGGTCCGCGTTCACCGTCCGGGTGGAAGAAGAACGCGCTGTCCATCCCGCGGCACGAGCCGCGCATCTGCCAGTCCCACAGATCGGCGTTGGGACCGGGAAGCCTTCGGGTGTCCGCCATCGAGACCGCCTCCTTGGCCCATTGACGTGCACTGCTCCATTCGGCTTAACGATGATCCACCGTAGAACCGCTTCAATGCTTGTTCAAGGGGCTGCGGGGCATACAGCGGGCAATTCATTCGATGGGTGATCGGATGTGGTTCAAACCACGAGTTGCCCGTGACAACAGGTGAACGGACCATGTCACCGTGACGACGCCCGCCGATCACGACGGAACGCCACCCGGAGGCGAACGGGAAACCGTTGCGGCGAAGGGTGATCCCGCACTTCCCGTGATGCTCACGGTGGCCGCCGCGGCCCGTCGGCTCGGGGTCGCGCCGGCTACTCTCCGCACTTGGGACCGCCGCTACGGCCTCGGACCCGGTGATCGCACGACCGGGCGACACCGCAAGTACGGGCCGCTCGACGTGGCCCGCCTGGAGCTGATGCAGCAGGCGCTGCTGCGCGGCGCGTCGTCCGCCGAAGCCGCCAAGTACGCCCTCTCCGCCCCGGTGCCCGACCCGGGCTCCGCGCCGTCCCGGCCACCGGACGCGCCGCTGTCGCCCGGTGGCGGCCGCGGCCTCGGGCTCCACGCGGCCAACCGGCGGGCCCGGGGCGTCGGGCGGGCGGCGTTGGCGATGGACTCGGCGGCGGTGCAGTCGCTGCTCGCGGACGCGGTCGGGGCGGACGGCGTGGTGGCGACGTGGGACGAGGTGGTCCGCCCGGTGCTGGCCGCCGTCACCGGGCGCTGGGAGCAGTCGGGCGCCGGGCTGGAGGTGTCGCGCCTGCTGGAGGAGTGCGTGCGGGCCGCGATGGTCCGGGCGGCGCCGGTCGTGACCGAGCCGCGCAACCACCGCCCGGTGCTGCTGGCCTGCACACCGGGTGAGCGCCACGACCTGCCCCTCCACCCGCTGGCGGCGGTGCTGGCCCAGCGCGGGATCGGCGCACGTCAGCTGGGTGCCGACCTGCCGCTGGACGCCCTGGTCGCCGCGGTTCGGCGCACGGCGCCCGCCGCCGTCGTGCTCTGGGCCCAGCTGCCGCGGTACGCCGATCCGGGTGTCGTGGTCGCGTTGCCCCGGACGCGCCAGCAGGTCCGCGTCTTCGTCGGCGGTCCGGGGTGGGAGCGCGGCGTCGTGCCGCAGCCGTCGGAGCGGATCGACGACCTCGCCTCGGCCGCCGACGCCGTGGAACGCGCCGTCTGCTGACCCGGCGGTCGGTTCGCGGTGCCGCAGTGGGGGACATGCGGTGCCGCAGTGGAGGACACGCGGTGCCGGACCGGAGGACACGCGGTGTCCGGGTGGAGGACGCGCGGGGTGGCGGAGGATGGGGGTGTGGATGTTCGGCGTGCTGCGTTCGGGGACCGGCCCGAGGTCGAGGTGTGGGCGGCTGCCCGGGCCGGTGGGGTCGAGGAGCGGTGGCTGGCGGCGGTGGCGCTGGGCGGGCAGGGGCACTACGCGGCGGCGGCTGCCGTGCTCGGCGAGCTGATCGGGGGTGGTGGGCTGTTCGGGTCGCTGGCGGCCTCGACGCTCGCCTCGCACCGCCGCCAACTGGGTGGCCACGCGGCGGCCCGGAAGTGGGACGCGGTGGCGTTGGGGTTGGCCGGGGAGGTCCGGCGACGGGAGGGGCGGGGCGAGGGGGAGGCGGCGGATCCCGACGGGGTGGACGTCGCCGGGGCGTTCGCGGACGCCCTGCTGGGGCTCGCGGCCGACGCGGTGGGCGCCGGACGGGTGGGTGAGGCCAGGAGGGTGCACGGGAGGGTCGAGGCGCTCGGTTGGCGGAGCCGGGTGCGCCACCAGTGGGTGGCCGCCGAGATCGAGTTGGCGGACGGTCACGCGGAGCGCGCGGTGGAGCCCGCCGAACGGGCCGCGGCGCTCGCCCGGGAGGCCGGCGCGACGCGGCACGTCCTCAAGTCCGACCTCGTGCTGGGGACCGTCCTGGTGGTGCTCGGGACCCCGGTTGACCTTGACCGGGGGCTCGATCTGCTCCAGTGTGATCTAAATCACACTGACCGGCGGGGCCTCCTGTCGTTGGTCTGGCCGACGGCGCTCGTGCTCGCAAACGTGCAGGAAAACCGCACTTTTGCGGTCAGCCAGAACATGAAGGAACGAACTCAAAACGCTCTGAGCTGCGTGTTGCGGAGAGCTGATCCGATCAGCCGACGACTGGCCCGGCAATCGCCGTGGATCCCGACTGCGCTGCTCCGTTCCGGGGAACCCCCGAACGCAGACCCTGAGACGAACTTCTTGACGGATTAAGCACCGGATCGTGTCAAGGTCCGGCCCCTGGCGTCCGATAGGGGATGTGGAACGTCACTCGGCTGCAGGAAGGAGTCCCCGTGACCACGGTCCTTATTTGCGACGACCGGCGCAGTGTGCGGGAGGGTCTCACCCGTGTGATGTCGGCTGTCCCCGGGGTTAGCCGCATCGACTGCGTAGCGCACGGTGACGAGTTGTTGGCTCGGTTCTCTCGGCAGCCGGTCGACGTCGTACTGGTTGGTACCCAGCGCGCCGTCCCGACCGGGGTCGAAGCGACCCGGCGACTCGTCTCGGCCAACCCGCAGGCCAACGTCATCGTCTTCGGCGCACCGGACGACGCGGGCAGCATCGCCGCCGCGATCGCCGGCGGCGCCCGCGGCTACCTCCGCTGGGACGCCTCGCGCCCCGAGCTGGTCGCCGCGTTGGCGCACACGCTCGCGAGCACCAGCGTGCCCGCGCCGCGCCAGCCGTCCGACCCGGGCGTGCAGCTCACCGAACGCGAGTTGCAGGTGCTGCGAGGCATGAGCCAGGGCAAGAGCAACGGGCAGATCGGGCGTGAGCTGTACCTCTCCGAGGACACGGTGAAGACGCACGCCCGCCGGCTGTTCCGCAAGCTCGGCGTGCGCGACCGCGCGCAGGCCGTCGCGCACGGCTTCCGGCGCGGCCTCGTCTCCTGAACTCGCTGAGACGGGTGAGGCGGTTCACTCCGCCGCCCCTTGCCTCTTGCCGGCCCGGCCGACGTCACCGTCGCCGGGCCGGCTCGCCGTCTGCGCCCTTCGCGGCGTGTCGGCAGGTCAGGGACCTCTTGTTGCCCATTGCACAACGCGGTGCCGGAGAACCGGTAACGTAAGGGTCACCGGTACGGGCGACGTTCGCCGTTCCGTGCTGTTCTTTGTCGATACGCCTATGCGTAACACCAGGGCTGCTGTCTGCGATGACCAACTTGGGGGACGGACTGGACGCCGAAGTGGGCGCGGCCGTCGATGGCGACCGCCACGCGATCGAGCGGCTCCTGGCATCCATCCGCCCTCTGGTGGTGCGGTACTGCCGCGCCCGAGTCGGAAGGCAGGAGAGGTCTTTCGCTTCGGCGGACGACGTGGCCCAGGAGGTGTGTCTCGCGGTGCTGACGGCCCTGCCCAGCTATCGCGACCAGGGTCGGCCGTTCTTGGCGTTCGTCTACGGGATCGCCGCGCACAAGGTGGCCGACGCGCATCGCTCAGCTGCCCGGAACCGGTCCGAACCGGTCCCGGAAGTCCCGGACGCCCCCGAGACGGAGGCGGGTCCGGAGCAGCGGGCCATGCAGGGTGAGCTGTCGGGCCGGATGGCCACGCTCCTGAAAGTCCTCCCGGAGAAGCAGCGGGAGATCCTGCTGCTGAGGGTGGTCGTCGGCCTGTCGGCCGAGGAGACCGCCGACGCGGTGGGCTCGACGCCGGGCGCGGTACGGGTGGCGCAGCACCGGGCTTTGGCCCGCCTCCGGAAGACGTTGGCGGCGGAGGAGGTGGTCTGAGTGGCTGATCAGCACGAGAAGGGCAACGGAAAAATCGTGCGCGGACGAGATGAAAGACCGCCGCAGCCTGATGACGCCCTGGTCGAACCTGATGACGACCTCGCGGGCATCCGGGCTGACGACGCGCTGCTTGACGCGCTGGGCGGGCGGAACCCCGAGCAGGCGGATTCCCTCGTCGACGACGAGCTGAACGCGCTGCTGCTGGCCTGGCGGCGCGAGGTGGACAGCCGCCCGGTCGGCGAGCTGGTCGACACCGACACCGCCGTGGCGACGATCGCCGCGGCCCGTCCCCAGCCGCGCAGCAGGCACCGCTACCTCATCCCCCTCGCGAGCGCCGCGGCCGTGCTGGCCATCGCGTTCACCGGGGTCAGCCTGGTCGCCCGCGACGCCGAGCCGGGTGACGCGCTCTGGGGCCTGACCAGGGTCCTCTACTCCGACCACGCGCGGTCGGTCGAGGCCGCCGTCGCGGTCCGCACCGACCTCGACAACGCGGGCGCAGCGCTGCGCGAGGGCCGCTACCGCGAGGCCAAGGTCGCCCTGGACAAGGCGGGCGAGTACCTCCGGTCGGTCTCCGACGACGACGGCCGCGACGACCTGACCCAGCAGCACGAGACGCTCAAGCAGAAGCTGGAGAGCACCACCCCGACGCCGACGGACACGCCGTCGCCGGTCGAGCCCTCCACGTCGTCGACGCCGTCGCGGACGACGAGCGACCCGCTCTCGACGACCACGACGACCACCACGACCACGACGACCCAGCCGCCGGTCAGCACCACGGAACCGGTGCCGACCACGGACGGCGAGGAACCGCCGCCACCGCCACCGCCGCCGCCCAGCTCGGGAGAGTCGCCGGGCCAGTCCCGCGGCGAGACCCAGAACTCGGGCGACGAGGTCCCGGCCGACACGCCGGCCGCCCAGGAGTGACCGCACCTGTGACCAAGCCCGCGCCGGGGAACCGGGGCGGGCTTCGTCACACCGTCAACGGGCGTTCTCCGCGGTGACGCCGTCCGCGTAACCGCGGCAGTACTCCCAGCTCACGTAGGCCGAGGGGTCCGGGTCGTACGCGGGCTCGTGCGGTCGCATCCGGCCGTCGGACAGCAGCTGCTCCAGGCTGGACCTCAGCAGCGCCCAGTCGTGGTAGTGCGGTTCCTGGCACTCGCCGCAGTCCACCACGATGCCCCTGATCCCGCGGGGTTCCAGCAGTGCCTGGTACACGGCGAGGTCGCTGAGGTCGCCCACCAGTTCGGCGCGTTCGGCGTCGTCCATCGGCGGGTGCTCGTGGTCGTGCTCGGGTTCGCCGAGCGCCCGAGCGGGGTCGTCCGGGTCGCCCGCGAACGGGTCTGGTGGCAACGCGTCGTGCGGCACGACCCCGCACGGTACCGGGCGGACCCCCGACCACGTCCAGATACCATGGGCTGAACCCATCGCCGCCTGTGGAAACCCGATCCGCGGCGGCGGGATCACCGCACCACGGAAGGCACCAGCCGCCATGACCAGCGAGCTCAACGCTGACGGAGTCCCGCCCAAGTTCGCCATGCTGGGACTGACCTTCGACGACGTACTGCTGCTGCCCGCCGAATCGGAGATCATCCCGAGTGCGGTCGACACCACCACCCGCCTCTCGCGCAACGTCTCCCTGCGCATCCCGCTGGCCTCGGCCGCGATGGACACGGTGACCGAGGCGCGCATGGCGATCTCGATGGCCCGCCAGGGCGGCATCGGGGTGCTCCACCGCAACCTGTCGGTCGAGGACCAGGCCCGCCAGGTGGAGACGGTGAAGCGCTCCGAGGCGGGCATGGTGAGCGACCCGGTGACGTGCTCGCCGGACGACACCATCGGCCACGTGGACGAGCTGTGCGCCCGCTACCGGATCTCGGGCGTGCCCGTGACCGACGGGAACGACAAGCTCGTCGGCATCATCACCAACCGCGACATGCGCTTCGAGGTGGACCACTCGCGCCGGGTCAGCGAGGTGATGACGAAGGGTCCGCTGGTGACCGCCCAGGTGGGCGTGTCCGCGGAGGCCGCGCTGGGCCTGCTGCGCCGCCACAAGGTCGAGAAGCTGCCGATCGTGGACGGCGAGGGCAAGATCCGCGGCCTGATCACGGTCAAGGACTTCGTCAAGACCGAGCAGTACCCGAACGCCTCGAAGGACCCGGACGGCCGGCTGCTGTGCGCCGCCGCGATCGGCGTCGGCGAGGACAGCTTCAGCCGCGCGATGGCCCTGGCCGAGGCGGGCGTGGACGTGCTGATGGTGGACACCGCGCACGGCCACCAGCGCAACGTGCTGGAGATGGTCGCCCGGGTCAAGAAGGAGCTGGGCGACGAGGTGGACGTGGTGGGCGGCAACATCGCCACCCGCGCCGGCGCGCAGGCCCTGGTGGACGCGGGCGCGGACGGCGTGAAGGTCGGTGTCGGCCCCGGCTCGATCTGCACCACGCGCGTGGTCGCGGGCGTGGGCGTGCCGCAGATCAGCGCGATCTACGAGGCGAACCTCGCGTGCGCGCCGGCCGGCGTGCCGGTGATCGGCGACGGCGGCATCCAGTACTCGGGCGACATCGCCAAGGCCATCGCGGCCGGCGCGAGCGTGGTCATGCTGGGCAGCCTGCTCGCGGGCACCGCCGAGGCGCCGGGCGACGTGGTCCTGGTCAACGGCAAGCAGTTCAAGACCTACCGCGGCATGGGGTCGCTGGCGGCGCTGCGCGGGCGCGGCGACAACAGCAAGTCCTACTCCAAGGACCGCTACTTCCAGGACGACGTGCTGTCCGAGGACAAGCTGGTGCCCGAGGGCATCGAGGGCCGCACGCCGTTCCGCGGCCCGCTCCAGCAGGTGGCGTACCAGCTGGTCGGCGGCCTGCGGATGGCCATGGGCTACACCGGCTCGAAGAGCATCCCGGAGCTCCAGGGCAAGCAGCTGGTGCGGATCACGGCGGCGGGGCTCAAGGAGAGCCACCCGCACGACATCACGATGACCGTCGAGGCGCCGAACTACACCAGCCGGTGAGCTAAGGTCCTCTGGTTCGAACCGGCACCACGGAAGGACTACTCAAGGTGCGCGACCTGGTCGAGATCGGCATGGGCCGGACCGCGAGGCGGGCCTACGAGCTGGACGACGTCGAGATCATCCCCTCCCGCAGGACGCGGTCCTCGAAGGACGTCTCGACGGCGTGGCAGATCGACGCCTACCGGTTCGAGATCCCGCTGATCACCCACCCGACCGACGCGATCGTGTCGCCGGGCACGGCGGTCGCGATCGGCGAGCTGGGCGGCCTCGGCGTCCTCAACGCGGAGGGCCTGTGGGCCCGGCACGGCGACGTCGAGGAGGCCCTGTTCCGCCTGGTGCGGGCGCTGGAGGACACCGACGACCCGGCCGCGCCGGTGAAGGTGCTCCAGGAGCTGCACGCCGCGCCGGTCCGCATGGACCTCATCGCGGAGGCGATCAAGCAGGTCCGCGAGTCGGGCGTGACGGTGGCCGTGCGGGTGAGCCCGCAGCGGGCCGCCGAGCTGACCCCGGACCTGCTGGCCGCGGGCGTGGAGATCCTGGTCGTGCAGGGCACGATCATCTCCGCCGAGCACGTCTCGCGCGACGGCGAGCCGCTGAACCTGAAGTCGTTCATCGCGGACCTGGACGTCCCGGTCATCGCGGGCGGCGTCGGCGACTACCGGACGGCGATGCACCTGATGCGCACGGGCGCGGCGGGCGTGGTCGTGGGCTACGGCTACACGCCGGGCGTCACGACCACGGACGCGGTGCTGGGCATCGGCGTGCCGATGGCCACCGCGATCTCGGACGCGGCCGCGGCGCGCCGGGACTACCTGGACGAGACCGGTGGCCGGTACGTGCACGTGATCGCCGACGGCGGCGCGCTGACCAGCGGCGACATCGCCAAGTCGATCGCCTGCGGCGCGGACGCGGTGATGCTGGGCGAGCCGCTGGCGGCCGCGGCGGAGGCGCCGGGCCAGGGCCTGTACTGGACGGCGTCGTCGGCGCACCCGTCGGTGCCGCGCAGCCACGTGTCCAGCGGCGTCGACCAGGTGGTCGACCTGCGGAGCCTGTTGTTCGGCCCGTCGGTGGACCCGCGGGGCGTGACGAACCTGTTCGGCTCGCTGCGGCGGGCGATGGCGAAGACCGGCTACTCCGACCTCAAGGAGTTCCAGAAGGTCGGCCTGACCGTCCGCGGCTGAGCGGGCGGTCGCAGGACGGCGCGGTCGCAGCACGAGCATTCGCAGCACGGCGCGGTCGCAGCACGGCGGTCAGGAGACGGCGGGCACGCCGGGGCAGTGGACCCCCACCACCCCGGCGAGCCGCGGCGGCAGCGCGCCGCCCTCGCCCGCGGGGGAGGTCGTCCGGTCCTCCGCGATCCGGACCAGCCGTCCGGACGCCGGGTCGGCGACGTGGGTGACCTCGGTGAGCACGTACTCGGTCGGACCGCCGGGCGGGGTGGCCGGCCCGGCCGTGACGACGCTGGTGCGCACCAGGGCGCGGTCGCCGTCCACCAGGCACTCGACCCCGGCGGCCCCGTGCGCCCCGCCGCCCACCAGCACCTCGGGCAGGTCGCCGTCGACCCGCGCGACCCGGCCGTCGACGTGCTCGAACAAGCCGATCACCACGCCGTGCGCGCCCGCGCCGGTCGGGACCAGCACCTCGGCCCGGCCGTCGCCGGTGAGGTCGGTGGCGCCCACCCAGCGGGGCACGCCCACCTCGACGGTCGCGGGCAGGTCGAGCCGCGAGGTCCGACCGTCCGCGAAGGCGACCTCCAGGTGGGCCGAGGCCGTGCCGCGGCGCCACGACTGGACGGCCGCGATCCGGTCGGCCGCCCCGTCCCCGTCGAGGTCGCCGCTGGTCGAGCCGATCTCGTAGGAGCCGCCCGTGCGGGACAGGCACACCGGGTCCGCCGGGTCGCACCACTGGGCGAGGACCTCGTCGGAGCCGGGCGGCCGGAACCCGGGCGCGGAGATCGACAGCACGCCGCCGGCGATCGCGGCGCCGCGCCCGCCGCGTTCGAGGACCAGGGACGCGCCGTTCCGCGGCGCCCCGGGCAGGCGCGTGACCAGCTTCGACCCGCTGCGCAGGTGGAGCGAGCCGAGCGTCGGCTCGGACGACACCCGGACCCACCTGTTGCGCTCCAGCACCCACTCACCGGTCGCGGGGCCGGCGGGGGTCCCGTCGCACGCCCCGGCGAGCACGGCGGCGCGCAGGCGGTGCGCCGGGTCCCACCACAGCGACAGGACCTCGGTGGCGGTCGCGCCGGCGCCCGCCGGTGAGGCGGCGCTGAGGTCCGTCGGCACGGTCGACCCGTTCGAGGGCAGGGCCGCGAACACCTCCGCCGCGCCCTCGCACGGGTCATCGCGCCCCCGGAAGGACCCGGCGACCGCGTAGACGGTGTTGCCCGCCGCGTCGGCGGTGGCGGCGACGGGTCCGCGTCCTCGCAGGTAGGGCTGCCCGGACCGGTCCCGCCGGGTGGCCGTGACGGAGCCGACCGGGGTGACCCCGCCGTCGAGCCGCACGCGGAACCAGCTCTCGGCCCCGGTCCGCCCCACCCCGCTGAGCAGCACCTCGCCGCCCGTGCCGGAGAACAGCTCCGCGTCGTCGAGCACGGGCAGTTCCGCGGCGAGCTCCGCCGGCTCACCGCCGCCCGCGTCGAGCGCGAGGAGCCGGGTGGACGGGCCGGTGCTGATCACCAGCGCGCCCCCGCCGGCGGCCGCGACGTGCGCGCACCCGTCGCACGGCGCGGAACGGGTGTCCCCCGACCGGGCGTCCACGACGACCACCCGGCGGGCTGCGGCGTCGTCCGAGGTCAGGAAGGCCGCATGACGCCCGTCGCCGGTCCACGCGACGGGACCGGCCCGGCCCGCCCACCGGGTGACGACCCGCTCGCCGCGCATGACCACGACCTCGCCCGCGGTCGCGTAGGCGTAGGCGCCGTCGTCGGTCGCGGGCGCGCCGGCCGGCGAGGCCACGGCCGCGAGCACCGCGACGGCGGCGGCGAGCCCGCGCCCGGCGATCACCGCGAGCGCCCGGGGCGGGCCGCCGGGTCGCTCCGACCGGTCCGCGCGACCGGGTCCGCCGAGGTCCCGGCCACCGCGCTCCGCGTGGCGCCGGCGCCTGCCGCTCCGTCCACCGCCGTCCCCCTTCGACACTGGCGTTCCGGGAGGGGTACCGCCCGGTCCCACCTCGACGTACGTATAGCCCCGATCAGGGGAAACTACGTCCTCCTCAGGGCTGAACCGATGAAGAACTAGCTGTTACCCGAGGTAACCCCTAATCTTCCGGGCATGGGTGAACTCGCCGGTAACAACACCGACTACGACGTCGTCGTGGTGGGCTCGGGCTTCGGCGGCAGCGTGGCCGCGCTCCGGCTCACCGAGAAGGGCTACCGGGTCGCCGTCGTCGAGGCGGGTCGCCGGTTCGCCGACGACGAGTTCGCCAAGACGTCGTGGGACCTGCGCCGCTACCTGTGGGCGCCCTTCCTCGGCTGCTACGGCATCCAGCGCATCCACGCCCTGCGCAACGTCATGGTCCTCGCGGGCTCCGGCGTCGGCGGCGGGTCGCTGGTGTACGCCAACACCCTGTACCGGCCGCTCAAGCCGTTCTACACCGACCGCCAGTGGGCGCACATCACCGACTGGGAGGCCGAGCTCGCCCCGTTCTACGACCAGGCGAGCCGGATGCTGGGCGTGGTGCAGAACCCGTCCACCACCCCCAGCGACCGGGTCATGCGGCAGGTCGCGGAGGAGATGGGCGTGGCCGACAGCTTCCACCCGACCCCCGTGGGCGTGTTCTTCGGCGAGCCCGGCAAGACCGCCGAGGACCCGTACTTCGGCGGCGCGGGCCCGGACCGCACCGGCTGCACGGAGTGCGGCGCGTGCATGTCCGGCTGCCGCGTCGGCGCGAAGAACACCCTGGTCAAGAACTACCTGTACCTGGCCGAGCGCAACGGCGCCGAGGTGCTGCCGCTGACCACGGTCACCGACCTGCGCCAGTCGCCCGACGGCGCCTGGTCGGTCGGCACCCGCCGCACCGGCGGCAAGCCGCGCGGCCGCCGCCGCACCATCACCGCGAACCAGGTCGTGCTCGCCGCGGGCACGTGGGGCACCCAGCAGCTCCTGCACCGGATGCGGGCGACCGGCGCGCTGCCGCGCCTCTCGGCCAAGCTCGGCGAGCTGACCAGGACGAACTCCGAGGCGATCATCGGCGCGGGCCGCTTCACCGTGGACGAGGAGCGCAACTTCAGCCAGGGCGTGGCCATCACCTCGTCCATCCACCCGGACGAGCAGACGCACATCGAGCCCGTCCGCTACGGCAAGGGCAGCAACGTCATGGGCCTGCTCCAGACCCTGGCCACCGACGGCGCGAAGTCGACGCCCCGCCTGCTCCAGTTCCTCACCCAGGCGGTCCGGCACCCGATCCGCCTGGCCCGGCTGCTGTCGGTGCACCGCTGGAGCGAGCGGACCGTGATCCTGCTGGTGATGCAGAGCCTGGACAACTCCATCACCACCTACACCAAGAAGGGCCTGTTCGGGCGCAAGCTGACCTCGAAGCAGGGCCACGGCGAGCCGAACCCGGCGTTCATCCCGGCCGGCCACCGGGCCAACCTGCTCGCGGCGAAGCACATCGACGGCATCCCCGGCGGCACGTGGGGCGAGCTGTTCAACATCCCGCTCACCGCCCACTTCATCGGCGGCTGCCCGATCGGCTCGGACCCGGCCTCCGGCGTCATCGACGCCTACCACCGGGTCCACGACTACCCGACCCTGTCGGTCGTCGACGGCTCGGCGATCTCGGCCAACCTGGGCGTGAACCCGTCGCTGACCATCACCGCCCAGGCCGAGCGGGCGTTCGCGCTGTGGCCGAACAAGGGCGAGCCGGACCGGCGGCCCGACCAGGCGGCGGGGTACCGGCGCCTCGCACCCGTGGCGCCGAAGGACCCCGCCGTGCCCGCCCACGCCCCCGGCGCCCTGCGGCTGCCGGTGGTGGAGGTGCGCCCTGGCGGCCGCGCCTAGAGGCTGATGCCGGTGAGCACCAGGGTGCGCTCCTCGGTGAAGTCCTCCATGGCCGACCGCACGCCCTCGCGCCCGGTGCCCGAGCCCTTGACCCCGCCGTACGGCATCTGGTCGGCCCGGTACGACGGCACGTCGCCGACGATCACGCCACCGACCTCCAGCTCGGCCGCCGCCTCGAAGGCCACGGTCACGTCCCGGGTGAACACGCCCGCCTGCAACCCGTAGTCGGTGGCGTTGGCCTGCTCGAACGCCTCGGCCACGGAGTCCACCACGGACACCGCGAGCACCGGGCCGAACACCTCCTCGCGCCACAGCCGGGCCGAGGGCGGCACGTCCTGGACCACGGTCGGCTCCACGGTCGTGCCCGACCGGCCGCCGCCGAGGTGCAGCACCGCGCCGCCGGACACGGCCTCGGCCACCCACTCCTCGACCCGCCGCGCGTTGTCCTCGTCGATCAGCGGACCGACCTCGACCTCCGGGTCGTGCGGGTCGCCGGTCTTGAGCGACCGCACCGCCGCGACCAGCTTCGGCACGAACTCCCCGGCGACGTCCCGGTGCACCAGCACCCGCTGCACCGCGATGCACGACTGCCCGGCCTGGTAGTTGCCGAACGTGGCGATGCGCGAGGCCGCGAGGTCGAGGTCGGGCCAGTCCGGGCACACGATGGCCGCCGAGTTGGAGCCCAGCTCCATGACGACGTGCTTGCGCGGCGCGTCGTCCATCAGCGACCACCCGACCGAGGTCGACCCGGTGAACGAGATGACCGGCAGCCGCTCGTCGGTGACCAGGGCCTTCATGTCGCCGCCGCGCACCGGCAGCACCGAGAACGCGCCCTCGGGCAGGTCCGCCTCGGCCAGCAGCTCGCCCAGCATCAACGCGGACAGCGGCGTCGCCGACGCGGGCTTGACGATCACCGGCGCGCCGACCGCCAGCGCGGGCGCCACCTTGTGCGCCACCAGGTTCAGCGGGAAGTTGAACGGGGCCACGGCCAGCACCGGTCCGCGCGGCACCCGCCGCACCACCGCCAACCGGCCCTCGCCGCTGACGTCGGTGTCGAGCCGCTGGAGGTCGCCGGTGAACCGGCGGGCCTCCTCGGCGGCGAACCGGAACGTGTTCACCGCGCGCTGCACCTCGACGTTCGCCCACTTCAGCGGCTTGCCGTTCTCGGCGGTGATGGTCTCGGCGATCTCCTCGGCCCGTTCGGCCAGCGCCCGCGAGACCTGGAGCAGGGCCTCGGCCCGGACGTGCGCGGGCGTGCGGCGGAACTCCTTGGCCACCGCCGCGGCGGCGGCGATCGCGCGCTCCACCTGCTCCGGGCCCGGCACGGCGACCGAGGCGACCTCCGTGCCGTCGAACGGGTGGTGAACGGTGATGGCCTGCACGCCCTGCTCGGCGTGTCCGGCGATCCAGCAGGGCCGTGGCTCGGGAGTGGTCGCGTCCATGGGAGTCACCGTATGCCCGTACGGCGTGCTTGGCGCTACCGATCTTGGAAGTGCGCCCGGACGTACTCCGCATGGGCGAGGTAATAGGTGTCGTGCCCCTCCTCCCGCTGCCGGTGGAACTCGGGCAGCTCCCGGATCATCGCCACCATGTCGTCCAGCCGGGCCAGCACCCGCCCGCCCAGCCCCTCGGCGGACGTGCCGTAGGCCGCGCAGAACAGCCCGGCCCGCCGCCGCTGCTCGTCGGGCGTGCCGAACTCCGGTGAGAACGGCACCAGGCAGTACGCCGTGTAGGCCAGGTCCCACCACCGCGGCCCCGGTCGCGCGGTGTCGAAGTCGATCACACCAACGGGTGATCCTTCCCGGAACACCACGTTGTACGGCGCGAGGTCGTTGTGGCAGATCACCTCGACCGGCTCGACCGGCGGGAACCGCCAGCCCTCCCGCAGGTGCGCCAGCCCCGCGCTCGCGTCGTGCAGCCGCCGCGCCAGCCGCGCCACCTCGACCAGCACCCGGTCCGAGCGCAGCTCCTCGGGCAGCGGCGGGTGGCCCACCTCACCCTCCAGGTAGGACAGCACCTCGCGGCCCCGCTCGTCGATCCCGTGCGGCGCCGGCGAAAGGCCAAGCGGTGCAAGGTGTTCCAGCAGCCGGTGCACGTTGGGCGTCCACGGGCCGGTCGGCCGGCGCACCGTGGCGCCGATCCGCACGACCTCGTTCAGCCCGCCTCCGGTGAGCAGTTCCTCCTCCACGCATGACATCCTTCACCTGCGCGGACCCGCCGGACGAGAGGTTTTCACCCAGTGCCCGAGAGCAGCAACCGCCCTGTGCTGGTAGTCGACTTCGGCGCGCAGTACGCGCAGCTGATCGCCCGGCGAGTCCGGGAGGCGCAGGTCTACTCGGAAGTCGTGCCGCACACCACGCCGGTGTCCGAGCTGGTCGGTCGCGACCCGGCCGCCATCGTGCTGTCCGGCGGCCCGTCCAGCGTCTACGAGCCCGGCGCGCCGCAGGTCGACCCGGAGCTGTTCGACGCGGGCGTGCCGGTGTTCGGCATCTGCTACGGCTTCCAGGCCATGGCCGGCGCCCTCGGCGGCACGGTGGAGCACACCGGCACCCGCGAGTTCGGCCGCACCGAGCTGGGCGTCGAGGAGGCGGGCGGCCTGCTGCACGACGAGCTGCCCGCCAGGCACCCGGTGTGGATGAGCCACGGCGACTGCGTGACCAAGGCGCCCGAGGGCTTCACCGTCACCGCGACCAGCGAGGGCGCGCCCGTGGCCGCCTTCGAGGACCGGCGGCGCCGGTTCGCGGGCGTCCAGTACCACCCGGAGGTGGGGCACTCGCCCCACGGCCAGGAGGTCCTGCGCCGGTTCCTGCACGAGATCGCGGGCATCCGCCCCCGGTGGACGACGTCCTCGATCGTCGACGAGCAGGTGGCCCGCATCCGGGAGCAGGTCGGCGACGGCAAGGCCATCTGCGGCCTGTCCGGCGGCGTGGACTCGGCGGTCGCGGCGGCCCTCGTGCAGCGCGCCATCGGCGACCGCCTCACCTGCGTCTTCGTCGACCACGGCCTGCTGCGCGCGGGCGAGCGGGCGCAGGTCGAGCGCGACTTCGTGGCCGCGACCGGCGTCAACCTGGTCACCGTCGACGCCCGCGAGCGCTTCCTCGACGCCCTCAGGGGCGTCACGGACCCCGAGCGGAAGCGCAAGATCATCGGCCGCGAGTTCATCCGGGTCTTCGAGCAGGCCGAGCGCGACCTCAAGGCCGAGGGCGACTACCGGTTCCTCGTGCAGGGCACCCTGTACCCGGACGTGGTCGAGTCCGGCGGCGGCACGGGCGCGGCGAACATCAAGAGCCACCACAACGTGGGCGGCCTGCCCGACGACCTCCAGTTCACCCTGGTGGAGCCGCTGCGCGCGCTGTTCAAGGACGAGGTGCGCCGCGTCGGCGCGGAGCTGGGCCTGCCCGAGACCATCGTCCAGCGGCAGCCGTTCCCCGGCCCCGGCCTGGGCATCCGGATCATCGGCGAGGTCACCCAGGAGCGCCTGGACATCCTCCGCAGGGCCGACGCCATCGCGCGCGAGGAGCTGACCAGCGCGGGCCTGGACCGGCAGATCTGGCAGTGCCCGGTGGTCCTGCTCGCGGACGTGCGCAGCGTGGGCGTCCAGGGCGACGGCCGCACCTACGGCCACCCGGTGGTGCTGCGGCCGGTGTCCAGCGAGGACGCCATGACCGCCGACTGGACCCGCCTGCCCTACGACGTGCTGGAGCGCATCTCCACCCGCATCACCAACGAGGTCAACGAGGTCAACCGGGTCGTGCTGGACGTGACGAGCAAGCCGCCGGGCACCATCGAGTGGGAGTGAGCGGGCGAAGGGCCCGTCCCGCAGGACGGGCCCTTCGCCTCCCCGCCTCCCCCGGGGACCGGGCTACCCCCGCCGGCGCATCGACCCCGCCAGCAACCCGATCCCGATGACCATCGCGCCACCGGCCAGCGCCCACCTCAGGTCGAGGAAGTCCGGCCACGCCGCGCCGTCGGAGAGCGTGTAGGCGGCGGCGACCAGGGCCGCGACCCCGAACACCAGGCCGACCACGTCCACGCCCCGCTTCTCCACGCCCCCGTGCTCCTGGTCAGCCACGGCTCACCTCCACCTCTCCGATCTCGCTCCGCACGTCCAGCTCGACCCTCAGCCCGCCGGGCCCGTCCGCGCCCTCGTCGTCCTCGACCCGCTGGTGCGCGTCCTTGCCGTCGCTCTCCCGGCCGAGGCACTTCACGTTCCCCACCTCGGTCGAGCAGGTCACGGACACGTCCGCGTCGCGCGGCACCCGCACCCTGGCGCTGCCCAGCCCGATCTCGACCTCGGTGCGCACCGAGCCGGTCGAGGGCAGCCCGGTCAGGTCCAGGTCGACCTCGCCGACGCCCCAGTCGTACCGGTCCTCCACCTGCTCGATCGACGTCGGCGCGAGCCGGGTGCTGCCGACCTCGCCCGACCTGACGCCGTCGAAGTCGACCGCGGTCGCGGCCACGCCGACCACCGACAGCGGCACGGCCAGCCAGGCCAGGCCGCGACCCCCGCCGCCGCGCAGCGCGCCGACCACCATGCCCGCGCCCAGCACGGCCACCACCAGCCCGATGGTGTGCGCCTCGTCGAGCCACGCCAGCTCCTGCGACAGGGCCGCCGCGCCGGCCAGCACGATCAGCGCCAGCCCGAACGTCACCGTCCCCACCCGCGACCGCCGCCGCGCCGGCCGCGAGACCGGGGCCACCGGCTCGACCCCCGACGCCGGCTCCGGCAGGTCCCACGCGAACGGCGCCGCGCCCAGCGGGTCCCACGCGGGCGGCGTCACCGGCCCGGTCGGGTGCTCCTGGTAGGCCGGCACCTCGATCGGGTCCACCCCGCCCGTGCTCGTCGCCACCGGGCACACCCCCACCCCGTCGAAGGCCGGCGCGGGCGCGGTGGCCACCTCCGGCCGGTTGAACTGCCCGCGGGCGCGGTGCAGCAGGTAGATCGAGCCCACGGACAGCAGCACGCCGCCGACCATGGTGAACCCGCCGTCGACGAACACGCCGGTCGCCGGCACCACGGCCAGGCCCAGCAGCACGGTCAGCGGGGTCGGGGTCGAGCTGCGGCCCTGCCCGAGCAGCGCCTCCGCGGGCGACACCTCGTCGTCCTCCTGCGCGAGCAGCAGCCAGCCCAGCAGGTAGATGAGGATCCCGGCGCCGTTGCACAGCGCCATGGCCACGAACGCGACCCGGGCGATCACCGGGTCGACCTGGTACCGCCGCGCGATGCCGACGGCCACGCCGGCGATCTTGCGACCGTCGTGGGGCCGCCTGGGCCGGCTGACCCAGAAGTCCTTCAACGTCTCCTCGACGTTGGCCGCGCTGATGTTCCCGCTCACGGTGAGGAGCTTGCTCGACGGCGGCGCCCCCGCACATCCGGGACCCACCCTGAACCCGACATGGGGTGGAACCCTGATGACCGCCCCCCACCCGCGTGTGACCCTTGAGCGGTGAGCGTGGAGACGAAGGCCGCCAAGGCGGTCGCCGCCAAGACGGCCAAGGCCGTCGAGCCCGTGCGCCGCAGGCGGACCGGCCGGGTGGTCGCGGGCGTGGCGGGCGGGGTCGCGGACCACCTCGGCGTCGAGGTGTTCTGGGTGCGGGCGGTGTTCGCCGCGCTGACCGCGCTCAACGGCGTCGGCGTGATCGCCTACGGCCTGCTGTGGCTGTTCGTGCCGCAGCGCACGGCCGGCGAGCCGGAGGCGCCGCCGAACCCCCGGGAGCGGCAGCAGGCGCTGGGCCTGGTCGCCCTGGGCATCGCCGCGGCCGTGCTGGCGGGCCTGTTCTCCGGCCCGGTGAACGGCTGGATCGCCGGGCCGCTCGCGGTGGCCCTGGTGGGCGCGGCCGTGGTGTGGCGCGAGGCGGACGAGGCGCAGCGCCGCCGCTGGCGGGACGGCGCCCGGTCCGGGTTCATCGGCAACGGGCGCACCACCGCGGTGCGCGTGCTCGCGGGCGTGGCGCTGGTCGCCATCGGCATCGGCGTGCTGCTGGTCAACAGCTACGGCATCGACCAGCTGCGGTTCGCGCTGCTGGCCGTGGTGGCCACGCTCGGCGGCGTGGCGGTGCTCACCGTGCCGCTGTGGGTGAAGCTGATCAACGACCTGGGCGAGGAGCGGCGGGCCCGCATCCGCACCGAGGAGCGCGCCGAGATCGCCGCCCACCTGCACGACTCCGTGCTCCAGACGCTCGCGCTGATCCAGAAGCAGGCCGAGCGGCCGCGCGAGGTCAAGCGGCTGGCGCGCGGCCAGGAGCGGCAGCTGCGCGAGTGGCTGTACGGCAAGGTCGTGGAGGAGAACAACCTGCCCACCACCCTGTCCGCCTCGATCGCCAAGGCCTCCGGCGAGGTGGAGGACGCGTTCGCGCTGGCCGTGCAGCAGGTGGTGGTCGGCGACTGCGAGCTGGACCCCAACCTGCACGCGCTGGTGCAGGCGTCCCGCGAGGCGATGGTCAACGCGGCCAAGCACGCGGGCGTCGCGGAGATCAGCGTCTACGGCGAGGTCGAGCCCGATCGGGTGACGGTGTTCGTGCGCGACCGGGGCAAGGGCTTCGACCCGGGGACCGTGCCGGAGGACCGGCATGGCCTCGCGGACTCGATCCGGGGGAGGATGGACCGGCACGGCGGCGAGGTCCGCGTCCGCACCGCGCCGGGTGAGGGCACGGAGGTGCAGCTGATGATGCCGAGGAAGACAGCGGACAAGTGAGGGACGGGGGCCGAACCGTGGCCGTACGGGTGTTCCTGGTCGACGACCACGCGCTGTTCCGCGCGGGGGTCCGGGCGGAGCTGGAGTCGATCACCGACGAGATCGAGGTGGTCGGCGAGGCGGGCTCGGTCGGCGAGGCCGTCGCGGGCATCGCCCACCACCGCCCGGACGTGGTGCTGCTGGACGTGCACATGCCCGACGGCGGCGGCGCGGAGGTGCTGCGGCAGGTCCGCACGACGCTGCCCGAGGTGGTGTTCCTGGCGCTGTCGGTGTCGGACGCGGCCGAGGACGTCATCGCGGTCATCCGCGCGGGCGCGCGGGGGTACGTGACGAAGACCATCTCCAGCCAGGAGCTGGTGAAGGCGGTCGTGCGGGTCGCGGAGGGCGACGCGGTGTTCAGCCCGCGCCTGGCCGGGTTCGTGCTGGACGCGTTCGCCGACCGGCCCGGCGCGGCCCCGATCAGCGACCCGGAGCTGGACCTGCTGACGCCGCGCGAGCGGGACGTGCTGCGGCTGCTGGCCCGCGGCTACGCGTACAAGGAGATCGCGTCCGAGCTGTTCATCTCGGTGAAGACGGTCGAGACGCACGTGTCGAGCGTGCTGCGCAAGACGCAGCTGTCCAACCGGTACGAGCTGTCCCGCTGGGCGTCGGACCGCAGGCTCGTCTGAGGTCAGCCCGCCGAGGTGGCCGCGCCGGGCAGCTCGTCGGCCGCCACGATCCGCGGCCGCCCCTCGTAGGACTCGACCCGCAGCAGGTAGTTCCCGTTGCTCGTGACGCCGCCGCGCACGAACGCCACCGCGACGTGCACCCAGACCCGCGAGCCCTCGGCCCGGGTCTGGACCGGCGTCGCCAGCACGTCGTCGTACTGGCCCCAGAACGCCAGGTACTCCTCCAGCGACTGGCTGTAGGTCGGGGTGAGGTTGTCGTAGGCGACCCGCGGGTTCTCCGGCAGCAGGTCGTAGTGCCCCCTGACGAGCGCCTCCGCCTCCTCGGCGGTGACCGGGGGCGCGACGGTGGTCCGCGGTGGATCGGTGGCGTGGCGGCCGTTCCCGGGCCCCTCGGGCATCAGGGACACGGCCGCGACCGATCCCGCGACCGCCACCAGCACGACCGCCGCCACCACCGGGGCGAGCCACCGGCGACGGCGCGCGACCGGGTCCCCCTCCGCGGCGGGCCGCTCCCCGGATCGCTCCTCGGGCTGCTCCCCGGGCGGCTCCGGCTGGTCCGCCCGGTGCTCGGCGAGCAGCGCCACGACCTCCTCGACCGTGGGGCGGCGGTCCGGGCCGGTGTCGAGCATCCTGGTCAGCAGGTCGGTGAGCGGGCCCGACCGGGTGGGCGGCTCGACCTTGCCCGCGGCGGCCCGGTACAGCAGGCCGAAGCTGTTGTCGGAGGTGCCGTACGGCGACCGGCCCTCGGTCGCCGCGTACAGCGTCGCGCCGAGGGAGAACACGTCGGAGGCGCTGCTCGGCTGCTCGCCGCGCGCGACCTCGGGCGCGAGGTACGCCGGGGTGCCGGTGATCATGCCGCTGTCGGTGAGCGTGCCGTCCCCCGCGGCGCGCGAGATGCCGAAATCGGTGAGCTTCACCGCGCCGTCGTGGCCGATGAGCACGTTCGACGGTTTCACGTCCCGGTGCACGATGCCCGCCGCGTGGGCCGCGGCGAGCGCTGCGGCGACCTGGCCCCCGATCCGGGCCGCCTCGTCCGGTTCCACCCTGCCCCGCTCCGCCAGCAGGGCGGACAGGCTCCGCGAGGGCAGGTGCTCCATGACCAGCCAGGGCCGGTCGTCCTCCACCACCACGTCGAAGACCGAGATCGCGCCCGGGTGGTGCAGCCGGGCGGCGTTGCGCGCCTCGCGCATGGCCCGCGCCCTGGCCGTCGCGGCCTGCTCGGGCGTCAGGTCGGGCAGGCGCAGCTGCTTCACGGCCACCTCGCGGTCCAGGAGCTCGTCCCGGGCCAGCCAGACGACGCCCATGGCGCCGCTGCCGATCCGCTCGACCAGCGCGTACCGACCGCCCACCGTCCCCCCGGCCCCCGTCACAGCTTCAGAGGGTAGGCGACGGGCGGGCGGGCGAGCCCGTCAGTTGGTCGAGACGAGCTTGGCCAGCTCGCGGTCGAAGTCGATCCACAGGTCCTCCTCTCCCGGCTGGACCACGTCATAGGTCAGGTCCAGGAACTCGGCGATGTGCTCGGCCTCGGCGGAGAGGATGGCGAAACCCGTCGGCGCGTTCAGCTCCAGCAGGACCCGCTCCGGGTCGTCGGCCGCCGGGCGGATGAGGATGTCGCCCTCGCCGGACGGCGTCAGCAGGCCGTCGGCCAGCAGGTCGCGCGCGAAGATCCACTCCACCTTGCCCTGTCCGGTGTGGAACAGCACGGCGACCGCGTACGGGTCCTCCGGCTCGTAGTGCAACTCGGCCTCGACGGGCGCCGGGGCCACGCCGGGCACGAGGAGGTGGAACGTCGTCGTGGTGGTGATGCTCTCGTTGCTCATGGTCGTGGGGTTCCCTCCTGGTGCGAGTCCTTTCATCTGAGGAGACGTCCGAAAGTGCGTTCCAGGACGCGGTTCGCCTGAACACCACGCGATCGGGGGAGACCTGCGTCGCAATACCACCCATTTGCCCAGGAGCCGTGTCTCAACAGGACTGTACCGACGGGTAACCCATTGTTATCGCAGGTCACTTGAGCGTAGTCAGGGTGACCCGGGTCACTGGCAGGACGACCGGAGCGGGCCGCCGGCGGGTCAGCGCGACGCCCGCGAGCACCACCGCCATGCCGATCACCACCCGGACGCCGATCTCCTCGCCGAGGAACGCCGCGCCGAGCAGGACGGAGACCACGGGCAGCAGGTAGCCGACGGTCGTGGCGTTGGTCGGGCCCTCGTCCTCGATGATCCGGTAGTTCAGCACGAACGCGACGCCCGTCCCGAGCACGCCCAGGACCGACACGGCCACGAGCGGCCCCCAGGACAGGTGCACCGGTTGGAGGCCGCCCGCGGGCACCGCGAGCGCGGTCAGGCCCGTCGCGCCGACCAGCTGCGTCGAGGAGAGCTGGACGGGGGTCAGGCCGCGCCCGGAGACCGTGCGGCCGATGTAGGTGTAGCAGACCGCGTAGGACGCGGCGGCGAGCAGGCACGCCAGCGCGCCCCAGCTCGCCAGGCCGGCGCGCCCCCACGGCGCGAAGATCAGCAGCACGCCCGCGAACCCGAGCGCCAGGCCGACCAGCCGGGCCGGGTTGCGCTGCCGCTCGGTGCCCAGCGCCAGGCCCAGGCCCAGCGCCCACAGGGGCGTGGTGGCGTTGAGCACACCGGCGACGCCGGAGTCGACGGTCTGCTCGCCCACCGCGAACAGGGCGAAGGGCACGGCGCTGCCGAACACGGCGGCGACCAGCAGGTGGCGCCAGGAGCGGCGGTCGCGCGGCAGCCGCTGCCCGCTGACCCGCAGCACCACCACGAGCACCAGCGCGCCCAGGGCGCTCCGCGCAAAGGCGATCTGCACGGGGGAGAGGCCGGTGAGCGCGATCTTGATCCACAGGAAGCTCGAACCCCACAGCAGGGCGAGCACACCCATCCTGACCAGCGTGCCTGAACTGTTCACGGGCATACACTGAGCCAGGCGAAGTATCAGGACAAGTGAATAGAACTGCACGACCTTTAAGCAGAGCTGTAAGGTCCGGCCATGTTGGACGTGCGACGCATGCAGGTGCTCCGGGCCGTGGTGACCACCGGCTCCATCACCGCCGCGGCGGTCAACCTGGGCTACACGCCCTCCGCGGTGAGCCAGCAGGTCGCGGCCCTGGAGAAGCAGGCGGGCCTGCCGCTGCTCGACCGCGTCGGCCGCGGCGTCCGGCCCACCGCCGCGGGCAGGCTGCTCACCGAGCACGCCGCCCGCATCACCGACCGGCTGGCCGAGGCCGAGGCGGCGCTGGCCGACCTGCGCGCGGGCCGCACCGGGCGGCTGCGCGTGCGCTACTTCGCCACCGCGGGCGCGGCGCTCGTGCCGCCCGCCGTGGCCGCGTTCCGCGAGCGGCACGCCGACGTGCGGCTCGACCTCAAGCTCACCGAGCCCGACGATCCGATGGTCGAGCTCCAGGCGGGCCGCGCCGACGTGGCCATCGTCGTTCGCGCGCGGGACACCCCGCCACCGCGCGGCGTGCGCGTCGTGCACCTGCTCGACGACCCTTACGTGGCGGTGCTGCCGCGCGGCCACGAACTGGCCCGCAAGCGCGTGCTGGACCTCGCCGACCTGGCCGGGCAGCCGTGGGTGGACGCGGTGGTCGCGCCCGGCGCGTGCCGGGACGTCGTGCTCGACGCCTGCGCGGCGGCCGGGTTCGCGCCGAACGCCGTCGTCGAGGCCGACGACCACCCGACCGCGCAGGGGTTCGTCGCCGCCGGGCTCGGCGTCACCATCGTGCCCAAGCTCAGCCTGGACGTGGTGCACCCCGGCGTGGTCGTGCGCAAGCTGCGCCACCCGGAGCCGACCAGGACCATCGGCGCCGCGGTGCGCGAGGACGGGACCGGCGGCCCCGCGGCGGCCGGCCTGCTGGCCGCGCTGCGGGACGCCGCGAACCGCTGACGGGCTAGGGCTTGCCCAGGTTCTGCTCGTTGGAGATGTAGAGGCTCTGCTGCGCCCACTGGAGCACGATGAGCTTCTTCTCCTCGCTGGTCGTGCCGTCCTTCATGCGGAAGGTGACCTCGATCACGTAGGCGAAGTCCTCGTTGTACTCGATCTCGTCGAGCTCGACCGACTCGACCTGGTCCCACCAGCTCTTGTAGCTGTCGAACCCGCCCTGGGCGCCCTGCATGGACGGGGCCAGGCGCGCCCAGCCGTCCTCCAGGTTGCCCGGCACGAGCGCGTAGTAGTCGCGGACGGCCTGCTCCTGCTGCTGGCGCGTCGGCGAGGAGGTGTAGGTGGCGGGCGGCCCGGCCGACTTCTTCGTCTGCGACGTCGACGGCTCGCCGCCCGCGGCCTGCGCCGTGGTGGTGGCGGTGACGTCCGAGGCCCGGTCGTTCGGGTCCTCCTGGTTGGAGAACACGCTGGCGAGCATGATGCCCACCACGGCCGCGCCCGCGATCGCCAGCGCCGTGAGCACGGTCGACCGCTTGCTCCTCGGCTGGCCCGACCCGCCGGGGCGGGACGAGCCCACCGGTCTGCGGGGCCGGTCCTGGGCGGCGGCCGGGTGCTGCTGCGGCGGCACCGGGGCCACGCGCGTCGCCGGGTGGTGGGCCTGCTGGTTGTGCCCCGCCTGGTTGTGCGCCTGCTGGTTCTTCGGGGCGACCGGGGGCATCGCCCTGGTCTGCGCGGGCACCTGCACCGGCGCGCCCTGCCACGACGGCGGGTGCGTCTGCGGCATCGGCACCGGGAAGTCCGGCGCGGCCCGGCCCGCGGCCACCGCGGCCAGCGCCTCGCGCGCCTCCGCCATGGTCGGCCGGTCCTCCGGCTCGGCGCGCAGCAGGCGCATCAGCAGCGCGGTCAGCGGACCCGCCTGCTTCGGCGGCACCACCTTGCCCGACGCGACCTGGTGCAGCAGCGCGATGGTGTTCTCGTTGAGGCCGAACGGCGGCGCGCCCTCGACCGCCGCGTACAGCGTCGAGCCCAGCGAGAACACGTCCGACGGCGGGCCCGGGTCGTAGCCCTTGGCCACCTCGGGCGCCAGGTAGGCGGGCGTGCCCGCGAGCATCCCGGTCGCGGTGACCGTGACGTCGCCGGTGGCCCGGGAGATGCCGAAGTCGGTGATCTTCACCGTGCCGTCGTTGCCGAGCAGGATGTTGCCCGGCTTGATGTCGCGGTGCACGATGCCCGCGTTGTGGGCGGCGGCCAGCGCCGAGGCCACCTGCGAGCCGACCGAGGCGACGTCGCGGGGCGGCAGCGTGCCGCGCTCCGAGAGCACCGTGGACAGGCTCTTGGACGGCAGGTACTCCATCACCAGCCAGGGCTGGCCGTCGTCCTCCGCCACGTCGTACACCGCGATCGCGTGCGGGTGCTGGAGGCGGGCCGCGATCCGGCCCTCCCGCATCGCCCGGCGCTTCGCCTCGTCGGTGTCGGCCTCGGCGAGGCCGGGCTGAAGCAGCAGCTGCTTCACGGCGACCGTCCGGTGCAGGCGCTCGTCGTGCGCCTGCCAGACGATGCCCATCGCTCCGCTGCCGATCCGCCGGCCGAGGCGGTAGCGGCCGGCGACCAGGCGGCCATCGTCGGTCACGGCGTGCTCCCAGTTAGCTGCTAGGGATTTTCAGTGGCGAAGTGCAGGACGCCACTAGGACAAAGACGTTGCATCACCCGATCGGGTTCAACGCCCACCTTACGAGGTTCACTGCCCCTCCTGTGGAGGGGTGCTCGTTGCTGTTGTGGTCGGTGGTGCCGTCGTCGTGGTCGGCGTCGTCGTCGAGGGCGCCGGCCGCGTGGTCGTGGTGGTGGGTTCCGGCGGCTCGGTCGTGGTGGTGGGCTCGGGCTCCGGCTCGGTGGTCGTCACCTCGACGGTGACCGTCTCCGTCTGGACGGTGGTGGTCACCTGGGGCGGGGTGGTCGTCGTGGTCGGCGCGGGCTTCGACGAGCTGCTCGGGTCCGTGGCCGGCGCCGACGGGTTCCGGTTGTCGAACACGTCCAGCGCCACCAGCAGCACGCCGAGCAGCAGGATCACGCCCAGGACCACGGCGGTGATCACCAGCGGCTTGGTGCCGCTCCGGTCGGGCGCGGGCGCGACCGCGGGCATGGAGCCCGTGCGCGGTCCCGCGGGACGCGGTCCGACCGTGCGGGGTCCGGGCCGCACCACGCGGGTGCGGTCGGGGTCCACCACGGTCGTGGCGCCCGCGCCGACGACCGGCGCGATGGCGGTCGCGGTGCTCGCCGGCATGCCGGTGAGGCTGGGGTTCCGGCCCTGCGCCACCGCGTTGAGCAGGTCCCGGGCCTGGGCCATGGTCGGCCGGTCGGCCGGGTCGTAGTTCAGCAGGCGGAGCAGCACGTCGGTCAGCGGGTGGTCGAGCGTCGGCGGGTTGATCCGGCCGGCGGCGACCGCGTGCAGCACGCCCAGCGTGTTCTCCGACAGCCCGAACGGCGGTTCGCCCTCGGCCGCCGCGTACAGCGTCGAGCCGAGCGAGAACACGTCCGAGGCGGGTGTCGGGTCCTGGCCGCGGGCGATCTCCGGCGCCAGGTAGGCGGGCGTGCCCGCGATCAGCCCGGTCTTGGTGACCGTGACGTCGTCGCTGGCGCGCGAGATGCCGAAGTCGGTGATCTTGACCAGGCCGTTGTCGGCGAGCAGCACGTTGCCGGGCTTGACGTCCCGGTGCACGATCCCGGCGGTGTGGGCGGCGGCCAGCGCGGCGGCGGCCTGCGCGCCGATCTGCGCCACCTCCACCGGGTCGAGCGGGCCGTGCTCGGCCATCGTGTCGGCCAGGCTGTAGGACGGCAGGTACTCCATGACCAGGCACGGAGCGCCGTTCTCCTCCACCACGTCGTAGACCGCGATGGCGTTCGGGTGGTGCAGCTTGGCGGCGATGCGACCCTCGCGCATGGCGCGCTGGATCGCCTCGTCCTGCTCGCGCTCGTCCAGGCTGGGCTGGAGCAGCAGCTGCTTGATGGCGACGATGCGGCCCAGGCGCTCGTCCTGGGCGCGCCACACGACGCCCATCGCGCCGCTGCCGATCCGGTCCAGGAACCGGTAGCGGTCGGCGATGACGCGACCGTCGTTGCTCACCGGGCCACCTCGCTGGGGCGCTGCGTGACCGCGGCAAGGGCAGCTGGTCTCACGCTCGGGCTCCTCGTCGTGCGGGTCGGTGCGCGGAACAGGCTAGGCCACCGCTCGCCCGCAGAGCCTACCCCGGCCCGCACTGCCGCTCGGGCACCGTTGTGCAGGTCACGTGAGCCGAGGGGTGACCTGGAAGGGATACCCGATACCGGCCGGGAACGGCACCCGTTCGAGTGAAGATCGCGGGTATTGCGGCCGAATGGCCCAACCCCGAGCGGGCCGCGCGCCCGCACCACCCTCAAACCCCCGGCGTGTCCTCCGCCCGGACACCGCGTGTCCTCCGCTCCGGCATCGCGAGTCCTCCGCTCCGGCCGGGCGTGTCGTCCGGTCGGGGCGTTCAGCTCGACGGGGCGAAGAAGTCGAACCCGCCGATCGGCTCCAGGATCCCGCCGAGGTCCAGGCCGATCCCGAGGCCCGGGGCGGGCTGCTCGGACGACGAGGGTGGCGGCGTGCTCGGGTCCGTGGAGGACGGCGAGGACGGCGAGGACGGCACAGACGGCGCGGTCGACGAGGACGACGGCGGCGGCGGCGGGGGCGGGGTGCTGGTGTTGCCGGGCGGCGGCGTCGTGGTGCTCGTGCTCGGCGCGGTCGTCGTGGTCTGGTCCGTCGTGGTGCCCGGGGCCTGCGTGGTGGTGCTCGGGGCCTGCGGGGCGGGGGCCTGCCGCTGCTGCGGCTGGTTGACGCGCGGAGCGCGCTGCGTGGTGGTCCGCTCCGGCGCGGCGGTCGTCGTCTCCGCCTCCGCCTGCTTGACCTCCTGCTGCTTGGTCGCGGCGGTGAGGTCCTTGGTCAGCGTGTTCGTGGCCCGCGCGGCCTGCCGGGCGTCGAAGCGCACCTCGGCGAGCGGCCGCTCGTCCGGGGAGGACACCAGGCTCGACGCGGTGAACGCGACCGCGCCGGCGAGCACCACGCCACCACCGGCCATCGCGACGAGCTTCGGCACGGGCAGCCCGCCGCCGCGCTCCTCCTCGCCGGCGCGCCCCTCGCGGCGCAGCAGCTCGGTGATGTGCAGTTCCCGGCCGGAGAGGCTGGTGGTCGGCTTGAACCGCACCGTCTCCGGCTCCACCTCGGTGATCCTCGGGATCGGCTGCGTCTCCGTTTCGCGCCGGGCGATCAGGTCGGCGACCGACAGCTGCTCCGTCGAGCCATCCCGTCGACGGCGTTTGTCGTCGTTCGACACCGGTGGACACCTTTCCCGGGGAGTGCGTTGCGCTACTGACCGGGATCATGGATACCGAATCGTGACCGAGTTTGTAACCCCTTCGGGGGAAGTTTGGCACAGAAACACAGTTGACATCGACGCTCTGTCAGGGGAAAGACGCGCAAGGTTACGCATCGTCAGCTCCGCTGGGCGGACAGCACCTCCGTGCCGACGATGCGCGGGACGGTCGTGTCGGACAGCCGGAACAGCTGCTCGACCCGCATCCACCCGCCGGTGCGCTCCTGCATCGACACCACCGCGAGCACCGCGCCGCCCGCCTGGAGCGTGGTCGACTCGATGGTGATCGCCTGCACCCGGCCCCACGCCGCCGCGAACTCCCGGGCCTCCTCGCCCGCGGGCTCCGGTGACAGCAGCCGCGCGGCCTCGGCGGGCCTGGAGGGCAGCAGCTCGTAGAACCGCCGCACCACGTCCACCCGCGGCCTCGGCCCGTGGCGGGGCTCGACGGGCACCACCACGCCGTCGCCGACCCGCACGTCGGCGGCGGGCGGCGCGATCGCCTGCTCCACCGCGGGCGGGTCGACCAGGCCGCCGCCCGGCTGGGCGCCCGGCTCGCCGCCCAGTTCGGCGGACAGCAGGTCCGGGCGCAGCGCCGACACCCCGTCGAGCCGCGGCGGCGCCTCCACCGACGGCGGCGGGGGACCGGCGTCGCGCCGGCCCGCCAGGACCGACGCCGCCACCACGGTCGCCAGCAGCACCACCACCCCGGTGGTCACGCCCGCGAGCTTCGCCGCCCGCCTGGGCGGCCGCCGCTCCGGTGGCGTCGGCGCCTGCTCCGCGAGCAGGTCGCGCACCAACTGGTGCGCGGCGGTCCGCTCCCGGGACCGGAGGCGCAACGGGGTCGGCTGCTGCCTGATCAACTCGGCCACGCTCACCGAGCCCGCGCGGTCGTGCCGGTGGCCGCTCGTCGTAGGGCGCTGCACTGGCGACTCCCTCGCTGTCTCGTCGCCAGCACTCGTACCGTCTCCGACCAGCGGAAAGCCAGCTCCAGGCAGGAGTTCACCCTTTCGTGGCGACCAGTGGTCAACCACGCCAGGCGATCGGGTGAACGACTACGGAATGACGTGCTGCTCCGCGTCCGAGGACGACTGCTCGACGGCTGCCGCGGGCCGTTCGGCATGGATCAGCGGTTCGCCCGTGGTGGTGAACTCCAGCTGCCGCTCCTCGGTGACCGTGGCCCCGTCCTTCCGCGTCACCTGCAACGTGCTGAACGTGGCGCCCTTCGTCTCGTCCACCCGGATGGCGGTCACCTCGATCCGCGACACGTCCGCGAACTGCCGCGCCACCAGCTCCTCGGCCTCGGGTCGGAAGGAGTCCGCGACCATCGCCATCGCGGCGCTGCTGTCGCGCACCGCCTCCTCGTAGAACTTCTCCGTGCGCGCGGCGATCGCCACCCCGTCCACCAGCGGCGGCTCGTCGCCGTGCGGGACGGTGACGACCTCGGGCGACCCGGTCGGCGCGGTCGAACCGGGGGTGGCGGGACCGGGGGTGGCGGGACCGGCCGGCTCCTCGGGCGAGTTGCCGCCGGCGGCCCTGCGCTCCTCCCCGGGCGCCCGCAGCTCCTCCGGCTCGTTCACGCGATCGGGCGACTCGGCGTCCGGTGCACCGGTGTTCGGCGCGGGCTCGTCCGGCGCGGGGGTGCCCGGCTGCGGGGTGGTCGCGGTGGTGGACCCGGGCAGCAGCGGCACGCCGGTCGGGTAGCCCGGCAGCCCGACGCGCTCCGCCGGGTAGCCCGCGCCGACCAGCTTGGACGCCGCCAGGGCCAGTCCGACCAGCACGCCCGCCGAGGAGAGGACCGCGAACCAGGCGGCCCGCTTCCACGTCCCGGGCGGCGTCGCCGAGGCGGGTACCAGGCCGATGTTGAACTTGCGCAACCCCACCGCGTCGCTGTCCGCGAACGGGTCGAGCGCTCGCGGCGCGGGTGGCGGCGAGGGGTGCCGCACGAGCGGCGGCGAACTGCGCGCGCGCTGCGCGGGGACCGCCGGTGGCGGCAGCGGCTGGTGCGACGACGGTTGGGGTGACGACGGTTGGGGCGACAGCGGCTGTGGCCGCGGTGGCTGCGCCGGTGGTGGCGGCGGTTGGTGCGCGGGCGGCGGCTGCTCGGGCGGCAGTGATCGCGCCTGCGACGGCTGCGCCGGTGGTGGCGGTGGCCACGACGGTCGTGGCGGCGGCTGCGAGGACGGCGGCTGTGGTCGTGGCTGCGGTTGCGGCGGTGGCTGTGACCGAGCCGGTGGCGGTAGCGAGCGCGACTGTTGCGGTAGCGGCTGCGACGGCAGCGGCGGCGGCAACAACGGCCGCGGCGCCGACGACGCCGGCGAGCGGTCTGGCTCGCCACCCCCGGGCAGCCGGGTCGCCGCCCCGCACTCCCGCCGATGCCCTTCCGAGCGCTCCGGTTCTCCGATCTGCATGCGTGTGGACCCCTCCACCCCGCCCTCACGGCCCTCGCGACTCCGCACCTGTTTGCTTCAAGTGGCGCGGGGTGGGGGTGGGTGGTCGAGGGGCCCCGCGGCTACCTCAGAGTAGGCGCAGGGTCCACGGTGGACCGCTCAAATCAGCCTCACGAGGACAAGCAGCACTCGGAAGAGTGAATCTTCAGCTGCCGCTGTCCAGCCGCTTGCGCGTGCCCTGGAGCGAGCTGGTCGCGGCCAGGCCGGCGCCACCCGCGATCAGCGCGCCGATGATGTCGCCGGACAGCGCGCCGCCCGACGTGATCAGCAGGCCCACGAGCGCGATGATCGTCGTCACCCCGGCGAGGGTCCACCGGCCGCGCACGTACTGGGCGATGGGCGCGCCCGCGGCGCGCTTGGACTTGGCAGCCGAGCCGAGCATCGCGAGGTAGCCGTCGTGCGCCAGCGTGGCCAGCACACCCACGATCGCGATCAGGCTCGTGATGAGACCGATGACCATGGCAACAGTGTGCCCAGGCCCAAACCCGCTGGACCATGGGTGATCGCCCTGATATCCACCCCTGGTGGAGGTCTTCTGGCACGACGCCTGCCTGGAGCACGACACCGGCACGGGGCTGTGGGAGCTGCCCGGCCGGTGGGACTGGCTCGACGTCGCCGAACCGCACCCGGAGAACGCGGCCCGGCTGCGCACGTTCCGGCACGCCCTGCGGCACGGCCCGGTCGCGCCGCACCTGACCTGGTCGGCCGGCCGGTTCGCGGACGACGAGGAGCTGACCCGCGTCCACACCCCCGGCTACCTGGCCCGCCTGCGCGAGGCGTGCCGGGAGCGCACCGAAGTCGAGGTCAACACGGTCGTGGGCCCCGGCTCGTGGGACGCGATCCGCGCCGCCGCGGGCACCGCCCTGGCGGCCTGGGAGGCGGTCGCCGCCGGCCGCACCCGCCTGGCCTACGCCCTGGTCCGCCCGCCCGGCCACCACGCCCAGCCGGACCTGCCGGACGGGTACTGCCTGGTCAACAACGCCGCGCTGGTCGCCGAGACCGCCCGGCGCGCGGGCCGGCGGGTCGCCGTCCTGGACTGGGACGTGCACCACGGCAACGGCACCCAGGAGATATTCCGCGCCGACCCGGACGTGCTCACCGTGTCCGTGCACATGCGCCACGGCCCGTGGGGCGCCAACCACCGGCAGACCGGCGCGCCCGACGAGGGCGACCGGGCCAACGTCAACGTCGAGCTGTCCCTCGGCGCGGGCGACCTCGCCTACCGGCGGGCGCTGGAGGAGGTCGCGCTCCCGGCCCTGGCCGAGTTCGGCGCGGACTTCCTGGTGTGCGCCTCCGGCTTCGACGGCTCGGCGTTCGACCCGAACGGCAGGCACAACCTGACCGCCGGCGGCTACCGGTGGATCGGCGGCGCGGTGTCGGGGCTCGGCCTGCCGACCGTGCTCACGCAGGAGGGCGGCTACCTGCGCGGCTACTCGGCCCTGTGCCTGCACGCCCTGGTGGAGGGCCTGCTCGGGCTGGAGCTGCTGGAGGACCCGCTCGCCTACGTGCCCGACGACACCCAGCTGGTGGACGCGGACCTGGCGCGCGCCAGGTCCGCGCTCACCGCCTGGGCGTTCGCGACTAGCGACCCAGCGCGCCGCGACCGAGCTTGAGCAGGATCAGGGCCAGGTCCCGGCCCTCCGGGCCCAGCTCGCGGTAGCGGTTGAGCACGTCCAGCTCGCGGTTGTGCACGATCTTCGTGCCGCCGGCGGCCATCCGCGCCGCGCCGATGATCTTGGAGACCTCGACGCGCCGCTTGACCAGCCGCAGCAGCTCGGCGTCCAGGTGGTCGATCTCCTGGCGCAGCGCGTCGATGTCCTGGTCGGTCTCGGTGCTGTTCATCGTGAAGACCTCTCGGGGTGGTCTGTGGAGTTCCGGCCCCGGCAGCGACGAAGCCCCGGGTCCGAGGACTCCGGGGCTTCGTGGTGGCTTGGTCGCGCTAGCGGTCCACGGGAGCCGGAGTCCGGTTCCCGTAGAAAAAGTGGAAGTTCGCCGCGAGCACGACCACATCATGCCACAGCTCCCGGGCTGTCGGGGGCAGCGGGTAACGTGGACAGGCGATGAGCGCCTTGTTCGACTTGCCCTCAAGTCCCCCCGCCCCCCGGACCGCGCGGCTGCTCGACGACCTCAACCCGTCACAGCGCCGGGCCGTCGAGCACGCGGGTGCGCCGCTGCTGGTCGTCGCCGGTGCGGGGTCCGGCAAGACCCGCGTGCTCACCCGCCGCATCGCCCACCTCCTCGCCGAGCGGGGGGTGCACCCCGGCGAGGTCATGGCGATCACGTTCACCAACAAGGCCGCCGCCGAGATGAAGGAGCGCGTGGCCGACCTGGTGGGCCCGCGCGCCCGCTCGATGTGGGTGTCCACGTTCCACTCGATGTGCGTGCGGCTCATGCGCCGCGAGGCCAAGACCCTCGGCATGTCGTCCAACTTCTCGATCTACGACTCGGACGACACGCGCCGGCTCATCACGCTGGTGGCCCGCGACCTGGACCTCGACCCCAAGCGCTACCCGGCCCGCACGCTGGCCGTCCACATCTCGAACCTGAAGAACGAGCTGGTGGACGCCGCGACCGCGAAGGACCGGGCGGCCAACGACCTGGAGCGCCGCGTCGCCGAGGTCTACGAGAGCTACCAGCGCAGGCTCGTCGAGTCGAACTCGCTGGACTTCGACGACCTCATCATGAGGACGGTCGAGCTGCTCCAGGACCACCCGGACGTGGCCGAGCACTACCACCGCCGGTTCCGGCACGTGCTGGTCGACGAGTACCAGGACACCAACCACGCCCAGTACACGCTGGTCCGGGAACTGGTCGGCACCGGCGCGGACGGCGTCCCGGCCGGCGAGCTGTGCGTGGTCGGCGACGCCGACCAGTCGATCTACGCCTTCCGCGGCGCGACCATCCGCAACATCGTGGAGTTCGAGCGGGACTACCCGCAGGCCACCACGATCCTGCTGGAGCAGAACTACCGGTCCACGCAGACCATCCTGAGCGCCGCGAACGCGGTCATCTCGCGCAACCCGGACCGGCGCGACAAGCGGCTGTGGAGCGACCTGGGCGACGGCGAGAAGATCGTCGGCTACGTCGCGGACAACGAGCACGACGAGGCGCAGTTCGTCGCCAACGAGATCGACCGGCTGGTCGACTCCGGCGAGGCGAACAACGGCGAGATCGCCGTGTTCTACCGGACCAACAACCAGTCGCGCGTGTTCGAGGAGATCTTCATCCGCCTCGGCCTGCCCTACCGGGTCGTCGGCGGCGTGCGGTTCTACGAGCGGCGCGAGGTGCGGGACGCGCTGGCGTACCTGCGGGCGCTGGCCAACCCCGACGACACGGTCTCGCTGCGGCGCATCCTCAACGTGCCCAAGCGCGGCATCGGCGACCGCGCGGAGGCGTGCGTGGCCGCCCACGCCGAGCGGGAGCGGGTCGGCTTCGCGGTGGCGCTGCGCGACGCGGTGGCGGGCAAGGTGCCGCTGCTCAACCCGCGGTCGCGCAACGCGATCGCCGGGTTCGTCGAGCTGATGGACGAGCTGGGGCAGCTGGTCGAGCGCGGCGACGACGTGGCGGACGTGCTGGAGGCGGTGCTGGAGAAGACCGCCTACCGGGCCGAGCTGGAGGCCAGCGACGACCCCCAGGACCACTCGCGGGTGGAGAACCTGAACGAGCTGGTCACGGTGGCCCGCGAGTTCACCGACCTGGGCGCGGCGGTGCCCGTGCCGGAGGAGGACGAGGGGCTGCCCGCGGAGGGCTCGCTGGCGGCGTTCCTGGAGCGGGTGTCGCTGGTCGCCGACGCGGACTCGGTGCCGGACGCGGAGTCCGACGGCGTGGTCACGCTGATGACCCTGCACACCGCGAAGGGCCTGGAGTACCCGGTGGTGTTCTGCACGGGCTGGGAGGACGGCGTCTTCCCGCACATGCGGGCGCTGGGCGACCCGGCGGAGCTGTCCGAGGAGCGCCGGCTGGCGTACGTGGGCATCACGCGGGCCCGGCAGCGGCTGTACCTGTCGCGGGCGCTGGTGCGCTCGGCGTGGGGGCAGCCGGCGGCGAACCCGGCGTCGCGGTTCCTGGACGAGATCCCGGCCGACCTGGTCGAGTGGCGGCGGCTGGAGCCGAAGCGCTCGGCGCCGTCCGCGCCCACGTCGTGGGGCCGCTCGTCGACCTCGTCGCGGCCGTCGCCGTCGAACTCGCAGTGGAAGGACACGCCCGCGATCAAGCTGGACGTGGGCGACCGGGTCACCCACGACAAGTACGGGCTGGGGCGCGTGGTGGCCGTGGACGGCTCCGGGCCGCGCGCCACCGCCACGATCGACTTCGGCGGGTCCGGGACGGTCCGGCTGATGCTGATCGGCGGGGTGCCGCTCGTGAAGCTCTGAGGGGCTCGACGGGCCTCCCAGCACTGGTCCTCGCTCGTTCGGGTCGGTTTTTCACTTGTTCGGGATGTTCCGGATTCCGGGGCAACCCGAATCGACCGTGCGCGTCTTTAGGGGTGCCACAAGCGGGATGACCGGGCGTTCGGGGAGTGCCGGTGATCGGGGAGCCGTGTCGTGGCGAGGGGGACGCGGGCCCGTGTCGGGGCGGTGACCGCGGTGGGATCACGGTGGGGATCACGGGTGGGACCGGCGGTGGTGATCACCGGCGACGGTGGGGAGCACGGCGGGGGCGGTTCCACGAGGGGTAGGGCCGGGTCGCTTCGGCGGCC
The DNA here is from genome assembly GCF_039527585.1 of Saccharothrix xinjiangensis. Lineage (NCBI taxonomy): Bacteria > Bacillati > Actinomycetota > Actinomycetes > Pseudonocardiales > Pseudonocardiaceae > Saccharothrix > Saccharothrix xinjiangensis. The sequence goes on along the minus strand of NZ_BAAAKE010000004.1, from coordinate 169,024 downwards.
CGGCTTCCTCGTGTTCGGGACCGGGCTTGCCGCGTTCTGCGCCTGGCGTCTCGCGTTCAGGGCCCGGCTCGTCGTGTTCTGCGCCCGGTTTCCTCGTGTTCGAGGGCCGGGCTTCTCGTGGCCCGGCTGTCCGGCGTTGGGGCGGCCCCTCGGGCCCCTGTTCTCGCAGCTCCGCCCGGTGGTGGCCGGGAATTGTCGGTGCCCGGGTGTTTGATCCACACCGGAGCGGACGACACGGAGGGTGCGCGGTGTGGACGAAATCCTGGCCCGGCTCTTGGACGAGCGCGTGGAGGGCTACCTGGACGCGGTTGACCGGCTGGGTGCGCGCGGTGGTGCGCTGGGCGTGGAAGCCCGGCGGTTGGCCGCGGCGTGGCGGGCGCTGTTGCGCGTGCACCGGCGCACGCCCGCCGGACGGTGCCGGCGGTGCGCTGAGCGCGGGCGCATGTGCGCGGTGTGGCGGGTGGCCTGTGCCTACTTCGTGCACCGGCTCCCGTTCGACCGCGGGGTCGGAGCGCCCGACCGCGTCGACCACGATGTCGACCGCGGTGCCCGAGCGCCCGACCGCGAGGTCAGACGCTGATGCCCTTGGAGTTCAGCCACTGCAACGGGTTGATCTTGCGGCTGTCCGCGTCCCAGACCTCGAAGTGGAGGTGCGGGCCGGTGGAGAAGCCGCGGTTGCCCATCCGGGCGATCTGCTCGCCCGCCCGGACCCGCTGGCCCTCCTGGACCGAGTAGGTGTCCACGTGCCCGTAGACGGTGACCGTGCCGTCGGCGTGCTCGACCCTGACCCAGAGGCCAAAACCGCTTGCCTGACCGGCCTCGATCACGACACCATCCGCAGCGGCGAGGATCGGCGTGCCGATGGGACCCGCGATGTCGATGCCGTAGTGCATCGTGCCCCAGCGACCGCCGAAGCTGGAGCTGAACTGGCCGTTGGCGGGGCGGGAGAACTTGGGGCGCGCGGCCTCGGCGGCGGCGGCCTCGCGGTCCTGGGTGATCTGCTGGCTCTTGACGAGCTTCTGCGCCTCGGCGGCCGCGTCGACCGTCTTGGCGACGGGGAGGACCTGAGGAGCGGCGGGACCTGTGCCGCCGACGCCGAACGCGGCGGCGCCCTCGGCGGCGTTCGCGAGGGGTGTCACCTCGTCCGAGCTGCTCGGCGAGTCGGAACCCAGCGCGTGGAGCGTCTGTCCGGCGCCTGCGGCTGCGAAAGCGCCGACGGCGACCGCGGCGACCATGATCCGTCCGCGCAGCGCAGAAGGCGGCGGGGGGAGCCGGTGCGTGGCCACCGCACGCGTCGAGGCGTGTTCCACTGCCTCTTCGAGCGCGGTCGAGCTCGTATGGCCGCCGGGGGAGCGGTGTCGAGACAAAACCTGACCTTCCGTCTTCGGGGAGTCCGGTCGGACACCGGGCGGGGGATCCCGGTTGAGCCGGTCGGGGTACCGACTCGTTGTCCTGGTTGTGACCAGACCGTGACAACGGACCCGGGGACAGTAACGGCGCGGAGCCCTTAAGGGCAATCCCTGGTCTCGATGTCTGCCTATTAGCGGTCAGGTGGACTACTCGACATACAGAGGGTGACGTTCGGTCACAGCAGCGCTACGGAAACCCCGAGGGTCCAGGCACGATGGGGTGATCCTGCTTGTCACACGAATGCGTGACGGCGATCACATTCTGGTGAGTGGGCGTGCTCGGATCGTGAGGTAAAGGTGACCTGAATCACGTATCCGGTGCTCCGTGGCGACCAACGCCGGGTGCTCCAACCGGGTGTCGCGCTGCGTACGTTCCGTGAAAGGGACGTGCGACGCCTTGTGGTGGGCGGTGTCCTGAGGCGCGTGATGCCTAGGCGCGTGATTCCTGAGGCACGTGATGCCTGAGGCACGTGAGCCCCGTGGTGTGCGGCGCCTGGAGGCGTGCGGGCCCCTGTGGCGCCTGGAGGCGTCTTTCCCCGATGTCCCGCCTCCGCAGCACTCCCGACGGCACTGCGAAGGCGGATGCGCTGTCCCCGAATGCCTCGCCCCGGCACAGTTGGGGTGCCCACCGGTTCACGGCCGAAACGGGCGGGCGCCGCCGAGGCGCGGGGTCGGCGGGCGTCCGGATGCCCCCTGACCTGCAATTGCTGATCAACAACAGCCGGTGGGCGTGCGCTGTCGAGCGGGTGGTCCCGAGGCGGCGCCTTGCGCTTCACCAGGCGGAACGGCGGTCCGAGCCAACACCCCCCCCGTGTCGTCGAGCGCTCCCCCGAGCGCCGCCACCCGGCCCGCTCCTGCCCCAACCAGTCGCTGAGCCGGATCCACCCGTACGGGTGAATGAGGTGGCAGCCGGTCCAACTGCCGCGGGTATGAGGTCTATTCCCCCGTGGCGCGCCGGGCGGGGCGCCGGAGGAGCTGTGACCGGGCCGCGCCCCGGTGGAGCCGGTCCCGCGCGACGGGAGGGGCCCGCTGGAAGGCGCGCGACGGTCCCGTCCGGCCTTTGCTAGCGTCCGACCGGTGATCCGAACCGGAACCGCTGAACCGGTCACGCCGACGCTCACGAGGCTGCGGGCGGCGGTCGGGCTCGCCGCGCTGGGCTCGGTGCTCGCGGCGGTGGCCCCGGTCGTGGGGGTGGTCGAGGACTCCGCGCCGCCCGCGTTCACCGCCTGGCCGCTGCTGGCGCTCCTCGCCCTGCTGCCCGTCGGCCTGTCCGCCGCCCTGCTGGCGCGCGGCCAGGAGGCGACCTCGGCGGCGGTGCTCGTCGCGCCCGCCGCGTTCGCGGTCGGTCGCCTGCTCAACGACCTCCAGGTCGTGGTCGACGCCGTCGACACCTCGCGCCCCGAGCTGTTCCTCCCGACCGACCTCGGGCCGTTGACCCCGGCGGTCGGTGCGTGGCTCCTCGTCGCCGGCCACGTGCTGGTGGTCGCGGGCGGCGCGGTGGCCGCGACCACCCTGGTCGAACCGGACGTGCGCAGCGAGCGCGCGGGGTTCGTCCTGCCCGCCACGGCGGGTCTGGTCGCGGCGGTCGGGCTGTTCACGGCTCCGTTCACCTCCACCGACGCCTTCATCCCGGCGCGCGGCCCGTTCGAGTCGGCGGCCCTGCCGATGGTCGGGGGCCTCCTGCTCACGGTCGCGGCGCCCGTCCTGGCGGTCCTGGCGGCGAGCGCCACGACGCAGGAGGTCCGCCGGGGCGGCTTGCTCGGCCTCGCCGCGGTCCTGGTCGCGGTGGCGCTCCCGCCCGTGGTCACGGGCTTCGCCGTGGAGCAGGTGGGGTTCGCGCCCGGCCCGTTCCTGGTGCTGGCCGCCGCCGTGGCGCTGGCCTGGCCGCAGTCCGCCAAGGCGGAGGAGGGGACGGAGGGCCCCCACGAGCCCGAGCTGCCCGGTCCGCGTCGCCTGCACGTCATCACCGGCTGCCTGGCCCTGGTCGCCGCGGTCGCGGCCCTCGCGGGCGTCATGACCGACCAGCTCGTGCTGCCCGAGGGCCTGACGGCGCCGACGGACTACGCCACCCGTCTCCTCTGGCCGGCCGCGGTCGTCACCGGTGGCCTGGCGGTGGCCCTGCTGGGCAGGGCCCCGGTCCGGCCGACGCTCGCCGTCGCGCTGGTCACCGTCCCGTTGGCGGCCGCGAGCGCGCTCGACGCGGTTTTCGCCGCCACGCAGGTCGAGACCGTCGAGCCGGGGCCGGGGGTGTGGTTCACGGTCCTCGCGGTGGTCGCGGCCGGGGCCGCGGGCCTCACGGCCGCCTTGGCGGGTTCGGTCGAGCGGGACGAGGCGGGGGTGGCCGTGGGCGAACCGCCGTTGCCGCTGATCGCCGGGACGCTGATCGCCGTCCTGCTGGCGCTGGGCGCGTTCGGCCTGCCGGTGCTGAGGGCCCCTGATTACGTGCCGACCGGGGCGTTCGGCTTCCAGTCCGGCTCCTGGGGGTTGCTGCTCGCGCTGGTGTGGGTGGTGGTCGCGGCCGGGATCGCCTTGAAGGCCCGGCACGACCAGGGCGCCGGGCTGTTGCTGGGCGCGTCTTCGGTCATGGCCGTGCGGGCGCTGGAGTACCCGCTGACGGCGGGGCGGGCCGTCGAGGCCGCGCCTGGGCCCGGGCTCTGGTTGGCCGCTGCGGGTGCGGCGGCGTTCCTGGTGTCGGCTGCGCTTCGCACCGCTCGGTGAACCTTTGAGCAGTAGTGGTTCACGGGCGTTCTTGGTTCACGGGCGGAAAGGCAAAAGCGGTCGCTCGCCGCTGGGCAGGCCTCCGGGGAGGACACGAGCTCTGCTCGGGGTTCGCGCTGCGCGCGTTGCTGCTGAATCGGTGTGGTGATCGACCTCACCACCTCTATGACCGACTTCACGGGCGTGGGGTGCGGAGTAGTCCTGGCAGGTCGATAGTGTTCTGCGCAGCCGCGTCGAGCCGGTCCTCCACGGCTATGCCGGCGTTCCAGGTGATGCCTGGTACGTGGTGCACCAGGCACCAGCCTGGAGCGCCGGACCTTCGAGGACCGCACCAGCGAGGACGCGGTGTCCGACACCGACGTCGCAGGAGACCCGAGTGGACCTGTACGAGTACCAGGCGAAGGACCTCTTCGCCGCCCACGATGTCCCGGTACTGCCGGGCGACGTGGCCAGCACCCCCGCCGAAGCGAAGGCGATCGCCGAGCGCTTCGGCCAGACCGTCGTGGTCAAGGCCCAGGTCAAGACGGGTGGTCGGGGCAAGGCGGGTGGCGTCAAGCTCGCTGAGAACCCCGACGAGACCGCGACCAAGGCCGAGGCGATCCTCGGTCTGGACATCAAGGGTCACGTGGTGCACCGCGTGCTCGTGACCCCCGCCTCCGACATCGCGGAGGAGTACTACTTCTCCTTCCTGTTGGACCGGGCGAACCGGACGTTCCTCGCGATGGCCTCCGTCGAGGGCGGCATGGACATCGAAGAGGTCGCGGCGACCAAGCCCGAGGCCCTGGCCAAGGTGCCCGTCGACGCGATCAAGGGCGTGGACCGCGCCAAGGCCGACGAGATCGTGGCGGCGGCGAAGTTCCCCGCCGAGGTGGCCGACCAGGTCGCCGACGTGATCGTCAAGCTGTGGGACACCTTCGTGTCCGAGGACGCCACGCTGGTCGAGGTCAACCCGCTGGTCCGCGACCCCGAGGGCAAGGTCGTCGCGCTCGACGGCAAGGTCACGCTCGACGAGAACGCCGGCTTCCGCCACCCGGAGCACGAGGCGCTGGTCGACAAGCAGGCCGAGGACCCGCTGGAGGCCAAGGCCAAGGCCAAGGGCCTCAACTACGTCAAGCTGGACGGCCAGGTCGGCATCATCGGCAACGGCGCCGGCCTCGTGATGTCCACCCTCGACGTGGTCGCCTACGCGGGCGAGAAGCACAGCGGGGTCAAGCCCGCGAACTTCCTCGACATCGGTGGCGGCGCGTCCGCCGAGGTCATGGCCAACGGCCTGGAGATCATCCTGAACGACCCGGACGTCCGGTCCGTGTTCGTGAACGTCTTCGGCGGCATCACCGCCTGCGACGCGGTCGCCAACGGCATCGTCAAGGCCCTGGAGATCCTGGGCGACGAGGCCACCAAGCCGCTGGTCGTCCGCCTCGACGGCAACAACGTGGAGGAGGGTCGCCGGATCCTGGCCGAGGCCAACCACCCGCTGGTGACCGTGGTGGACACTATGGACAACGCGGCCGACAAGGCCGCCGAGCTCGCGGCTGCGGGGGTCTGACGATGGCTATCTTCATCAACAAGGACAGCAAGGTCATCGTCCAGGGCATGACCGGCGCCGAGGGCACCAAGCACACCAAGCGCATGCTGGCCTCCGGCACGAACATCGTCGGCGGCGTCAACCCGCGCAAGGCGGGCCAGAAGGTCGACTTCGACGGCCACGTGCTGCCGGTGTTCGGCACCGTGTCCGAGGCCATGGAGGCCACCGGCGCCGACGTGACCGTGATCTTCGTGCCGCCGGCGTTCGCCAAGGCCGCCGCGATCGAGGCGATCGACGCCGGCATCGGCCTGGCCGTCGTGATCACCGAGGGCATCCCGGTGCACGACACCGCCGCGTTCTGGGCCCACGCCGTGGCCACCGGCAACAAGACCCGGATCATCGGCCCGAACTGCCCGGGTCTGATCAGCCCCGGCCAGTCCAACGCGGGCATCATCCCGGCCAACATCTCGGGCGCCGGCAAGATCGGCCTGGTGTCGAAGTCCGGCACGCTGACCTACCAGATGATGTACGAGCTGCGGGACTTCGGCTTCTCCACCGCCATCGGCATCGGCGGCGACCCGATCATCGGCACCACCCACATCGACGCGCTGGCGGCCTTCGAGGCCGACCCGGACACCGCGGCGATCGTGATGATCGGCGAGATCGGCGGCGACGCCGAGGAGCGGGCCGCGGCCTACGTCAAGGAGAACGTCACCAAGCCGGTCGTCGGCTACGTGGCGGGCTTCACCGCCCCCGAGGGCAAGACCATGGGCCACGCGGGCGCGATCGTGTCCGGTTCGGCCGGCACCGCGCAGGCGAAGAAGGAGGCCCTGGAGGCCGCCGGCGTGAAGGTCGGCAAGACGCCGTCCGAGACCGCCGCCCTGATGCGCGAGATCATGCAGTCGATCGGCTGACATTCGCTCGTCCGTGGCAGACACTGGAGGCCACCTCCCGCGGGGAGGTGGCCTCCGGCACGTTCACAGGGCGCGTTCGGGGGGAACCACAGGACTCCGGTCGTCGTCGGAGAGTGCGCATCGGCTAGCGTTCTGTCGACGACCTGATCAGTCCAGCAGTTGGAGGAGACACCACCATGTCCCAGCCGTACGGCGCCCCTCAGCAGCAGCCGGGACCGGCGCAGCCGGCGGTGGGCGTCAACCTGAACCTCATCCTCCCGCTGGTCGCCGCGGGTCTGGGCCTGATCGCCTACCTGCTGGCGTTCGCGGACGACGTCGCGTCGGTGCAGATCCAGTTCCTGCTGGCCGCCGCGGTGCTGGCGGGCCTGTCCGTGCTGCCGAAGGCGCCGAGGCTGCTGCCCGCGGCCGCCGTGCTCGCCGCGGTCACCACGCTGCTCCTGCTCCAGGACATCGTGAAGACCGAGGCCGACGTCGAGGGCATGCAGATCGTGCTGCTGATCGTGGCGCTGCTCCAGACCGCCGCCCTCGTCGTCGCGGTCCTGCTGGACGCGGGTGTGGTGAAGCTCCAGCCCAAGCCCGCGAACCCGTACGGCCAGCAGGGCGGCTGGAACCCGCAGTCCGGCGCGTTCCCGCAGCAGGGCCAGCACCCGCAGCAGTACGGCCCGCCGTCCGGCCAGTTCGGCCAGCAGGGGCCCCCGCAGCAGCAGCAGGGCCAGCAGCCCAACCAGCCGCAGCCGACCTCGTACATGCCGCAGCCCGGCCAGTTCAACCAGCCGCAGCCCGGCAGCGGCCAGGGCACCCCGCCCAGCGGGTTCGGCGGTCCCCAGCAGCAGGGCTGAGCAGGCGTGGGAGGGGTGGCACCGGGACACCGGGGCCGCCCCTCTTCGCATGTCCGGCGTGCCTCACCCGAACGGCTCATCGCGACTGAGACAGTGGACAGGTGCCGGTGCTCCAGACGACTTCTCACGGCGCGGTGACCGACTCCGTGCGCCCGCCCGAGTTCTCCCGCGCGGAACGGGTGCGGGTGCTCGCCACGACCGCCGCGGGCTCCGTGGTCGTCGGCTACGCCGCGGTGGCGGCGCTGCTCGCGCTGATCTCCTCCACGGCCGCGCACGCGTCGTTCTCCACCACCGGTGTGCTGACCGCCGCCGCGCCGGGCTGGCTGGCCGCGCACCACGTGCCGCTCCGGTTCGACGGCGGCCAGCTCGGCCTGCTGCCGCTGCTGCCGACCGCGCTGGTGATGCTGCTCGTGTACCGGGCGGCGGCGGGCACGGCCGACCGGTTGGGCCTGTTCGAGCCGCTCCAGGCGCGGTCGGTGGTGTTCAGCATCGCCGGCGCGCACGCCGCGGTCGGCGGGGTGATCTCGTTCCTGATGGGCGACGAGGGCCCGGTGCGCGCCACGCCCGCGGTGGCGTTCTTCGGCTGCGCGGCGGTGTCCGGGCTGGCGGCGGTGGCGGGCGTGGCGCAGCGCTGCGGCCTGGTGGAGGTCGTGTTCGAGCGCGTCGACCCGGTGGCCCGGCGCGGATTGCGCACGGGCGCGGTGGTGCTGTTCGCGCTGGCCGCGGCGGGTGCCCTGGTGCTGGCGCTCGGCCTGGCGCTGTCCTGGTCGACCACCGCGTCGCTGTTCGACCAGAGCGGCGGCACCATCGGCACGGGCCTGGGGATCTGGCTGCTGTGCCTGGCCTACCTGCCGAACGCCGTGGTGGGCGCCCTGTCGTACGTCGTGGGCGCCGGGTTCTCCCTCGGCCCGGTCGTGGTGACGCCGCTGGAGTTCACCGGCGGCGCGGTGCCCGCCGTGCCGCTGCTGGCCGCGCTGCCCGAGCAGCAGGTGGCCTGGCTGCCGCTGGTGCTCGTGCTGCCCGGCGCGGTCGGCGTGCTGGCCGGGTTCACCCTGCGCGACGCCGCACCGACGCCCCGGTCGCGGGTGCGCGCGGTGCTGGTCGCGGCGATCACGGCGGGCGTGGGCGCGCTGGTGCTGGCCGCGGTCGCGGGCGGTCCGCTGGGTGGTGGTGCGTTCGACCCGGTGACCGTGCCGGCCGGGTTGCTGGCCGTGCTGACGGTGGCGTGGGTCGCGGTGCCGGGCGGGGTCGTCGCCTGGTTCGCCGGGCCACGCCCGCCGCGCGTGGTGGAGCCGGCGCCGGTGCTGGAGCCCGCGGTCGAGGACGTCGAGGACGCTGCTGAAGACGCCGCCGAAGACGCCGCTGAGGATGTCGCTGACGACGAGGACTACGTCGACGACGAATACGACGACGACGAGTATGAAGACGAGTACGCCGACGAGGACCTTGAGTACGTCGACGAGGACGACTTCGACGACGAGGCCGGAGAAGAAGCCGAAGAAGAGGCCGACGACGAGACTGAAGACGAGGTCCCTGCCGACGAGGACGAGGATCGTGCCGAACCCGTTCCCGACCCCGACCTCGATGCCGACCTCGATGCCGACCCGGAACCGGACCCCGGCTCCGCTGCCGACTCCGACGAGTCGGACGGCCGTGACCCGGACGACCGCGACTCGGACGACCGCGACTCGGACGACCGCGACCCGGACCTGCCCGCCGAGCCCCGGTGAGCACCGCCTAGGCTGCTCTTGAGCTGCTGTGACAGTCCCCAGCAAGGAGAGCACGCTGAGCGCCGCGACCACACTCCGGCTTCCCGTCCCCGCCAGGGTCGTCGTCCTCGTCTCCGGTTCCGGCACCCTGATGCAGGCGTTGCTGGACGCGGCGGCCGACCCCGGTTACCCGGTCGAGGTGGTCGCCGTCGGCGCGGACCGCGATGGCATCGCCGGCCTGGACCGCGCCGAGCGCGCCGGCGTCCCGACCTTCTCGGTGAAGCTGCGCGACCACGTCGACCGCGCCGCCTGGGACGTCGCGCTGGCCGACGCCGTCGAGGCGCACGAGCCCGACCTGGTCGTGTCGGCCGGGTTCATGAAGATCCTCGGACCCGCCTTCCTGGCCCGCTTCGGCGGCCGGATGGTCAACACGCACCCCGCGCTGCTGCCGGCCTTCCCCGGCGCGCACGGCGTCCGCGACGCCCTCGCCTACGGCGTGAAGGTGACCGGCGCGACCGTGCACCTGGTGGACAGCGGCGTGGACACCGGGCCGATCCTGGCCCAGGAGGCGGTGGTCGTCACCGATGACGACGACGTCGAAAGCCTGCACGAGCGCATCAAGGTGGTGGAGCGGCGGCTGCTCGTCGACGTGGTCGCCCGCCTGGCCCGCGAGGGCTGCACCGTGGACGGACGAAAGGTGAGCATCCCGTGACCACTCCTGCCGAGAGGCGACCGGTTCGTCGGGCCCTGATCGGGGTGTCCGACAAGTCGGGGCTGCTGGAACTGGCCACCGGCCTGAACGCGGCCGGGGTCGAGATCGTCTCCACCGGCGGCACGGCGCGCGCCCTCGCCGACGCGGGCATCCCGGTGACGCCGGTGGAGAGCGTGACCGGGTTCCCCGAGGTGCTCGACGGCCGGGTCAAGACGCTGCACCCCGGTGTGCACGCGGGTCTGCTCGCCGACACCCGGCGCGAGGCGCACCTGGAAACCCTGCGTGAGCTGGGCATCGCGCCGTTTGACCTGCTGGTGGTGAACCTCTACCCGTTCGCGCAGACCGTCGCCTCCGGCGCGTCACCCGACGAGTGCGTGGAGCAGATCGACATCGGCGGGCCCGCCATGGTGCGCGCGTCGGCGAAGAACCACGCGAGCGTGGCGGTCGTGGTCGACCCGACCCGGTACGAGTGGGTGCTGGAGCAGGTCGGGGCGGGCGGCTTCACGCTCGCCGACCGGCAGGGGCTGGCCGTGGACGCGTTCCGGCACACCGCGTCCTACGACGTGGCCGTGGCGTCGTACCTGGGCAGCGTCGTGGCGCCGGACGACGAGGGCTCCGGCTTCCCCGGCTGGGTCGGCGCGACGTGGCAGCGCAAGCAGGTGCTGCGCTACGGCGAGAACCCGCACCAGCGCGCCGCGCTCTACACCGGTGGCGACGGCCGCCCCGGCCTGGCCACCGCCGAGCAGCTGCACGGCAAGGAGATGTCCTACAACAACTTCGTCGACGCGGACGCCGCGTGGCGGGCGGCGTGGGACCACGAGCTGCCGTGCGTGGCGATCATCAAGCACGCCAACCCGTGCGGCATCGCCGTGTCCGCCCTGGACGGTGCGGGCGCGGTCGCCGAAGCGCACCGCAAGGCCCACGCGTGCGACCCGGTGAGCGCGTTCGGCGGCGTGATCGCGGCCAACCGCGAGGTCACCGTCGAGCTGGCCGAGCAGGTCGCGGAGATCTTCACCGAGGTGATCATCGCCCCGGCCTACGCCGACGGCGCGGTGGACGTGCTGACGCGCAAGAAGAACATCCGCATCCTGGTCGCGCCGGAGCCGGTGCGCGGCGGCGCGGAGATGCGCGCGGTGTCCGGTGGGCTGCTGCTCCAGACCTCCGACACCATCGAGGCCGAGGGCGACGACCCGGCCAAGTGGACGCTGGCGTGCGGCGCGCCGCTGGACGAGCAGGGCCTGGCCGACCTGGCGTTCGCCTGGCGGTCGTGCCGCGCGGTGAAGTCCAACGCGATCCTGCTGGCGTCCGGCGGCGCGACGGTCGGCGTGGGCATGGGGCAGGTCAACCGCGTCGACGCGGCCCGGTTGGCGGTCGCCCGCGCGGGTGACCGGGTCCGCGGCGCAATGGGCGCGTCCGACGCGTTCTTCCCGTTCCCGGACGGCCTGGAGGTGCTCCTGGAGGCCGGCGTGCGAGCCGTCGTGCAGCCCGGCGGCTCGGTCCGGGACGCCGAGGTCATCGCGGCGGCCGAGGCGGCCGGTGTGACGGTGTACCTGACCGGTACGCGGCACTTCGCGCACTGATCGTTGCGGTGGGGCTTCCCGGACAGGGGAGCCCCACCGCCTTTTGCACAGCTGAAAACCCTTGCCCCGCCCCGAACGTGTGATGTTCGGGGCGGGTTTTCCTTACGGGCACGCGGTTTCGCACCGGAGGCGCTGCGACGTCGTCTCGACGAGGGGCAGTGTCCTGTCGCCCAGGCCATCTCGCTCTTCAAGGGCGCAGTTGACAGCTCCTGCCCCTTGCCCTGCCCCCTGCTCTCGCCTCGCCCTGCTCTCGCCTCGCCCTGCCCTGCCCTCGCCTCGCCTCGCCTCAAGCTTGTCCTGCGTCAAGTTGCCCTTGGCTCAAGTTGCCGTGTTGGGTCTGGGCAGGGCCGGCTGGTCGCTTTTCCCACCCCCACTCGATCGTGGGCATTGACACCGACTGGTCACCCCGCGATATGATCACAACGTCGTTCGAACACATGTTCGACAGACAGGTCGCCGAACTTCCCACGGCGATCCGCGCACAGGGGTGCGCGCGGATCAGTGGGAGGAGGGGCGGGTGTCCAGGTCGGCAACGGCGACGCTGTCCGCGCTCGGGGTAGGTGCGGCGAGCGAGCTGACCGCGGCATCGGTCCAGGCTCTGCCAGTTCGCGGGGAACTGGCAGAGCTCCTCCCGTGGGGCGGCCTGCGGCGGGGCAGCACGGTGTCGGTAAGCGGATCGACATCGTTGCTGCTCACGCTGGTAGCTGAGGCGACAGCAGAAGGTTGTTGGGCGGCCGTGGTCGGCCTGCCGGGATGCGGGGTGCTCGCGGCGGCCGAGTTGGGGGTGGCTGTTCACCGACTCGCTCTGGTCCCTCGTCCTGGGAGGGATCGGAGCGAGGTCGAGAAGACCGTAGCCGCCCTGCTGGACGGCTTCGACCTGGTCTCGGTGGCCACCCCGGTCACCGACGCCACGGCCCGCAAGCTCTCGGCGAGGGCCAGGAACCGCAAAGCGGTGCTGCTGCCGTTCGCCACCCAGTGGCCGGGCGCGGACGTGGAGCTGAGCGCCACCCCGGACCGCTGGAAGGGTCTGGCACAAGGCCACGGCGTGCTGACCAGCCGAACCGCCACCGTGCGCACGAAAGGCCGAGGCGCAGCCGCCCAACCAAGAAAAACCCGCCTGCTCCTCTCAGGCACCCCCATCCCCGGCACACCCGGCCCCGGCGCACCTGTTTCCGGCACACCTACCCCCGGCACCTTCAATGCCGGCTTCCCAAGCCCCGGCACTTCCAGCCCCGGCACTTCCAGCGCCGGCGCTCCAGACTCCGGCGGTCTCGGCTCCAGCGCCCCCAGCTCCAGCGCTCTCAGTTCCGGCATTTCCAGCTCCGCTACTCCGGGCCTCAGCGCTCCTCGTACCCGCGCTCCCAGCTCCCGCGCTCCCAGCTCCCGCGCTCCCAGCTCCCGCGCTTCCGGCCTCGACGAGCCCAACTCCACCACGGCCTCGGCACCACACCCCACCCAAGCCCCGCCACCAACCCCACCCCCGAGGCGACCTCGACCTACAACACCGCCCCCAACCTCGGGCTTGATGCGCACGCTGCCGACAGGCTCCTCCCTCCTTCCACCAGTTCCTCCCTCCTCCGCCCGCGCGATCCCTCTCTCCCCCCTCCCCATCCCTTTGAACCGACCGTCAGGGGTGAACCGCTGTACACGCTCGCCGTCTGGTGTCCTGATTGGCCGGTGGTGGCTGCTTCCGCCGAAGCCGACCTGCTGCCCCACGTGCCCGCCGCTGTTGTCCGGTCGGGTGAGGTCGTCGCCTGTTCCGCGGTCGCTCGGGCCGAGGGGGTGCGCCGGGGGTTGCGCATGCGCGCGGCTCAGGGGCGGTGTCCCGAGTTGGTCGTCTTCGATCACGACGAGGCGCGCGATGCCCGTCTCTTCGAACCGGTCGCGGAGGCGGTGGAGGAGTTGGCGCCCGGTATCGAGGTGGTGCGGCCGGGGCTGGTCGTTGTTGCGGCGCGGGGGCCTGTTGGTCATTGCGGTTCCGCGGGACGGGCTGCTGAGCGGATCGTCGACCAGGTTGCCGGGCGTGCCGGGGTTGAGGCTCAGGTCGGGTTCGCGGACGGGTTGTTCGCGGCCACCCTCGCGGCGCACCGCGGCGTGATCGTCCCGCCCGGTGGGAGCCGGGAGTTCCTCGCGCCGCTCGGCATCCACGAGCTCGACCAGCCTGCCGAGCACCGTGAGGACCGTGCGGAGTTGGTGGACCTGTTGCGCCGGCTCGGGTTGCGCACGTTGGGTGCGTTCGCCGCCGTGCCCGAGCGCGATGTGGCCAACCGCTTCGGTCGGCGGGCCGTGCTGGCGCACCGGTTGGCCGCGGGGCGGGTGGAGCGGCCGCCGTCGCGGCGGCGGCCGTTGCCCGAGTTGGCGGTCGCCCGGGTGCTCGACCCGCCTGTCGACCGGGTCGACGTGGCGGCGTTCGCGGCCAGGGGGCTCGCTGAGAGCATGCACGCCCGACTCGTGGATCGTGGTTTGGCCTGCACGCGCCTTGCCATCCGGGCCACCACGGAGGACGGCGAGGAGCTGTGCCGGGTGTGGCGCTGCGCCGACCCGCTGACCCCGCAGGGCATCGCGGACCGGGTCCGCTGGCAGCTCGACGGCTGGCTCACGCGCAACCGGTTCGAGTCCGGTGTTCGCCTGCTCCAGCTCGACCCGGAGGAGGTCGTCGCCGGCGCAGCCCTCCAGCTCGGGCTGTGGCCGGGTGCTGGTCGGGACCGGGGTGAGGCCGCTGAACGCGCGGCGCGGGCGATGGTGCACGTCCAGGGTTTGCTCGGGCCGGGCGCCGTGCTCACGCCGGTGCTCGGTGGTGGGCGCGGACCGGTTGAGCGGGTGCGGTTGGTGCCCTGGGGCGATGAGCGCACGCCCGCGTTCGACCCGGACCAGCCGTGGCCGGGGCAGCTGCCCGCGCCGTCGCCGGCGACGGTGTTCACCGAGCCCGAACCGGTGGCGCTGCTGGACTCCGCGGGCGCGGACGTCGTGGTCACCGGCTATGCCGAGCTGGTCGTCGAGCCGCACCGGATCGTGCACGCCGGGCGGGCCCGGCAGGTCGTGGCGTGGTCCGGGCCCTGGCCGGTCGACGAGCGCTGGTGGGACGAGGCGACGGCGCTGCGCGCGGCGCGCCTCCAGGTCCTCGGCGCCGCGCCGGACGGTGAAGAGCTGGCGTTCCTGCTGATCCGCACCGGCGGGAAGTGGGCGGTGGAAGGGGTGTACGACTGATGGGCGCTGACTCTCCCGAACCGGACGGTCGGGTGGACCGGGGGCTGGCCGACTGGTTGGCGGGGTTCGACGTGCCCGAGCAGCGCGGCGGACCGGCGTACCCGGCGAACTTCGGCTGGACGCCGCCGCACGTCCCGCCCCGGTCCGCGAGGTCGTCGGCCGAACCGGTGTTCCCGCTGGTGCCCCTGCCCCGGCGGGCGCTGGACGACCTCGTCTGATGGGGTGGAACAACCCGCCGGTCCGGTGGGCGGAGCTGGAACGCGCGCTGTCCGGCGAACCCCGACCGCCCGACGGCGGTGACAGCCCCGCGTGGACGCGTCGGCGTGAGCGCTACGAGGCGCCGCCCGACCTGGCGGTCAAGGTCGACGAGCTGGGCGCGACCCGCTCGCGCGTGCCCTACGTCGAGCTGCACTGCCACTCCAACTTCAGCTTCCTCGACGGCGCGAGCCACCCGGAGGAGCTGGTGGAGACGGCGCACCAGCTCGACCTCGACGGCCTGGCGCTGACCGACCACGACGGCGTGTACGGCGTGGTGCGCTTCGCCGAGGCCGCGAAGGAGCTGGGCGTGCGCACGGTGTTCGGCACCGAACTGGGCGTCGGGCTGTCCGCGCCGCGGAGCGGCCAACCCGACCCGGAGGGCGAGCACCTGTTGCTGCTGGCCGCCAACCGCGACGGCTACCACGCGCTGTGCCGCACGATCACCACCGGCCAGCTCGCGGACGGCGGCGAGAAGGGCCGGCCGGTCTACGACCCGGAGCAGGTCGTCGCCGACACCCGCGACAACTGCGTCGTGCTCACCGGCTGCCGCAAGGGCGCGGTGCGCCGGGCGTTGGCGCGGGAGGGCCCCGAGGCCGCGTTCGCGCGGCTGCACGACCTGGTCGACCGGTACGGCGCGGACCGGGTGTTCGTCGAGCTGACCGACCACGGCCACCCCGAGGACGGCCCGCGCAACGACCTGCTGTGGGCGATGGCCCACGACCTGGGACTGCCGACCATCGCGACGAACGCCGTCCACTACGCCGTGCCCGCGCGCGGTCGGCTGGCCGCGACCACGGCGGCCGTGCGGGCACGGCGCAGCCTGGACGAGCTGACCGGCCGGCTGCCACCCGGCCGCACCGCCTACCTGCGGTCGGGGCAGGAGATGTCCCGCCGGTTCGCCCGGTTCCCCGGCGCGGTGCACCGCGCGGCCGTGCTCGGCTTGCAGTGCCAGTTCGACCTGCGGCTCATCGCACCGCGACTACCGTCGTTCGACGTGCCGGCCGGCCACGACGAGAACAGCCACCTGCGCGAGCTGACCTACGCGGGCGCCGCCCGCCGCTACCGGTCGATCGGCGAGAACCCCAGGGCGTACCGGCAGATCGAGCACGAGTTGAAGACCATCGAGGAGCTGGGCTTCCCCGGCTACTTCCTCGTCGTGCACGACATCGTCGACTTCTGCCGCCGAAACGGCATCCTCTGCCAGGGCCGGGGCTCGGCCGCCAACTCCGCCGTCTGCTACGCGCTGGGCATCACCAACGTCGACGCCGTCCGCTTCGACCTCCTCTTCGAGCGCTTCCTGGCCCCCGCCCGCGACGGACCGCCCGACATCGACCTCGACATCGAGTCGGACCGCCGCGAGGAGGCCATCCAGTACGTCTACCGCAAGTACGGCCGCCGCCACGCCGCCCAGGTCGCGAACGTCATCACCTACCGGGCCCGGTCGGCGATCCGCGACGTGGCGCGGGCGCTCGGCTACTCCGCCGGCCAGCAGGACGCGTGGAGCAAGCAGATCGACCGCTGGGGCCCGTTGCGGTCCGCGGTGGAGGAGGGCGGCATTCCGCGCCCGGTGCTGGAGCTGGCCGCGCAGCTGGAGGGATCCCCGCGCCACCTGGGCATCCACTCCGGCGGCATGGTCATCTGCGACCGGCCGGTCAGCGAGGTGTGCCCGGTCGAGCGGGGCCGGATGGCCGACCGCACGGTGCTCCAGTGGGACAAGGACGATTGCGCCTCCATCGGGTTGGTGAAGTTCGACCTGCTCGGCCTCGGCATGCTGTCGGCCCTGCACCACGCCATCGACCTGGTGCGCGAGCACGAGGGCGTGGAAGTGGACATCGGCGGCCTCGACCTGCGGGACGGACGTGTCTACGAGATGCTGCGGCGCGCCGACTCCGTCGGCGTGTTCCAGGTGGAGAGCCGCGCCCAGATGGCCACCCTGCCCCGGCTCAAGCCGAGGGAGTTCTACGACCTGGTGGTCGAGGTCGCCCTGATCCGCCCCGGCCCCATCCAGGGCGGGTCGGTGCACCCCTACATCCGCCGCCGCAACGGGCAGGAGGAGTGGGACTACGACCACCCGCTGCTGGAAGGGGCGCTCAAGAAGACCCTCGGCGTGCCGCTGTTCCAGGAACAGCTCATGCAGATCGCCGTCGACGTGGCCGACTTCAGCCCCGCCGAGGCCGACGAACTGCGGCGCGCCATGGGCGCCAAGCGCTCCACGTACCGCATGGAACGCCTCCGCGAGCGCTTCTACCAGGGCGCCAAGGCCAACGGTGTCGGCGCGGAGTCGGCTGAACGGATCTACGCGAAGCTGTTGGCCTTCGCCAACTTCGGCTTCCCGGAGAGCCACGCGCTCAGCTTCGCGCACCTCGTGTTCGTCAGCTCCTGGTTCAAGCTCTACCACCCGGCCGCCTTCTGCGCGGCCCTGCTGCGTGCTCAGCCCATGGGCTTCTACTCCCCTCAATCACTGGTCGCCGACGCCCGCCGCCACGGCGTGCGGGTGCTCGGCCCGGACGTCAACGCGAGCCTCGCGCGCGCCACCCTCGAACCGGTGGACGGCAAGCAGGCGGTGCGCATCGGCCTCGCCGGCATCCGGACCATCGGTCCCGAGGTCGCCGAAGCCGTTGTCGCGGAACGGGACGCGGGCCCGTTCCAGGACATGGCGGACTTCGGCGCCCGCGTCCACCTGACCACCGCCCAGGTGGAGGCCCTGGCCACCGCGGGCGCGTTCGGCTGCTTCGGCCTGGACCGGCGAGCGGCCCTGTGGGCGGCGGGAGCCGTCGCGAAGATCCGCCCCGACCGACTGCCCGGCACCGCGGTCGGCACCGAAGCCCCGCCCCTGCCCGGCATGGACGAGGTGGAACTGGCCGTCGCCGACGTCTGGGCGACGGGCCTGTCCCCGAACAGCTTCCCGACCGAGTTCGTGCGCGACCGCCTGACCGGCCTCGGCGCCCTGACCACCGCCGCCCTGTCCGAGGTGCCGAACGGCACCAGGGTGCTGATCGGCGGTGCCGTGACGCACCGCCAGCGTCCAGGCACCGCGGGCGGCGTCACGTTCCTCAACATCGAGGACGAGACCGGCATGGTCAACGTCGTGTGCACGCCGGGCCTGTGGGCCCGCTACCGCCGCATCGCCCGGATGAGCCCCGCGCTGCTCGTCAGGGGTGTGGTGGAGTCGGCGGAAGGCGTCATCAGCATCCGCGCCGAACGCTTGCAACAGCTGGATTTGCGCATCCCCTCCCGCTCTCGTGACTTCCGGTGACTGGTGGTTGGTGGTCAGTGGTTGGTGATCGGAGGTGGTGGTTGTCGGTTGGTGGGTAGTGGCCAGTAACTGGTCGGTGGTGGCGTGGGCGGTGACAGGGCGGACGGTCAGGTCGGATTGGATGGGCAGGAAAGACCGGGCTGGGCTGGGTCAGGTCAGGTTGGGCCAGGTCAGGTTGACCGGGCAGTTCGGATCGCTCGGGGCTGCCTGATCCGGCCCGCCTGGTCAGGCTGGAACTGGTCAGCTTGAGCGACGGCCGGGTTGTGGACGCCGGGTTGCGGTGGATGGCGGGCGGTGCGGCTTTGGTCAGGCGGGTGTGATCACCTGGCTCATACGGCCTCTTCCCTGGTGTACGTGGTGAACACGACGCCCGTGTCGAAGGTTCTCGTCGACGCCTTGGTGAAGCGGGCCGTGGGGGAGTCGCCGGCGAAGAGCGGGATGCCCTTGCCCAACACGATCGGGTGGATCTTCAGCACCAGTTCGTCGATCTCCGGCAGCAGGGTGGCGGCCAGCCTTCCTCCACCGCACAGCCAGATGCCCAGGCCTGGCTCCGACTTCAGGTCGCGCACCGTTGTCAAGGGGTCTGCCACCACCTCTACGTCGGGTGGGGTCGAGACGAGCCGGCTCGACGCCACGTATTGCCTCAGGTGTGGGTACGGGCTCGGTAGCCCTCCCGGTACCTGGTAGGTGGCGCGGCCCATCAAGACCGTGTCGAAGGTCTTGTTCGGCGTGTCGATGCCCAGTGCCTCCCGCGCCTGGATGGGCAGCGTGTCGGGGTGCTCCTCGAAGATCGCGGTCATGTGGTCGCCCTCGAACAGGAAGTCGTCGAAGCCCCCGGCCTGGTCGGCGATGAAGCCGTCGAGGGAGGTGGCGACGAAGTAGGTCAGGGTTCGCATGGTGCTTCTCCAGTGAATTGGTGGTCGAACCACTCTGGCTGTAGTGCTCCGACTGTAGTACTCTGGGCGCAGTGGTTGTCAAGGGAGGATGATGTCGAGTAACCCGACCAGGCGAACAGCGCTGGTGAACGCGGCCATCGAGGTGCTGGCGCGCGAAGGGGCGAGGGGGCTGACGTTCCGGGCGGTGGATGCCGAGGCGGGCGTCCCGAACGGCACCGCCTCGAACTACTTCGCGAATCGCGACGACCTGTTGCGGCAGGTCGGCGAGCACATCCACGTTCGGCTGACCCCGAACGCGGTCAAGTTGGCCGAAACGATGGCGGGTCCGCCGGACAAGAGCCTGGTGGTCCGCCTGCTCCAGGAGTTGCTGGGTCGGCTCCAGGCCGACCGGACCGGTTACCTCGCGCTGCTGGAGCTGCGGCTGGAGGCGACCAGGCGCCCGGAGCTGCAAGCCGCGCTGACCAGGACGATCAGCGAGAACCTGGAGCGGGACGTCCAGTTCCACCTGGACGCGGGTCTACCCGGCGACCGGACCACGGTGGTGTCGCTGTACCTGGCGATGACCGGCCTGATGGTGGAGCACCTGACCCTGCCGGAGGTGCTCCCGGAGGAGCAGATGACCGAGCTGATCACCGCGCTGGTCGAGCGCACCGGCAGGTGACGGCACTGCGGGTGGGCGACAGCGCTGTGGGCGGGTGTGACGGTGCTGCGGACAGGGCACGGCGTCGTGGGCGGGGTGCTGGGAGACGCGGGAATGGGCGCGGGAACGGAGGTGTGCCGGAACGGCGTGATGCTGGGAACAGGAGCGAGCGTGGGGATAGGAGCGAGCGCTGGGCGGTGCGCAGTGGGCGCCAGTGGACGGGCATCAGCGGACAGGTGCCCGTAGACGGGTGCCGGCAGACAGATGCTGGCAGACAGATGCTGGCAGGCGGGTGTCGCTAGGCGGGTGCCCGCAGGCGGGTGCCGGTGAACAGGTGTCGGTAGGCGGGTGCTGCTAGCGGTCCAGTGGGCCGCCGATGATCGTCATCGCCACCGCGATGACCGCGAAGCCCAGCCCGGAGTACAGCAGCGCGTCCACGCTGCGCCCCCGGATCGCGATCAGACCTGCCTGCTCGTCGGTCACCAGCACCCGCAGCAGCGCGGCGACCAGCAGCGCGACGCCGATCAGCACCGCGCCCTGCCGCCAGTGGTACTGCACGATCCGCAGGAAACCCAACGCGGCCACACCCAGCACCAGCGCGAACGGCAGGTGCCTGCCCGCCGCCGACCGCCAGCGCTGCTCCGGCAACAGCTCCACCGCTTCTCCGCCCCTAGGCCGTCGCGAGGTCGCGCTCGGCCGCCTCGACCGTGTTGCTCAACAGCATGGCGATGGTCATCGGGCCCGCGCCACCCGGGATCGGGGCGAGGAACCCGGCCACTTCGGCCACGTCCGGGTGAACATCGCCGACCAGGCCGGCGTCCGTGCGGGTGATGCCGACGTCCACCACGGCCGCGCCCGGCTTGACCATGTCCGCCGTGATCAGACCCGGGCTGCCCGCGCCCGCGACCACGATGTCCGCCCGCCGCACCTCGGCGGCCAGGTCCTTGGTGCCGGTGTGGCACAGCGTCACCGTGGCGTTCTCGGAACGGCGGGTCAGCAGCAGTCCGATGGGCCGGCCGACCGTCACGCCGCGACCGACCACGGTCACGTTCGCGCCCGCCAGCGGCACGTCGTAGCGGCGCAGCAGCTCCACCACGCCGCGCGGCGTGGCGGGCAGCGGCGCCTCGTCGCCGAGCACGAGCTTGCCCAGGTTGACGGGGTGCAGGCCGTCGCCGTCCTTGCGCGGGTCGATGCGCTCCAGGATCGCGTTCGCGTCCAGGTGCTTCGGCAGCGGCAGCTGCACGATGTACGCGGTGCACGCCGGGTCGGCGTTGAGCTCGTCGATGACCTGTTCGAGCTGTTCCTGCGTCGTGTCCGCGGGCAGGTCGCGGCGGATCGAGGTGATGCCGACCTGATCGCACGCCTTGTGCTTGCCGCGCACGTACGAGTGCGAGCCCGGGTCGTCGCCGACCAGCACGGTGGCCAGCCCGACCGGGACACCGCGCTCGCCCAGCGCGGCGACCCGCGCGCGCAGGTCCTCGAAGATCGCGTCCCGGGTGGCCCTGCCGTTGAGGATCGTCGCAGTCACGTGCCTCATCCTCTCATCACCGCCGGCCGGGCAGCGCGGCGACCACCACCGCCAGCAGCGTCAACACCGTGCCGGCCACGGTCAGGGCGGACAGCCGCTCGCCCGCGGCCGGGGCGATCAGGTCGACCGCGAGCGCGCCGACGAGCTGGCCCGCCACCTGGCACAGCCCGACCAGCAGCACGCCCAGCCACCGCACCGCGAGCACGGCCGAGCCGATGGTGAAGATGCCCAGCGCGCCGCCCGCGTAGAACCAGGGCCCGGCGGGCGCCGCGTCGGGCAGCCCGCGCACCGCCACGTCCACCGCGCACACCACCAGCAGCACCGCCGTGCCGGTGCCGAAGTTGACCAGCGTGGTCACCCGGGTGCTGCCCGCCGCCTCGCGGACCAGCCCGTTCACCGCGCTCTGCCAGCCCAGGCCGATCCCGGCCACCGCGGGCAGCAGGGCCAGCCAGAGCGCCGCCGGGTCGCCGAGCTCGTCCGCCACCGCCACCCCGACCGCCACCACGGCCAACGCGGCGCCCAGCACGCGCGGCCCGGTCAGCGGCACGCGACCGGCCGGACCCATCCCGGCCCGGTCCACCAGCAGGCTGCTCACCGCCTGCGCGGCGACCGCGGCCACGGTGAACACGGCCACGCCCAGCGCCGCGACCGTCAGCCCTTGCGTGGACACGAAGAACGCGCCGCACGCCCCGCCGAGGCACTGCCACCAGCGGATCCGCCCGCCGCGCAGCGCGTCCCGCAGCCGGACCAGCCCGGCCCGCCCGGCGGCCGTCGTCGGCACGAACAGCAGCAACAGCGCCAGCCCGCCCCCGAACGACACCAGCGCGGCCAGGAACCCGTCCTCGAACACGTGCCCCAGCTCGCCGTTCAACCGGCCCTGCACGGCCAGGAACGCCCCGCCGACGAACGAGACCAGCGCGCCCACCAGCCGAACCCGCTCACCCAACCGGAACAGCGCTCCGCTCTCGCACCCGGCTCGCCAGCGCCGCGCCCAGCAGCGCCGCCACCGTGCTCGCACCGGCCGCCGCGGCCGGTCCGGAGTGGTCGAGCAGCGTCCCCGCCAGCGGCAGCGCCAGCGCCGCGCCGGCCGTGGTGAACGTGGTCATCCAGCCGAACGCCTCGGTCCTGCGCTCGTCCGGCGCGAGGTCGCTGATCCGCTCGTTGCCCGCCGCGATGGCCGGGGCGATCGCCATCCCGCCCACACCCAGCACCAGGCCGATCAACCACGGCGACGACGGCTCCAGCACCGGCGGCAGCACCAGCGCCAGGGGCGCCACGCCCAGCGCCAGCAGCAGCATCCGCCGCGCGTACCGGACCTGCCCGCGCAGCCCGCCCGCGATGAGCCCGCCGGCCACCGAGCCGACGCCCCACACCGCGGCGAGCACCCCGGCCAGCCCCGGCGAGCCCTGGTCACGGGCCCAGGCGATGATCACCAAGTCGATCGCCACCATCGACGCGACCAGGAACATCGCACTCGCCAGCGCCAGCACCAGCGGGGTGTTCACGAGCAGCGTCCGGCCGCCGTGCCCCGCCTCCCGCGCCACCGGCTCGTCCAGACCCGCCCGGCGCACCGCCGCACCGAACCCGAGCGCGCCCAGCACCGCCAGCGCGCCGCACAGCCACAGCGCGGCCCGCGGGTCCCACACCGCCACCACGATCGCGGCCAGCGCCGGGCCCACGATGTACATGAGCTCCTGCGCGGACGCCTCGACCGTGAACACCGCCTGCCGCGCGCCACCGGTGGCCAGGCGCGGGAAGGCCGCCCGGGTTATCGCCGTCACCGGCGGGGTGAACAGGCCGGACAGGAACGCGACAGCCGCGGCCACCGGCCACGCCGCGCCGGGCAGCACCCCCGGCAGCAGGCCGAGCGCCGCGGTGCCGACGCCGTAACCGGAGGCGGTCACCAGCAGCAGCCGGCCGGCCGGACTTCGGTCTGCCGCACGTCCGCGCAACGGCCCGGCGACCCCGACGCCGAGCGTCATGGCGCCGCCGACCACGCCCGCGAGCGCGTACGACCCGGTCCACCCGGCTATCAGGAAGGACACGGCCAGCGGCGTTGCCGTCAGGTGGAGGCGACCCACCAGCGACCACACCAGCAGCCACGGCAGGTGCGGTATCCCGGCGAGTTCTCGGTACGGACGCAGCACGGTGACACACTCTGCCTCCTCCCTCCGACAACACGGACGGAATATCCGTGGAACCCGCAGGGCTCCGTTAGCGTCAGCACCTCTGCACGCCGCACATGAGGGGACAGCTGTGACCGATCCGACCGGGCGACGAGCTGAGCTGGAGGCGCGCAACGCCGCCATGCGCGAGCAGGTGGACTCCCTCCTGGGCGAGTTGCGCAAGAAGACCTCCGAGCTGCGCGAGACGCAGGAGCGGGCCATGGCGATCACGGCGACCGCGGTGTCCCCGGACGGCTCGGTGCGCGCCTCGGTCGACTCGGCGGGCGCGCTGACCAAGCTGGAGTTCTCGCCGAACGCGTTCGACCGCACCACCCCGGACCGGCTGGCCCGGCTCACCACCGAAACCGTGACGCAGGCCGTCGCCAAGGCGCGGACCGAGCTGAACGAGGTGCTGGCCCCCGCGCAGGAGGGCCCCGGCATCGACCTGTCCGAGATGCTGCCCGGCGTGCCGTCGCTCTCGGACCTCATCCCCCAGCCGCCCGTCGTGCCGCGGGGCCAGGAGCCGAAGCGCCGGCCCTCGCCCGCGCCCGACGAGGACGACGGCAACAGCGTCATGGACAGGAGTGGCTGGTGAGCGGGTACGACGTCGATGTCCCCGGGTTGCGTCGCGGGGCCGCCCAGTTCGGCGGGGCGGGAGATTCGCTGAACGACGTGCTCCAGGCGCTGGACTCGGCGCTGCGGGCCGAGGGGCAGTGCTGGGGCGGTGACGAGTCCGGGCAGGCGTTCGCGCAGAAGTACGTGCCCAACTCGCAGGCGACGCTGGAGGCGTTCGGGGCGCTCGCGCAGGCCCTGGGCGACATCGGCACGGGCGTGGGCCAGTCCGCCGACGCGTACGAGGGTTCCGACCAGGGCAACGCGACCGGGATTTCCCGGGTCTACTGAGGGGGACTGGGTGGGCATCGAGATCCCGAGCGAGGTCACCTGGCTCTTCCCGATCGTGGTCGGGCAGAGCTGGCCGGAGGGCGACGAGGATGCGCTGAGGCGCATGGCCGATGCCTACCGAACCGCCGCGCAGGGCGTGAAGGGCGTCATCGACGAGGGCAACGGCGCCGCGTCGACGGTGTACGCCAGCCAGACCGGCGAGGCGGTCCAGCGGTTCGAGGAGTACTGGAAGAAGTTCTCCGACGGGGACGACTCCTACCTGCCGAAGCTGGCGAAGATCTGCGAGCAGCTGGCGGAGAGCTGCGACAACACCGCGCTGGAGGTGGAGTACACCAAGCTGTCGATCATCGCGTCGCTGATCGCGCTGGCGATCGAGATCGCCGCGCTGATCGCCGCGGCGTTCGGCACGTTCGGCGCGACGACCGCGGGCATCCCCATCGCGCAGCAGGCCACCCGGCTGATCGTGCAGTTCACGTTCCGGCAGCTGGTCATCGCGATCCTGCGGGAGGTCGCGATCTCGGTCGGCATCGACGCGGCGATCCAGCTCGTGCAGGTGGCGCGCGGCGACCGGACGTCGTGGGACTGGGGCAAGACGACCGAGGCGGCCGTCTCCGGCGTGGTGTCCGGCCTGGTCGGCGGCGTGTCCGGTGGCCTGAAGTTCGAGGGTGGCGGGCTGCCCGGGCAGATCGCCGCCGGCGCCGGTCGCGGCGCGGTCGAGGGCATGGTGTCCACGGTCGGCACGGCCGCCGTGCTCGGGCAGGACATCTCGGCGCGGGACGTGCTGATGGGCGCGTCCGCCGGAGCCGTGTCCGGCGGGATCGGCGGGGCCAAGGACGGGCTGTCGGTCGAGCCGCCGCGGGTGGCCGCGGGTGGGCCGGACGGCGGGCCGCCGAACCTGGGACCGGTGCCGCCGCCGCCCTCGGTGGGCGGTCCCGCGGCCGGTGGGCCGACGCCCGGGTCGCCCGCCGCGGCGCCCGGTGGGCCCTCGGTGAGCCGGGACGGGTTGGACCGGTTGCCCGGTGGGACCACGACGTCCTCCTCGGTCGCCGCGCCGCCCGCGCCCGGTCCGGTGGTGGGCGCGCCGCCCTCGATCGGCGACTCCTCGCCCGGCGGGGGCGCCCCGGCTTCGCCCTCGGCGTTCACCGGGGCTCCCGGTGGGCGGCCCGGTGGGGCTTCGGTGCCGACCTCGCCCAGTGGGAGCGGACCTTCTTCCATCGGCAGTCGGCTCGGTGGCGGGGCGCCTGCGGGTGGTGCGGTTCCCGGCGGTGGGATGCCCGGTGGCGGAGTGCCCGGTGGTGCCGCGCCTGCTCCTGGTGGGACCCCGGGGCGGACGCCCGGTGGGGTGCCGGCCGGTGGGTCGGTGCCCGGCGGGTCGGCTTTCACGCCTGGTCAGGGTGGGGCCGGGACGCCCGGGGCGTCCGGGGCGCGGCCTGGTGGGCCGGTGATCGGTGGGCCTGCGGCTGGTGGGGTTCCGCTTGGCGGGCCTTCTCCGGCCGGGGGAACGGCGCTCGGTGGGCCCGCTCCTGGCGGGTCGACGGCCGGTGGTTCGACGCCTGGCGGTTCGACGCCTGCTGGCTCTACGCCTGCTGGCTCTACGCCTGCTGGGTCAACGCCTGCTGGGTCAACGCCTGGCGGTTCGACGCCTGGTGGGGCGATGCCTGCCGGCTCTACGCCTGGCGGGTCGACGCCCGGTGGACCTGCGGCAAGCGGTCCGACTCCTGGTGGCTCGACGGCGAACGGTTCGACTCCTGGCGGCGCCACCCCCGGTAGCCCGGCTCCGGCTGGCTCCACGCCGGTCGGCTCCACGCCAGGTGGCTCCACCCCCGGCGGCTCTACCCCCGGTTCTGTGCCCGGCGGCTCGACTCCCGGTGGATCGGCTCCGGCTGGTTCGGCTCCGGGCGCGGGCGGTCCTGTGCCTGGTGGGGCCGTGCCCGGTGGAGTGCCCTCCGCCGGCCCGGCGCCGACCGGTGGTCCCACGCCCGGTGCCGGACCTGTCGCCGGTGCCGCTCCTGTCGCCGGTGCCGCTCCGGCAGCGCCTCCGGCCGGGAGCGTGGCTCCCGCGACCGGCGGGCCTGCTCCTTCAACCGGTTCCGCACCGGGCGCCGCGCCCGGTTCCGGCGCGCCGATGACCGGTGGCGCGGGTGGGTTCGCGCCGCCGCCCGGTGGGGGTCCCGCGGGTGGTGGCGGTGGCGGGCGTGGTCCTGTCGCGCCGTCCTCCGGCGGGTACTTCGACGACTCCGGCTCCGGCAGCCACGACGTCGGCGGGACCGACGCGGTCAGCGCCAGTTCGCTGACCGGCGCGCCCGCCCAGCCGTTCCGGGACGTCGCGCCCGCATCCCTGCCCGAGCAGCGCGGTCCGGTCCAGCCGCCGGCCGCCCAGCCCCCGATCACGCCCCAACCGGGGGGTTTCGGGCCTCAACCCGGCGGTTTTGGGCCTCAGCCCGGCTACGGAGCGCAGCAACCGGGCGGCTTCGGGCCGACCGGTCAGCAACCTGCCGCTCCGGTCCGCCCTGACGGCACTTCGCCGGCCCGCACCCCGGAACCCGCGCCGCGCCCGGTCACGCCGCGTGCCGACGCCGGTCCGGTCGCTCCGCCGCGTGTCGACGGTCCCGCGCCCCGAGGCGCGGACGCCCCTGTTCCCGCGCCGGTCTCGGACGGTCCGGCGCCCGCCTCCCGGGGCACGGACGGACCCACTCCGCCTGTTGACGGTCCCGCGCCGGCCGATGGCCCCGCGCCGGCCGATGGCCCCGCGCCGGCCGACGGGCCGACCCCCGATGGCCCGAGCCCCGACGGCACCGCGCCCGACGGGCCCGCCGACCTCATCGGCGGCCCCGGTGACGAGCACTCCCCGGCCTCCAGCCACGAGTGGCCCGCCGACACCACGCCAGCCGACACCACGCCCACCGACACCACGCCCGCAGACCCGGGCACGAGCACCACCGACCCGTTCCCCAACAAGAACACCTGGGGTCAACCGGCGGGCGTCGTCCCGGGCTTCTCCCACGACGGCCCCTACCACTCGGTCCACGACAGCACGGGCCCCACGGACCAGTCCGTCGGCACCTACGACCAGCGCGCCGCCGCCCTCGTGGAACCCGACTACCAGCCCTACGGCCCCCACGGGAACCACGCCGACTTCACGCAGGCGCACTCGAAGCCGGACGGCAGCATCAACTGGCCGCCCAACCAGGGCGCTGACGGCCCGCGCGTGGTCGTCGAGCTGCCCGCGGGCACCGTGCTCGACCGGTTCGGCCACCCCGGCGGCGACTTCCTCTCGCCGCTGCGCCCGGACGGCCAGGCGTACGGCTTCGGCGAGCGCGCGATCATGCCGGACAGCCTCGGCAAGGGCTACCACGTCTACGTCCTGGACGCCCCGCTCACCGTCGAGCTGTCCCGGGTCGCCCCGGCGTTCGACCAGGACGGCGGCGCGCGCCAGCTCCAGCCCGTCGCCGCCCCGGACCTCGTCGACCCGAACACGGGCAGGATGAGCGTCCAGCGCCTGATCGACCTGGGCGTCCTGCACGAGGTGGACGTGCCGCCCGCGGACGGGCGCGTGCTCGCCCCGGACTTCGGCACGTTCGACGGTGACGGCAACGTCGCCCGGCCCGACACCGCCACGGTCGCGGACGCGCGGGACGGGGCCTTCGACGACCACACCCCGACCGAGCGCGCCCCGGCCGACCCGTCGACCGGCGTGCCGAACCCGGACCTGGGCCCGGTCGCCCACCGGGGCCCGATCCCGCTGGGCGAGGTGTCGCAGCGCGTCGACCAGGCCATCCGCAACAGCCAGGTCACCGACGCGGGCGTCGCCCTGCACACCGAGGACCGGCTGCGCGACCTGTCCGGCCGCATCCCGGGCAGCGACGACCACGTGGTCCTCGACATCCACACCGACGGCGACGGCGTCCGCATCGGCGACACGCACTACACCCGCGCCGAGCTGGTCGAGCTGATCAACAACCACCCGGACCTGGCGGGCCGGCCGCTCGTGCTCGTCGGCTGCGACGCGGCCGCGGGCGGTGACGGCAGCCTCGCCGCGCACGTCGCCCGCGAGACCGGCCAGCGCGTCATCGCGCCGGACACCCTCGCCTGGTCCGACCAGCACGGCAACGTCTACGCCAGCTCGCCGACCGAGACCGGCGGACCGAAGATCCCGCCGGACGGCGGCTGGCACGCGTTCGAGCCCGACGGCGCCTCCACCCCGGTCGGCGAGCACGGGATGCCGCCGGGCCACGAGCCCAAGGGCGACCTGGCCGCGGGCGACGACCAGGCCCACCGCGGCCGCCAGGACATCGAGCCGCAGGTCCAGCAGCCGTGGGAGGCGCCGCAGACCGCGCACGAGCGCGAGGTCCGCCTGCGCGACGACGAGTCGTACTTCCGCAGCGGCCAGGACCTGCCGCCGAACACCAGGATCACCGTCCTGGGCGAGGACGGCGCCCCGCGCACCACGATCCACGTGGACGCGGACGGCAGGGTCTACGTGGACGCCGTCGCGCCCAACACCCGCCACGGCGACAACCCCGAGGTCAGGCACCCCGCGCCGAACGCCCACTACCGCGTCGAGGTCGGCCACCGGCACGACGTGTTCGTGGCCGACCCGGACGGCACGCGGGCCACCACCCAGGACAGCGTCAGGATCGGCGACCGGGTCGTCCCGATCGAGCGCGCCGTGCCGGTCGAGCCGGTACCCGCGCCCGCCAACGGCCGCCAGGTCGTCGACGCGAACCACCCGCTGTCGCCGAAGCCGGGCGAGGCGTTCACCGCCCGCACCGACCTCCCGCCGGACACGCGCATGGAGGTCTACGACACCGACGGCACCTACCGGGGCACGGTCCAGACCGACGCCACGGGCCTGCCCCGGTGGGTCGAGGTGCCGGACCACCTGGCCGACGGCACCCGCAACCCCGAGGTCACGGGCGACGGGCGCGGCGTGAACTACAACGTCGACCGCGGCCCGCTGCACCAGGAGTTCACCACCAACGCGGACGGCCACCCGCAGGCCGCCGTCGAGCGCACCGAGCCGACCACGACCAGGCAGACCCCGGTCACCGGCCTGGAGCAGGGCGAGCCGTTCAGCAGGCCCGGCCGGCTGCACGACCCGAGCACCGAGTACGTCGTGTCCGACGAGCACGGCCAGCACCGCGGTCGGTTCCTCACCGACGAGTCCGGCCACGTCGTGTTCGAGGACACCCACTCCGGCCAGCGCAGCCGGGTGAACAACGAGATCACGCAGGCCCCGGCGCACGCGCAGATCACCTCCGACGGCTTCTACGGCCTGGGCAAGGCCGAGCAGCCGGCCCGCACCTGGCCCGCCCCGGCCAACGGCGAGGTCACCCTCGCCGTGGAGCGCACCAGGGTGAACGGCGAGTGGCAGTACTCGGTGGCGGTGGTCAGCGGCGACACCAGCGGCTGGACGCAGCAGCAGCGCGACGCCGTGCTGCGCCCGTACGACAACAAGAACCCGTTCTCGGCGCGCACGGACCTGCCGCCGAACACCCGGTTCGTGCTGGACGACCACAAGGGCCAGGGCTACGGCACGTTCCAGACCGGCGACGACGGCGCCGCCTCGCACATCCACACGTTCCGGCCGTTCAGCCCCGACCTGAACAACCCGCTGCCCAACGCGGTGCTGGTCGCGGACAACGACTCGTGGCGCGGCCGCACCAACGGCGACGGCGAGACGGTCGCCACGACCGGCAGACCGGACCTGTCCTCGGGCGGGGCGATCCGCCGCGACAGCGCCGCGCAGCTGGAGGTCGGCACCCACGGCGAGGTGGACTCGAACGGCCGCAAGCTGTCCGACGGCGGCCACCACCAGGGCAACGAGACCGGCGGGCCGGGCGAGGCGGCCAACCAGTCGAGCCAGCAGCGCGACCAGAACCAGGGCAACGAGCGCCCGGCGTTCGTCACGGAGGAGACCTGGCACCGCATGGAGCGGGACCGCGCGGCGTTCATGAAGTCCGGCGGTACGGTCGAGATCATCGACACCTTCGCGCTGCGGGACCCCCTCCAGAGGCACCCGCACACGTACCAGACCCGCTGGCGCGTGACGCTCGACGACGGCACGACCGAGATCTACGTCAGGAGCTACCCGAATGAGCACAACGCAGCCCTCTGGCCGGCCGACTTCTGAGCAGCGCCACGACGAGCTGCTCCAGCACATCGGCGGCCTGCTGCTGGACGCTGCTCCGGAGGGGTTCCGGCGGATCGACGTGCTGGTGCGGATGACGGTGGCCGTGCAGGACGTGGCGATGATGGTGCACATGCCGGACCGGACCACCCCCGAGGTGTTCCCGCCGGAGGGCCTGACCGCGGCGTTCCAGGAGATGCGCCAGGTGCTGCACCAGCCGGGTCGCGGCACGTGGTTCTCGGCCCGGTGCGTGGTCAACGCGCCGGTCCGCATCGACATCACCTACAACTTCGACCACGACCCGCTGTTCGACCCGCCGGTCCCGGCCGCCGACTTCGCCCGGGACCTCCAGGTCTTCCCCCGCGACGACGCCTACACGCCCGACTGGCTGCGCGCCAAGCTCGTCGAGGCGAGCACCGAGGAGCAGAACGCATGACCGCCCCGCAGTTGGACGTCGAGGACCAGAACGCGATCCTCGGCTCGGTCACCACCCTGCTCGTGCAGCGCCTGCCGGGGGACTGGGAGCAGCTGTGGGTGGACTTCCGGATGGTCGGCGGCCACCTGGAGGCCGAGGTCTCCGGGCTGACCATGTACGGCTCGTCGTTCGAGTGGGAGCTGCCCGCGGAGGCGCTGCCGTTCTTCGTGCAGCTGCGCGACGGCATGGCGCGGCCGGGGCGGGGCACGTGGTTCTCGATGAAGTTCCACCTCGTGCACCCGGACACGTACTCGGCGGAGTTCGACCGGGACGACGAGCCGGGCTGGACCCGGCCGCCCTCCCGTGAGCAGCACCTGGAGGAGCTGAAGACCTACCCGCGCGACGACGACGCGCTGCCCGGGTGGCTGCGGGAACGCGCGGGCCTGGCTTCACCCGACCGGGTGGACGTCGCGCAGATCGACCCCGGGCTGATCTTCGCCGCGCCGGTGTTCGACGGGACCGAGGGCGTGGTGCGCGAGCGGCCCGCCGTGCACCCGCAGGAGCTGGACGACGTGCTGGCGTACCTGGAGGGCGCGCCGGTCGTGCTGGCCGCCCGCTCCTACGGCCAGGACGTGTTCCGGCCGGACGCGACGCCCGCCGTGCCGCTGTCCTTCCACACCGACGGCAGGTGGGTGTGGCCGGGCGCGGTGGCGTACTACCTGCGGCACCACCACGTGCCGCCGGCGCCGCAGCTGGTGCAGCACCTCCGCGACAACGGCTTCACCGTGCCCGAGGTGTCGCCGGAGGCCGAGCGCGCCGCGACCGCGGTGGCGACCGGGCAGCGACCGGGCGCGGAGCTGCCCGAGTACCGGCCGCGGGAGGTCTCCGAGGCCGACCGGCGGGCGTTGGAGCAGCTCAAGGCCCGGCTCGACCACTTCGGGGTCGGCGAGCAGGAGTACGGCATCGTCGAACCGAAACCGGACGCGCTGGTGATCGAGCCCGCGCCCGGCGGGTCGGGCTGGCAGGTGCAGTTCTGGGACGGCAGCCGCGGTCCGAGCGGCAGGCCGCGCGTGCACGAGCACGCCGTGGACGCGGCGAAGGTGCTGCTCGCCGAGCTGCTGTGGCGCCCGGACCTGGACCAGGCGCGGACCGCCGGCCAGGCCGCCCGGCCCGAGGCGGTGCGGCCGGTGCCGGACATCCAGCCGCTGCCGGACGAGCCGCCGCTGTCGCTGTTCCGCGACCGCGAGCCCGTGGTGCTGACGGCGGGCGCGGAGCTGGACCGGTTCGGCCCGGAGTCCGGCAACCTCGTCTACGCGGCGGGCACCATGTTCGGCAACCGGTCGTTGCCACCGGATTGGCTGAACCGCCGCTACCACGTGTACCGGGTGCAGAAGCCGGTGCCCGCGCTGATGGGCGTGGCGGTGCCGTGGTTCGGGCAGGCGGGCGGCGGCACGGGGTACTTCCTCGCCACGTCGGTGGCCGACCTGCTGGCCGACGGGAGCCTGGTCGAGGTGCCGGAGGTCACCACCCAGCCACCGCCGCCGAAGGCCTAGCGGGAGCATTGGTCCGTTCGGCCCAGCGGGGTGCCGTGCGGGCACGGTGGGTCGCGGGGGAAGATGTAGTACGTGTCCGAGCTGAAGCCGCTGAACCCGACCGAGCAGGATGCGCTGGTCAAGCAGATCGGCCTCACGCTGATGCGGGCCGCTCCCGAGGAGTGGCGCCACGTGACGGCGGAGTACCGCGCCACCGGCCGGTACTCGGAGCTGATCGCCGAGGTCCGGTCGACCGACGGCAACCTGCGCACGTGGTCACCGCCTCAGGAGGTGGCGAACCTGTTCGCGCGGCTGCGCGCGGGCATGTACCGGGAGGGTCGTGGCAGCTGGTCCAACGCCCGCTACCAGCTCGACCACCCGTCCAGCTACAACCTGGACTTCGACCGCAACGAGCCGGCGTGGCAGACCCCGCCGCCGCCCCAGGCGTACCTGGACGAGATGCGGTTCTTCCCGCGCACGGACGAGAACGTGCCCGACTGGCTGCGCCGCAGGCTCCAGCAGGCCCCGCAGCCGCCGCGCGCGTTCCGCACGGCCCGCGTGTTCGACGGCGCGGGACCCGGCGGCCGGCCGTCGGTGAACCGCCCGCCGGTGGCCGACGACGACCGCGACCTGCTGCTGAGCTACCTGGACCGGGCGCCGGTCGCGGTGGTGGGGCGCGGGTTCGACGCGGACGTGCTGAACCCGGACGCGCCGCAGGTGGTGCCGGTGGCGTTCCAGACCGACGGGCACTGGATCTGGCCCGCCGCGGTCGGCTACTACCTGCGCGCCTACGGCGTGCCGCCGGAGCCGGAGCTGGTGGAGCGGGCCAAGGCGCAGGACTTCGTGCTGCCGGAGGTGACCGAGGAGTCTCGCGTCGCCGCCGCGGCCAACCTGGGCGCGCCGGCCGCGCCGCAGGGCACCGCGCTGCCGGTGGCCGAGCCGCCGGAGCCGATCGCCGAGACGCCGGCCGAGGTGGGCGCGACGGTGGCGGTGGCGTTGCCGGACGAGCCGGAGCCGGGCGGGCGAGCGGGTGTCGAGGAGACGGCGGACTTGGGCGACGGGCAGTCGGAGCCGGTCGAGTACGGCCAGGAAGGGCCGCCCTACCGGGTGCGGTTCGAGGAGGACGGCCCGGTCATCGACGACCGGTACCGCCGCGAGTCCTACGTCGAGGGCATGGACCTGTTCGCGCCCGCCTCGTACGAGCGGGAGGCGAACGACACCCAGGCGTGGAGCCCGTTCTCGGAGGAGGAGCCGGAGCCCGCGCGGACCGGGGAGGCCGCCGAGGTCGAGGCGGCGCCCGCCGGGGAGCCCGTGCGCGAGGACCCGGCGGAGCCGGTGGCCGACGTGCCCTCCCCGGCTCCCGACGAGGTGACCGCCGAGTTCGAGGTCGACCAGGAGCTGTACGACCGGGGTCGCGCCGAGCACGACGACGAGCCGTTCGGCGGGCCGGTCGCCCCGCCCGCCGACGAGCGCGACCGGCACGACCTGCGCGAACTGCACGACCGGCACGACCGGCACGACTTCGAGGAGCGCGCCGAGGAGCCGCCGACCCAGT
This sequence comes from Saccharothrix xinjiangensis, assembly GCF_039527585.1. Taxonomy (NCBI): domain Bacteria; kingdom Bacillati; phylum Actinomycetota; class Actinomycetes; order Pseudonocardiales; family Pseudonocardiaceae; genus Saccharothrix; species Saccharothrix xinjiangensis. The sequence goes on along the minus strand of NZ_BAAAKE010000004.1, from coordinate 135,133 downwards.
TCGTCGAGGCCCCGCCCGCACCGCACGCGGAGCAGGACGCGGACCGGTTCGCGGCCGAGGAGGCCGACCGGTTCGCCGACCAGGACCAGTTCACGGACCCGGAGCCGGAGCCGGACCGCTTCGCGGCGCAGGAGGCGGACGAGTTCGCCGACCAGTCCCGCGACCGCTTCGCCGACGAACCGGACCGCTTCGCCGCGCAGGAGCAGGACAGGTTCGCGGACCAGGCACCCGACCCGGCGCCGAGCCGGTTCGCGGCGCAGGACCCGCCGTTCGCGGACCGGGACCGGCAGGACCAGTTCACCACCGAGGACCCGGACCGCTTCGCCGCTCCGGCGTCGGACCAGTTCGCCGCGCAGGACTCGGACCGCTTCGCCGCTCCGGTGCCGGACCAGTTCGCCGCGCAGGAGCCGGACCGCTTCGCCGCTCCGGTGCCGGACCAGTTCGCCGCGCAGGAGCCGGACCGCTTCGCCACCCGGTCACCCGACCAGTTCGCGGACCGGGACCAGTTCGCGGCCCCTGCGCCGGACCAGTTCACCGGTTCGGCATCGGACCAGTTCGCGGCCCCGGCATCCGACCAGTTCTCGACCACGGCGCCGGACCAGTTCACCGGTCCGGCGTCGGACCAGTTCGCGACGCAGTCCCCTGACCGTTTCGCCGAGGTCGCGCCCGAACCCACGTCCACCCCCGCCCCCGCGCCCACCCCCGCGCAGCCGTTCCGCGAGGCGACGCCCACCCCACCCCCGCCTCCCGTCGCGGTCGAGCCCCGCCAGGTCACGCCGGAGGAGGAGCGGGAGCTGGCCGGCATCCGCCGCGCGCTCGACGAGCTGGACGTGCCGCCCGCCGCCTACCGGTTCGGCGGCGAGCCCACCGACCGCACGTGGCTCCTGCGCACCGAGGGCCAGGACTGGGAGGTGTCGTGGTTCGACCACGGCCCCACCAACCCGGTCCGCTTCGACCGCGTCGAGGACGCCGCCGCCTACCTGGTCGGCAAGCTGGTCCTCACGCACCGCCGCGCGCCGCGCCCGAACCCGCTGCCGCCGCCCCCGCCGCCGATGCCGCCCCAGCAGCGCCCGCGGCCGCCGATGAACAACGGGTTCCGGGAGGAGCCGCCACGTCGTCCCGGGCCGCCGCCCGTGCCGCGCCCGCAGGTCGAGCCGCCGGCCCAGCCCGCCGCCGCGCAGCAGCCGGAGGGCAAGTCGGCGCGCTCGTGGCCGATCAACCCGATGAACGGCGAACCGCCGCTCACCCTGTTCCGGCACAAGAAGATGGTCGAGCTGCCCGCGGGCATGGAGATCGACCGCTTCGGCGACGGCGCGGGCAACCTGGTCTACGCGGCCGGCACCCCGTTCCCGCAGCGCTCGCTCGTGCCGTCGTGGGTGAACCGCCCGTACCGGGTGTACCGCCTGCGCCGCCCGGTCGAGGTGCTGACCGGCGTGGCCGTGCCGTGGTTCGAGCAGCCGGGCGGCGGCACCGCGTACCTCCTGCCCAAGGCGGTCGACGACCTGATCGCCGACGGCGTCCTGGTCGAGGTGGCCAACCAGGAGGCTCCCCTCCACTGACCCGAACGCAGAACTCGGTCAACCGGAACGTACGACACGGTCGACCGGAACGTACGACTCGCGATGCCTGACCGGAGGACACGCGATGCCTGACCGGAGGACACGCGCAAAACCCGGCGTGTCGTCCAGTCGGGCATCGCGTGTCGTCCACTGGGGCATCGCGAGTCGTACGTTCAGAACGCGCGAGTCGTACGTTCAGGACCGGCGAGTCGTACGTTCAGGTCGCGCGTGTCGTACGGTCGGGACCGGTGGGTTGTGCGGTCAGGTCAGTTGGAGGCCGTGGGCGGCGGCGAAGGCCAGGGCCGTGTCCACGTCGACTTGGGCGCCGCGCAGGGAGGCCTGGACCAGGCCGTTGGCGTCCAGCCGCGCGCCGCGCAGGTCGGCGCCCTCCAGGCGGCAGTTGAGCAGGCGCGCGCCGGTCAGGTCGGCGTCGCGCAGGTCCGCCTCGCGCAGGTCGGCGTCCTCCAGGTTGGTCTCGCGCAGGCGCAGGCCGCGCAGCGAGGCCTTGCGGAGCACGACGCCGGTCAGGCCGGCGAGGGTGAGATCCGTCTCCTCCAGGGTGATCGGCCGCATCGCGCAGTCCGCGAACGTCGAGCCCAGCCACGTGCACGAGGTGAACGCGGCCGACGTCAGCACGGCCCGCGTGAACCGGCACGAGCGGAACGCCGAGGCCCGGTGCGACGACTCGCCCAGGTCGGTGCGGTCGAAGGTGCACTCGGTGAACGTGCAGCCCGACGTCACGAGGCCGCGCATGTCCGCCTCGGTGAAGTCGCACCGGACGAACGCCCGGCCCTCCCACCGCTGCTCGTACAAGACCGCGTCCGAGTAGTCCTCGCCGATGATGTCCACTGTCACACCTTGTCATCGTTCGCCAGTTGGTAACCTCCGACCTGCCGGGCAACCGCCCGGCGCCGCGGTCCCGGTGTAGAGACCGCCGCTGACAGGTCGTCAGCCTGCCTAGTGGTCATGCCCGAGGACTCCAAGCCACGACATTCGGGAAGGCTCATGACCCGCACGCCCGTGAACGTGACCGTCACCGGTGCGGCCGGCCAGATCGGCTACGCACTGCTGTTCCGCATCGCCTCCGGCCAGCTGCTGGGCGCCGACGTACCGGTGCGCCTGCGCCTGCTGGAGATCCCGCAGGCCGTCAAGGCCGCCGAGGGCACCGCGATGGAGCTGGACGACTGCGCGTTCCCGCTGCTGTCCGGCATCGACATCACCGACGACGCCAAGACCGCCTTCGACGGCGTGAGCGTGGCGCTGCTGGTCGGCGCCCGCCCGCGCTCGAAGGGCATGGAGCGCGGCGACCTGCTGGAGGCCAACGGCGGCATCTTCAAGCCCCAGGGCGAGGCGATCAACGCGGGCGCGGCGGACGACGTGCGCGTGCTGGTGGTCGGCAACCCGGCCAACACCAACGCCCTGATCGCCCAGCGCCACGCGCCGGACGTGCCGGCCGAGCGGTTCACCGCGATGACCCGCCTCGACCACAACCGCGCCCTGTCGCAGCTGGCCAAGAAGCTCGGCGTGCCGGTGACCGGGATCAGGAAGATGACGATCTGGGGCAACCACTCGGCCACCCAGTACCCCGACCTGTTCCGCGCCGAGGTCAACGGCCGGGTCGCGGCCGAGGCCGTGAACGACCAGCGGTGGCTGGAGGACGACTTCATCCCGACCGTCGCCAAGCGCGGCGCGGCGATCATCGAGGCGCGCGGCGCGTCCTCGGCGGCGTCGGCGGCCAACGCGGCGATCGACCACGTCTACGACTGGGTCAACGGCACCGCCGAGGGCGACTGGGTGTCCATGGCCGTCCCGTCCGACGGCTCCTACGGCGTGCCGGAGGGCCTGATCTCGTCCTTCCCGGTGACGGTGGAGGACGGCAAGTACTCGATCGTGCAGGGCCTGGAGATCGACGAGTTCTCCCGCGCCCGCATCGACGCCTCCGTGGCCGAGCTGGTCGAGGAGCGCGACGCGGTGCAGGCCCTGGGCCTCATCTGAGGGTGGGCACCGCACGGGAGGGCCGCCCGCGGGTGGCCCTCCCGTGGCATGTTGAGGGCATGAACACCTGGCCCGTTCCAGCGCCCGACCTGCCCGCCGACGTCCACCCGGCGCTCGCCGCGACCGCCGAGGCCGCCGCCCGCGCCTACGGCGGCGCCCGCGCCGAGTTCACGCGCGCCCAGCTGCGCGAGGAGGTCGCCGACGGCGCGGACGGCACGCCCACCATGCGCGTGGACGCGATCGTGGAGGCCGCCATCGCGGAGGCGGCGCGGGCGGCGGGCGCGAACCTGCTGTCCGAGGAGGCCGGTTTCCTCGACCACGGCTCCGCCGCCACCCTGGTGATCGACCCGGTGGACGGGTCCGCCAACGCCGCCACGGGCGTGCCGCTGTCGTGCTTCGCGGGCGCCCTCGTGGTGGACGACCAGCCGGTCGAGGCGTTGACGGTGTGGTTCGACACCGGTCGCGCCTGGCACGCCAGGGCGGGCGAGCCGACGCCGTTCCGCACCACCGGCCGCAAGGTCCTCAAGGGCGCGAACGTGTGCCTGCTGCGCCCCAAGCGCGGCACCGAGGAGGCTTGGCTGCGCGTGGCGGACCAGGCCGACCGGGTGCGGGTGCTGTGCACGACGTGCCTGGAGACCATGCTGGTCGCGGAGGGCGCGGTGGACGCGTTCGCCGACCCCGGCTCGGACACGCACCGGCTGATGGACCTGATCGCCGCGCTGGTGACGGTGCCCGCGGCCGGTGGCGTGCTGCTGGACCTGCACGGCCGGCCGCTGACCTTCGACCTGGACCTGACCCGCCGGTGGTCGGGGATCGCCGCGGCGACGCCCGAGCTGGCCGACGAGCTGATCGCCGTCATCCGCGGCTGAACCGGGACCGCGAGCGGCGGGTGGGGGCGGATCGCCCGCCGCTCAGGACTCCCGGTACCACCGGGCGGTCCGCGCGATCGCCTCGTCGTGGGGCGTGGCGGGCAGCGGGCCGAAGGTCGCCTCGAACGCGGAGTGGTCCACCACCCACGGCCTGGACCGCTGGTGGTCCAGCTCGGTCGCGCCGCGCAGCCGCCGGTCGAACAGCCCGAGCGCGGCGACCGCCTTCCGCGGCAGCCGCAGCGGCTTGCGGTGGTTGCCGAGCACCCGGCCGGTCAGCGCGATGAACTCCCGCACGGTCAGCGCCCCCGCCGCGGGCGTGTGCCAGACCTTCCCGTCGGCGCGCTCGTCGTCGCCCAGCACGACCTGCGCCTTGGCCGTGTCGGCGAGGAAGGCGAACGCGTGCGGCACGTCGAGAGGGCCGAACCACACCGCGCCCCGGCCCCGCGCCATGGGCTTGATGATCAGCTCCCCGTTGAGCGAGCCGACGCCGCCCGGACCGTAGTAGTCGGTGGACCGACCGATCGCGACCGGCACGTTCGCACGGCGCAAACGTTTGCCCAACGCGCTGCGCAGCTCTTCCTTCGGGCCGGCCGGGCGTTCCGGCGTGCTCTCGGTCAGCGGACCGGCGACCGGTCCGTAGGCGTACAGGTTGTCCGCGTAGACGATCTTCGCGCCCGCCGCCTCGGCCGCCGCGACGGCGTTGTCGACCACGGTCGGCAGCACGGCGGACCAGTCGGGGTAGGGCACGCCCGCGGTCAGGTGGACGACCGTGGCCCCCTCGACCGCCCGCATGGTCGCCTCCCGGTCCAGCAGGTCGGCCCGCACGTCCTGCGTCCCCTCCGGAATTCCACCTGAACGGGTGACCGCACGGACCTCCCGGCCCGCCTCCGCCAGCTGCCTGGCGACCTCCCGACCGATGCCCCGCCCCGCGCCCAGCACGACCACCGTCACGACGGCTCCCCCGCTTCCCATGCCGTATCAATCTCTAACTTCTGTTAGAAGTTCTAACACAAGTTAGAGTGCCTTTGTCAAGGAGGGCGGAACGGTGGTCAACGCGCGCCGCGAGCGGTACCGCGAGGAGACGAGGGACGAGGCCAAGCGCATCGCGCTGGCGCAGTTGGCCGAGCACGGCCCGGAGGGGGTCTCGGTCAACGCCATCGCCAAGCGCATGGGCGTGACGGGGCCCGCGCTCTACCGCTACTTCAAGGGGCGCGACGACCTGCTCACCGAGCTGGTCCGCGACGCGTGGCACGACCTGGCGGACGCCGCCGAGGCGTCGGTGGCCGCGAGTGAGGGCCTGGAATCAGCCGATCGGACGCGTGCTTTGGGGGAAGCGTTCCGAACGTGGGCAATCACGCAGCCACACCGCTACTTGCTGTTGCTGGGAACGCCACTACCGGGTTATCACGCGCCCACCGACACCATCGCCGCCGCGCACCGCACGATGAGCGCGCTGCTGCGCGTGCTTCCCCCGAACGGGGACGGGCCCGTCGAGTCCACACTGGACGGCCAGCTCCGGGCGTGGGCGCGCTCGCGCGGCGAGGGGGACCTGCCCCCCGCCGTGCTGCTCACCGGCGTGCGCGCGTTCACCAGGCTCCACGGGGTGCTGAGCCTTGAGGTGTCCGGCCAGTTCGGGCCGATGGGGATCGACCCGGCGCTGCTCTACCGCGCCGAGGTCGAGTCCTTGATCCTGGGTGATTCGGGGACCCGGGGCTCCACCAGGCTGTCCGGGCCGGGGTAGACCAGCCCTTCGTGGCCGTCGGAGAAGCGGATCAGGTACGGCGGCGCGCCCCGGGAACCGCGCACTTCGAGGATCTCGCCGATCGTCTCGTCGAAACCCACCGCGCGGCTGTGGACGTGCAACCGGTCGCCTACTGTCGCGTACATCTGCAACACCTCCGGTGCGTCACAGCGTAGGACTGTTCCGAAGGTACCGACAGGGTGGTCTTCCCGCTCGCCGGGCTTGTCGGCTCAGGCGCAGGCGCTGGACAGCTTCGCCACGTGGTCCAGCTTCTCCTGGGACCACGCCGCGATGTTGGCCGGGCTCAGGTCGTCCAGGGTCACCTGGTCCATGGTGCCCGCCACGCCGGTGATGGCGTCCTGGAGCGTGGTGTCGCCCGCCTTGGCGGCCAGGTCGTTCAGCTCCTGGGCCTTCTGCTGGGTCTCCTCCAGCGCCTTCTGCGGGTCGGTCGCGTCGGGGGTGAAGCCGGCCAGCTTGAGGGCGTCGATGCACAGCTGCGCCTTGTCCGCGGCCTGGCCGACCTGGTTGGCGGTGTTCTGCGCCTCCTGCACGGCCTCGCACCCGGAGACCGCGCCGGCGAGGCCCAGCGCCAGCACGAGGGTGGCGATCGGACGACCTGCGCGCATGAGTGGCTCCCGTTGGTTAGGTGGTGACCGTCTTGAGCGGTGACCGTTTCGCCCGACTCTACCGACGGGGCCGAGATCGCTTCTACCGACGCGCGTACAGGCGTCGAACCACGTCGTCGATCTCCGGCTCCCCGACGGAGATGTCGTGCACCGCGGCGCGCGCCGCGACGGCCGCGATGAGCGCCGCCGCCGTGGTCTCCGCGCGGCGGAACACCAGGTGGTGGCGCAATCCGTTCAGCTCGGACCTGGCCGAGGTGACGCCGGGCAGCCCGGCCAGCGCGGGCACCGGCTCCTCCAGGTCCACCACGAGCACCCGTTCGGGTGCAACCTCGGCGCGCAGCGCCTCCAGCGGTCCGTCGGCCAGCACGGTGCCCCGGTCGATGACGACCAGCCGCGGGCACAGGCGCTCGATGTCGTCCAGGTCGTGCGTGGTGAGCAGCAGGGTGGTGCCGCGCCGGGTGTTGAGGTCGGCGAGGAACTCGCGCAGGCGCTCCTTGGACTCCAGGTCCAGGCCGATCGTCGGCTCGTCGAGCACCAGCAGCTCGGGGGCGTGCAGCAGGGCGGCGGTGATCTCGCCGCGCATCCGCTGACCGAGGGACAGCTGGCGGACCGGCGTGTCCAGGAACGGGCCGAGGTCGAGCAGGTCGGCGCACTCCCGCAGGCGTCGCGCGTGGTCGGGCGCGGGCACCCGGTAGATGGCCCGCAGCAGGTCGAAGCTGTCCCGCAGGGGCAGGTCCCACCAGAGCTGGCTGCGCTGGCCGAACACCACGCCGATGCGCCGGGCCAGCTCGCGGCGCGACCGCGACGGGTCCACACCGGACACCCGGACGTGCCCGGAGGTCGGCGCCAGGACGCCGGTGAGCACCTTGATCGTGGTGGACTTGCCCGCGCCGTTGGGCCCGACGTAGCCGACCGCCTCGCCCGCGGCGACGTCGAAGCTGACCGCGTCGACCGCGAGCACCGCGCGCTTCTCTCGCCGGAACCGGCCGGTCTTGGTGGTGAGCGTGAACTCGCGGCGCAGGTCGCGCACCTCGATCATGATCCAGTCCCTCGGTAGTGCCGGACGGCGAACCGCCACACCAGGCCCGCCACGACCGCCGTGACCGCCGCCACCAGCGGTGACGCCCAGCCGAGCAGCGCGTGGCCGCCGAGCGGGTCCGGTCGGCCGAGCAGGGCCAGGGCGGGGTAGTAGGCGACGAAAGCGCCGGGCACGACGAACGCGAAGAAGCGCCGCAGCCACGGGCCGTAGACGGTGGCGGGGTAGGAGGTGAACGCGCCGCTGCCGTAGGTCACGGAGTTGGCCAGCTCCTGGCCGTCGACCAGCCAGAAGCAGACCGCGCAGGAGATCACCCAGACGGCGGAGAAGATGACCGCGCCGCTGAGCGGCGCGACCACCACGAGCGGGGCGGTGAGCGGCGACCACGCGATGTCGTTGTGGGCCAGCGCGTAGACCAGGGCGGCGGCGCTCGCCACGGTCCGGCCGACCTTGCGCAGGTGCAGGTCCGAGGTCATGACCTGGGCGAGCGTGCTCAGGGGGCGCAGCAGCAGGACGTCGAACGTGCCGGTGCGGATGTAGGTGGGCAGCTCGTCCAGCTGGCCCGCGACCATGTCGGCGATGCCGAACGCGACGCCCGCCAGCGCGTACATCAGGATCACCTCGTCGACGGAGAAACCGCCGAGCGCGCTCACCCGGGTGAACACGATCAGGATGACCGCCAGCTCCACCAGTTGGCTCAGCGCGGACACGACGCACAGGAGCGCGAACGAGGCCCGGTAGGACGCCTGGCCCCGCAGCCGCGCGGCGACGAGCCTGGGGTAGACGCGCTCAGCCACCCTGCACCACCACCTTGCGCACGGCGCGGTGCAGCACCAGGTGGCCCGCCGCCATCACGGCGACCGCCCAGAACGCCTGGTGCGCCAGGGTGGTCCACTGTGGAGCGAGGGACAGGAAGACGTCGACCGGGGCCTGGAGCATGGCGGGGAAGGGCGTGAGCCACAGGACCGCGCGCGCCCGGTCCGGGAAGAACGCCAGCGGCACGGTCAGGCCGCACAGCAGCCAGGTGCTCAGCGTGTAGAGGGCGTGCAGGCCGCGGTTGTCCAGCAGCCAGAACGTGGTGGCGTTGAGCAGGAACCGCATGCCGAAGCTGGTGGTCAGGGCCAGGACCAGGCTGACCGCGAACGCGGGGAGCGCGGCGGGTTCGGGCCAGCGGAAGGGGAAGAACAGGGCGCCGAACGCGACCGGCGGGAGGAACCGCACCGCCAGCGCGTGCGCGCCGCGGCCGACGTCCTCGGCGAACAGGGCCAGTTGGAGGTGCCAGGGCCGGTAGAGGTCGACCACGACGTCGCCGCTGCGGATGCGCTCGGCGAGCTGCTTGTCGCCCCAGAGCACGACGAACGCCATCAGGCCCTGGCCCAACCAGGTGTAGGTGGAGGCGGCGGCGAGGTCGTAGCCGGCGATCGGGCCCTGCGAGACGGCCGCGGTCAGCACGGCCAGCCTGAGCATGCCGAAGACGACGTTGGTCGCCATGCCGGCGAGCATCGCCTGTCGGTAGGTGGAGTACCTGCGGAATCCTGCCAGCGCTAAACGGGCGTAGGCGCGCACGTCTGTCAACCCTAGGAAGGGCGGCAAACGGATTACCGGGCGCTCACCGGCGCGCGGCCAGCACCCCGTCCAGCAGGCCGGGGTAGAGCGCGTCGAGGTCCGCGCGCCGCAACGTGCTGATCCGCGAGGTGCCGCGCGGCCGGACCCGCACCACGCCCGCCTCGCGCAGCGTGCGCACGTGGTGGGTGAGCGTGGACGCGGTGATCCCCAGGTCGAGCACCCCGCAGGAGAGCCCCTCCTCGTGCGCGGCCAGTTCCCGCACGATGCGCAGCCGCACGGGGTCGGCCAGCGCGTGGAGCACCGCTTCGACGCGGATCTCCTCGCGCTCGGGGTGGGGGATCGGGCTCGCCATGCGCCCATGGTACGAGATCCGTCGAACTTTGATGGATGGCGTATTACGGTGGCTGTCGAAACAACACCCAATGGGGGAACCGCCATGCCCGCGCGCACCCACCTGCTCGCCGCCGGCGCGTTCGCCGTCGGCACGAGCGGCTACATCGTCGCCGGTGTGCTGCCCTCCGTGAGCGAGGAATTGCACGTCTTGCACGCCACCGCAGGTCAGCTCCTCACCACGTTCGCGATCGCCTACGCGCTCTCGTCACCCGTGCTCGCCGCCCTCACCGGCCGGTGGGAGCGGCGCGCACTGTGGTGGCCGCCCTGGGCACCGCGGCGCTGGGCAACCTGGTCGCCGCGCTCGCGCAGGACTACCCGCTGCTGCTGGTCGGACGGGTCGTCAGCGTCCTCGGAGCGGCCGTCTACACGCCGGGCGCCACGCTCGTCGCGACCGTGCTGAGCCCGCCGGAACAGCGCGGTCACGCGGTCGCCCTGGTGTTCGGCGGTCTGACGTTCTCGCTGCTCCTGGGCGTGCCTCTGGGCAACCTGCTGGGCGCCTCCCTCGGCTACCGCGGCGTTTTCGCGCTGATCGCCCTGGCCTCGACGCTGGCCGCGCTCGCACTGTGGCGGTGGCTGCCACGCGTCGACGCGCCGCCGCCGGTGAGCCTGCGCGACCGGTTCGCGCCCGCTGCGGACCGCCGCGTGCTGCTGGCGCTGGCGCTGACCGTGCTGGCGTGCCTGGCCGCGTTCAGCGTCTTCAACTCCATCGCGCCGCTACTGACCGAGACCGCGGGCGTGACGGGGGGGCGCGGTGAGCGCGCTGCTCGTCGCCTGCGGCCTGGGCGGAGTGCTCGGCAACTGGGCGGCGGGCCGGCTCACCGACCGGTTCGACACCCGGAAGCTGCTGCCGGCGCAGTTCGGCATCTTCGTGGTCGTGCTGGCCACGCTGCCGCTGACCACGACCACCCCGGTGACGGCGGCGGTCGCGCTGTTCGCCTGGGGCGCGCTGACCTGGTCGGTCAACCCGCCGATCCAGGGCATGCTGATCGACCTGGCCCCGCCAACGGCGGCCTGCTGCTCTCGATCAATGCCTCCGCGATCTACCTGGGCGTGGGCCTGTCAGGCGCGGTCGGCGGGCTGGTGCTGCTGCTGTTCGCGCTGAGGCCGGTTCAGGAGCCGAAGGCGCTCGTGGTGACCTGACCGGCGCCGGGTTCGGAGGCCAGGCAGTGGAAGTACGAGCGGTTGCCCTCGGTGAATCCCACGGCGGTGATCTGCCACGTCGAGGTGTCCACGGTGGGGCGAGTGTTGGCCTTCATCGCCCCGGCCGTGCACACGCCGACGACCTCGGGCGCCTTGGCCAGGTCGTCGCTGCTCACCCTGGGCACCGGACCGGACAGCCAGCCGCCCGCGAAGGCCTCCCAGAAGTGCTCGACCGAGCAGTCCGCGGCTCGGCGCGCGACGGCGGGCTGGCCGCCGAAGTTGTTGATGCCGTGGTAGCAGGTGGGTTCGGCGACGCAGAAGCCCGTGCCGCAAGCGTCGAGGAACGGGGGAGGCTCGCCGGCGGCGGCCCGAGTGACGTCGGTGGTGCTGCTCGGTGCGCCGTCACCCGCCTGAGCGTCGGTGTCGCGGTTGGTCCACCACCACGCGCCGACCGCGACCACTGCGGCCAGCGCCGCCGCGCCGAGGACGACCGGCAGGCTTTTCTTGGGGGTGGGCGGTGAGGTGGCGAAAGCTGGCGCGACGTACTGCGGGGTCTGCGGCGGCCCGCTCGGGATTTGCGGCGGCCCGCTCGGGGCGCCCCACGGCGCTTGCGGCCCGACCTGTGGCGGCGTGACCGCCCCCGACCGCCCATCCAACTCCCGCTGCAGGAGGGCTGCGCTCGGAGTCCGGTTGGCGGTGTCGGGCTCTAGCGCCCGCACCAACGCCTCGTGCAGGTCGCGAGGCACACCAGGTACCGGCGGCACGGGTGAGCGCAGCACCTCACCGAGGTGGTCGAACGACTCCACGGGCCAGGGCACGGGCCGAGGAGGCTTGCCCGCGAGCAGGTCGTACAGGGTGGCGGCGAGCGAGTACACGTCCGCAGCGGGCGTCGGGTGGGCCATCGCGAACGCCTCGGGCGGGGCGTAGCTGGGGCTCAGCGAATCGCGCGTGACAGTGCTGGAGCCCTCGGCGTCCAGCAGGGCGGCCAGCCCGAAATCCGCGAGCTTGGCCGTGCCGTACCGGTCGAGCAGGATGTTCCCGGGCTTGATGTCCCGGTGCAGCACGCCTTCCGCGTGGGCGACCGCCAACGCGTCCGCGAGCTGGATCCCGAACTGCCTCACCCGTTCCGGTTGTTGAGGCCCCTCACGCTTGACCAGGTCGGCCAACGACCCACTCGTGCACAGCTCCATGACCAGGTAAGGCGTCCCGTCGGGCGTGAAGGCGGCATCATGCACCGACACCACGTGCGGGTGACCGGACAACCGCGCCGCAGCGTGCGCCTCGCGCAGGAACCGCCGCCGGTCGCGCTCGGTCCGCAGCACGCGATTGTCGATCTTGACGGCGACCTCGCGGTTCAACTGGACCTGACGGGCCCGGTAAACGGTCGCGAACCCGCCCTGGCCCAGGGGGGTGAGGTCGGAGAGCCCGGGCAACTGCACGTCAGGACTCTAACCGGCGGGGTCGGGGCGCGGGCACGTTGTCATCATCGGCTCTGTGCAACTCCAGGTCACCCGGCCTGGACAGTCCTCAGCTCGCCTGACCTCGCAGCGCCTTGAGCCGCTCAATACGACCACCCGCCCTCGAAGGCGGCACCAGGCCTTCGATTGGTCCGGGAGGAGCTGACGGATCTTTGTGTCTCCGTGGAAGTTTCGAGTGGGACCAGAACCGACGTCAGGAGTCTTGCCCTAGACAAGTGAAATAAATTTATTGTGCAGGTAAGGCGTGCGTCGATTTTATTTTCGCCGGAAACGGTGGTACAGTCCTGCCCGGAGGCGTGAGGTCGAATCGGAATGGCTGCCTGTTCGGCGATTGCGACTCCTGTGGGGTGGGACGAGCGCCAACTCGTCCCACCTCACGACTGTTAGTTGTTGCGCTCTACCGGGGTGGGCATCGTCTCTCCCTTGCGGAAGGCGATCAGCTTCCTTGACTCACCGTTTACCCAGTCGTTCCAGCCTTTGATGTAGATCGCCAGGTGTTCGCGTGCGTTCATGCGGCGCCTACCTGCTTGGGCGCGTCCGTTCACGAAGAAGTTCCTGAACGCCAACCGGGGGTCGCCAAGATCAAGATTGGCGCCGGTCAGGATCCCCGAGAACCACTCTTCGGAGTTGATCTTCGGTGCGGCACGTTCGGTCAAGTAGATTCCGGTCGCGCACGCTGAGGCGATAATCCCGGTGTTCGCGGCCAGGGGGCGTGCCCGTCGGACGCAGTCGAGCATGCCTGGATGGGTCTTGCTCAGTTCGAGGATCTGATCGTTCGTCGTCCTCGTTCGCCCCCCGCTCCAGCTGCCGATGTCTTTGGGGAGGGTTTCGTACATGTACAGGTAGCGCAGTGCTGCTGCCAGGTGATTGGTGTCCTGCGCTCCCGTGAGTCGGAGCGTGTCACCTGCGCTCCTCCTCTTTCCCGTGTCCACCACGCTGAACGTGTCGCGCTGTACGCCCCTGATCACCAGCATCGGTACGGACTTTCCGGACTTCACCACTGCGGCCAGTCGGTGCTGGCCGTCCAGGAGCACCCCTTGGTGGTCCACGGCGATGCCTTGGTGGGAGAGCTTCCATTCCCCTCGCACCATGGCGCTCGCGTACATCTCGACCGTGTGGCGGTCGAGAGGGCGGTTGTCGATGTTGCGACCCAGGATCTCGGTGGCGACCTCGGGGGTCAGGATGTATATGCCGGACAAGATTTCTTCGTTCCCTGAGGGGAACTTGAGTTCACGCCCCTCGAGGGACGGAAAATTTACGGGCATCCATCTTTCCTAGTTAGAGGTGGACGCTTTCGCGTCTGATGAGTCGTAGGTTTGGCTGCCTGTTGGCGTCAAGAACGCTACCACAGCTAGATCCGGTCACGGTGCCACCTCTCGTCGAGCGAAAGTTTGATCTCCCCAATTTTGCGGATTCGGGGGATGTGTTCAGGTCGTCTCTAGCGAAGCCTCAGTGCATGCGGGAGGCGGTGCGGGTGCCAAGGATCGAAGTCTGTGCACCGTTGGGTTCGGGAGTGGGAAAACTGCAGCTCGGCACTACGTTTCATGTTCCTCTAGCGGAACCTCTTGGCAAGCGTCCTGGCAACGGTTCAGCTGCTCCTGCTGTCGGAATGTGCGGTATGTCGAGTCGCCGCCGCGAGCCGGATGAGTGGTCCGGAACTGATCAAGGAGACGATGGGTGTGTCAGGCAGATCCGGCGTGCCGGTCCCGTTGTCGATGCCCTGCTCGTCGGGGGAGGGGGTCGACGGCGGTCGACGCTGGGCAATCTGGTGGCCATCGGTTTGTGCCACTGTGGTGACACAAACCGGTGTTACCGCTCATCGCGGGCGTTCGATCAACTCCGCTACGCGACTCGCCGCTGGCCCTTTGAATCATGGGCACGTCAGGTCTGTTGATCCGGGAGCGGGATCCTGGTGATTGCTCGCTTGCTGGACGGCCCGTGCCACAAGTCGAGCAGTGTGCTGCTCGGGCAACATGCCGGTCGGCAAAGCGAACATGTTGTCGACCGGTAGTTCGCCGGCCTCGGGGTTCTATGCCGGACGCTCCAGGGGCAGGGTGACATGCGAGGTCGCCGTTCGAGCTCGGAGATCAGCTCGAACGTCCGCCGCGACTGCCTGCAAGTCGCCAGGGTCGATGTTGAACAGTCGACGCCTGGGGCGGAGGGCTTGGTCGGTCTCCCGGTGACTGGGAAGGACATGCGCCAAACGGTTGACTGCTTAACCGGTTAACCACTACCGTGCGAACTTCGTCGCCGTACCTCCTGAGGCCGCCACCTTGAGGAAGGTAGGAAGCAGTGCGCACAGCAATGATGCTGGCAGCCTTGCTGCTGGTCACGATCGCCCCGCCGGTTTCGGCGGCGCCACCGCCCGTGCCCGTGGTCGACTATCTGAACCGTATAAGTGGCACCCGCACCGTGACCGGGATGCACAACAAGGAGCCGAACTCCGACCCCGCCCGCCACACCGCCAAGGTCCACGCGATCACCGGCGTCTACCCCGGTCTGTGGGGCGGTGACTTCCTGTTCGCGCAGGACGACGTGAACCACCGCCAGCGCATGGTCGACCAGGCGAAGACCGAGTGGCGCAACGGCTCGCTGGTCACCCTGACCTGGCACGTCTGCCCGCCCACGCGCGGCAGCAGCTGCGGTTGGGACGCGGGGGTGCAGGACCGGCTCACCGATGCCCAGTGGACCCAGTTGGTCACCGGCGGCACGTCGCTGAACAACGCTTGGAAGGCGCGGTTGGACGAGGTCGTGCCGTTCTTGCGGCAGCTGCTGGACGCGGGGGTGCAGCCGCTGTTCCGGCCGCTGCACGAGATGAACGACCCGTGGGCCTGGTGGGGTGGCCGGCCGGGTGCGAGCGGCAGCCGCAAGCTCTACCAGATCACCTACGACCACCTGGTCCGCACGCGCGGGCTGGCCGGCATGGCGTGGGTCTGGAACGTCAAGGACCTCGATCCCGCCGGCATCGCCGACTACTACCCCGGCGCGGGCTACGTGGACGTCGTGTCGCTCGACGCGTGGAACAGCTTCTGGCCCTCCGCCACCTACTACGACACCCTCAAGGCCATCGCGAACGGCAAGCCGCTGGCGCTCGCGGAGGTCGGTCGGGTGCCGTCGCCGCAGGAGCTGGCGTCCCAGCCCGACTGGACCTACTTCATGGCCTGGCCCGAGTTCTTCGACGACAAGGCGATCAACCCGGACAGCGCCGTCCGCGCCACCTACGCCTCTCCCCGCGCGGTCAACCAGGGCCAACTGACCTCGGGCGCCAACCTGGCGCTGGGCCGGCCCGCGTACTCGACGGCCACCGAGAGCGCCGCGCTCCCCGCCGCCCACGCGTTCGACGGCGACCCGGCCACCCGCTGGAGCAGCGCGCACACCGACCAGCACTCGCTGTGGGTCGACCTCGGGGCGGCCAGGGCGATCAGCCGGGTCAGGCTCGACTGGGAGGCCGCGCACGCGCGCCGGTACCAGCTCCAGACCTCCCTCGACGGCGTCTCGTGGACGACGGTCCACGAGAACTACGCGGCCGACGGCGGCACCGACGAGGTCGCGGTCGGCGTCACCGCCCGGTACGTGAAGCTGTACGCGTTCCAGCGCGCCACGCCCTACGGCTACTCGCTGTGGGAGATGGGCGTCTACTAGGCCCGCGTGATCGGCACGACCTGGTCGAGGAGCAGGCGCAACGCCTCCCGGTCCACCGTGGCCGGGTCCTCGGCCAGCCAGTCGCCGACCTCCTCGACGAACTGGGCGGGCGTCATCGGCGGCACGACGGCGTCGGCCGGCTGTTCCGTCGTCACCGCGCCCGCCCGGCTCGGGTGCACCAGCAGGGCGCAGCGGACCTCCAGCCACGGCAGCAGCTTCCGGTACACCGCCAGGCTGCGCGGCAGCCGCGTGCCGCCGCCCCGGAACGGGTGGCCGTTGCGCCACAGCGTGCCGTCGTCCTCGGCCTCGTAGTGGCCGGGCAGCCACGACTTCGACTCGATCAGCACCAGCCGCCGCCCGCACAGCACGGCGTGGTCGACGTCGGCGAACACCGAGCCCGGCCACGCCAGGCCGTGGAAGACGCGGACGCCCGGCAGGCGGGTCAGGTAGCGGTTGAGCAGCTCGGCGGTGAGGCGCTCGCAGACCCGGTCGTCCGTGGTCCCGTGGGTCACGTCGGTGTCGTGGTCGCGCGCGAACGCCTGGTCCGCGCGCACCGCCCGCAGGTACCGCCGGACCAGCCGGAACACGGTCGTCGCCGCGGCGGCCGCCACGAGCAGCCACACGCCCAGCGCCAGCGGCGAGAAGTCGATCACGACCACCGGCAGCAGCAGGAGGACCCAACCGCACACGGCGGCCAGCGCGGGCGCGTGCCCGGGGCCCGAGATCGGCGCGTACCGCACGCGCTGCCCCAGGTCGACCAGGTGCCACCACGGGATGCCGCCGAGGTCCACCACGGGCTTCGGGGGTACGAAGTCGGGGTCCTCGCCGAGGTTGCGCGCCCGCCCGGTCCGGGCCGAGCGCGGCGGCCTGGTCGGCGAGGTCGGTCGCGCGCCCGGTCGGGTGTGCGACCAGCCCCGGTCGTAGTCACGCCGGCGGGCCGGGTCCCGCAGGGTGTCATATGCCTCTTGCAGCATGCGGAAGGTGCCGGAGGACCCGCCCGCGTCCGGGTGCATGACCTTGGCCAGGGAGCGGTAGGCGGACTTGATCTCCGCTTCGGACGCGTTGCGACCGACACCGAGGAGCTCGTAGTAGTCGACCCCGCGCACGCGGCAGACCTTAGCGGCACTGTCTGAAAAGCGGTCCGAATGGTTAGGGTTGTCGCCTGGAGCCCGGTAGCGCAGTGGTTGACGCGCCCTCTGCCGAAGAGGGAGGACGTCGGTTCGAATCCGGCCCGGCTCGGGACCATGTAGCGCAGTGGTTGACGCGCCCTCCCCCTGGGAGGGAGGACGCCGGTTCGAGTCCGGCCTGGTCCGCGAGGCTTCGAGTTGCCGCACCGCCGGGGGTGCCGCACGCTGCGCCCATGGCGACTTGTGACGTCTGCGGCAACGACTACTGGATGGCCTTCGAGGTGCGGACCGTCGGCGGCGGGGTGCACACGTTCGACAGCTTCGAGTGCGCGATCCAGCGCCTCGCGCCGCGCTGCGAGCACTGCGACTGCCGGATCCTCGGGCACGGGGTCGAGGTGGAGGGGCGGTTCTTCTGCTGCGCCCACTGCGCGCGCAGCGCGGAGGACATGGGCGCCCAGATCAAGGACACGGTGGGCGCCCACCCAGGCTGAGGTGGTCGTGCGGCCGGTTTGGTCGCCCGGTGAGGTCGGTCGCCCGACGCCCCTTCAGCGGGCCTGGAGCACCAGCCGGCCGTTGGCGAAGAACGGCTGGAGGTCGCCTCGCGCGTCGACGCTCTTGATGCCGTGCGGCAGGACCTCCTCGATCGCGCTGAACGCGATGATGTCCGACACCCCGTAGCGGCCGCGCAGCGTGCGCTGGCCCGGGAACCGCAGCGCCCGGCCCTCCCGCCGGTCGCGGTGGGCCAGGGCGGCTCTCAGGGCGCCGCGCGTCAGCTGCGCCGGGCCGGCCAGGTGTTGCAGGTCGCCGTTGTGCACGGCCACCCCGTAGCCGCGTTCGATGAGGGTCGAGATCGTGTTCTCCGACGGCTCGTCGGCGAGCCGGAACGACAGGGCGTGGTGCTCCTCCACCGCGTGCACGCACACGACGTGCGCGTGGAACAGCAGCGTCTCGTACAGCGACACCGCCACGGCGTCCGCGGTGGCGGTGTCGGCGTGACCGGCGTCCAAGCCGAGCCAGGTGGTCATCCGGCGGCCTCGACAACGTTGTCGTGCGTGTGTTCGGGCACGAGTTCTCCTCGACGCGGGTCAACGCGGGACGGGGTGCGAGGAGGCTACTCCGATCGGGTGATGTCCTGGTAGCCGCCGAATGGCCGTTGTCTGAATCGCCCTCGCGATCCGGGCAGGGCTCGGCAGCCGGTCGGGACAGCCGGCCGAGGCGGCCGGTCGTCAGATCGGCAGCAGGTCGAACGAGTCCAGGAACGGCAGCGCGCCCGCCCGCTGGAGCGCCGCGGCGGACAGCCAGACGCTGAGGATGGTGATCAGCGGGCCGATCACGGCCATCTCGACCTTGCCGCCGGTCTGCATCCGCATGACCTTCGGCGGCGCGACCGGGAACCACGTCTTGCCCGCGAGCGGGATCGGCCACAGGATCGGGCAGCCCTGCTCGGTGATCGCGTCGCCCAGGAAGTGCGCCACGCACCCGATCCCCACGGCCAGCCCGCACGCCGCCGCGCTGGCCGGCGTCTGCGTGGTCCACGCCAGGCAGAGGATCGTGATGCCGGCCGACACGCCCGTGATGAGCAGGGCGTCCCTCTGCGGGCACCAGTCGTTCATGATGCCGCGCACGGCCAGGCCCGCGAACACGAACATCAGCGCGGGCAGCGCCCACTTCTGCGACTGCTGCACCACCGCCGTCGTGAACACGGCGGCGACCATGGCGAACGCCAGGGTGTGGGTGAGGCCGCGGTGCCCGCCGTCGCGCTTGGAGTCCTTGCGGGTGCGCGTGGTGCGGTAGACGAACTTGCTGGTGGTGTTGATCAGGGCCGACGCGCCCTGGCTGACCGGCCCGAACGTCCGGGAGATGGTGGACGACGGGTGGTCGAGGTCGGGCAGCAGGGCGGCGCCGGTGGCCAGCACCGCGCCGACCGCCCAGCTCTGCGGGGTGAGCTGCCCGATGGGGTGGTCATCGGCGAACGCGGTCACCGCCGCCCAGGCCAGCAGACCGCTCATGGCGTGGGTCGGACCCGTCGACAACGCTGCCCCCTTGATCACTCGACTGGGGTCGAGGTTAGCGGGCCGGACGCCCGGAGCGCCGCCGAACGGCGAACGAGTGTTCGAGTGTCGCCCCGGGGCGCGGCCCGGCCGGCGGGCTGGTTGTATTGGCACAGGAAACACAGCCACCACCCGGCCCGGCGGTGTGACGCCGTTCCCTTTTTCGGCCCGAGGTGACGCAAGCAGCCCGACATAGCAGTACGCTTGTCTTGCTTGCACTGTTGCGAGAGGAGCGCCCGGAGTATGGGCAAGATCAAGGTTCAGGGGACCGTCGTCGAGCTCGATGGCGACGAGATGACCCGGATCATCTGGCAGTTCATCAAGGACAAGCTGATCCACCCGTACCTGGACGTCAACCTCGAGTACTACGACCTGGGCATCGAGCACCGGGACGCCACCGAGGACCAGGTCACGGTCGACGCCGCGCACGCCATCAAGGAGCACGGCGTCGGCGTCAAGTGCGCCACCATCACGCCGGACGAGGCCCGGGTCGAGGAGTTCGGCCTGAAGAAGATGTGGGTCTCGCCGAACGGCACGATCCGCAACATCCTCGGCGGCGTGGTGTTCCGCGAGCCGATCATCATCAACAACATCCCGCGGCTCGTGCCGGGCTGGACCAAGCCGATCATCATCGGCCGCCACGCCCACGGCGACCAGTACAAGACGCAGAACTTCCGCGTCCCCGGCGCGGGTGAGCTGACCATCACCTTCACGCCCGAGGACGGCAGCGAGCCGATCAAGCACGTGGTGGCCAACTTCGGCCCCGACGGCGGCGTGGCGCTCGGCATGTACAACTTCAACAAGTCCATCGAGGACTTCGCGCGCGCCTCGCTCTCCTACGGGTTGCAGCGCAACTACCCGGTGTACATGTCCACCAAGAACACCATCCTCAAGGCGTACGACGGCGCCTTCAAGGACATCTTCCAGAAGGTGTTCGAGGAGGAGTTCAAGGCCGAGTTCGACGCCAGGGGCCTGACGTACGAGCACCGCCTGATCGACGACATGGTGGCCGCCGCGATGAAGTGGGAGGGCGGCTACGTCTGGGCGTGCAAGAACTACGACGGCGACGTGCAGTCCGACACGGTCGCGCAGGGCTTCGGCTCGCTGGGCCTCATGACGTCGGTGCTGATGACGCCGGACGGCAAGACCGTCGAGGCCGAGGCCGCGCACGGCACGGTGACCCGGCACTACCGGCAGCACCAGGCCGGCAAGCCGACCTCCACCAACCCGATCGCGTCGATCTTCGCGTGGACGGGCGGCCTGAAGCACCGCGGCAAGCTCGACGGCACCCCCGAGGTCACCGGCTTCGCCGAGACCCTGGAGCAGGTCATCATCTCCACCGTCGAGAGCGGCAGGATGACCAAGGACCTGGCGCTGCTGGTCGGCCCGGACCAGGAGTGGCTGACCACCGAGGACTTCCTCGGCACCCTGGACGAGAACCTCCAGAAGAAGATGGCCGGCTGACGCCGATCGCCCCACCCCGGAGGGCCCGACCGCGTTCGCGCGGTCGGGCCCTCCGGCTTCTCGGGTGACCTCCGGGTGACCGGGGTGGCTCCTCCGTGATCGCTCGGTGACCGCCTCACCCGGTCGGTTCGCCGGCCGGGTGGATCCGGCGCGCTGCCGGTTTTCGCGGGACCTCCGGCGCTATACCTGCACTTCGGGAGAGGTGCCTGGAGGCGTGATGTTGGGTGTTCCCGTACGGGGCATGGTCGTGCTCGGCGTGCTGGGCGCGGCCGGGTTGATGTACGTCGCCAACGGCGGCGAGAGGTTGGGTGCGGAGGGGGAGGGCACGGGGGAGTGCAGGGTGACGGTGGTCGCGGACATCCTCAACGTCCGGTCCGGGCCCGCCGACACCCAGCCGATCGTGTCGACCCTGCGGCGCGACTTCGTGGTGGCGGCCGAGCCGCGGGTGGAGAACGGGTTCCGGTTGCTCTCCGAGGGGCGCTGGGCGAAGGAGGAGTTCGTGGTGCCGACCGAGGACAGCGGCTGCTCGTGACTTCGTGGGCGGCCGGTGGCGGGTGGCCGGGGCCGGGCGCGGCGCCGGCGCACCCGCGCGGGTGGGTGGTCGCGGAGCGTGGCTAGGCTGCGGACGTGCT
Source organism: Saccharothrix xinjiangensis (assembly GCF_039527585.1). Lineage (NCBI taxonomy): Bacteria > Bacillati > Actinomycetota > Actinomycetes > Pseudonocardiales > Pseudonocardiaceae > Saccharothrix > Saccharothrix xinjiangensis. The sequence goes on along the minus strand of NZ_BAAAKE010000004.1, from coordinate 113,814 downwards.
GACTGTCTCGACCGTCAACGTCAACGGGCTGCGCGCGGCGGCGAAGAAGGGCTACCGCGAGTGGCTCGCCGCCACGGCGGCGGACGTGGTGTGCCTCCAGGAGGTGCGCGCCGAGCCGGGGCAGTTGCCGGAGGAGGTGCGGTCGCCCGAGGGGTGGCACGTCGCGCACGCGCACTCCGAGGCGAAGGGTCGCAACGGGGTCGCGGTGCTGACGCGGGTCGCGCCCGAGGCGGTCCGGGTCGGGTTCGGCGCGCCGGAGTTCGAGCACTCCGGGCGGTACGTGGAGGTCGAGCTGCCGGACGTGGTGGTGGCGTCGCTCTACCTGCCCAGCGGTGACGTCGGCACGCCCCGGCAGGACGAGAAGGACCGGTTCATGGCCGCGTTCCTGCCCCACCTCGTGGAGCTGCGGGACAAGGCCGCCGCCGGCGGGCGGGAGGTGCTGGTGTGCGGCGACTGGAACATCGCGCACCGGCCCGAGGACCTGAAGGCGTGGAAGACCAACCAGAAGTCGTCCGGGTTCCTGCCCGAGGAGCGGGCCTGGCTGGACCGGGTGTTCGGCGAGGCGCGGTACGTGGACGTGGTGCGCTCCCTGCACCCGGACGTGGCGGGGCCGTACACGTGGTGGTCGTACCGGGGCAAGGCGTTCGACAACGACTCCGGCTGGCGGATCGACTACCAGGTGGCGACGCCGGGGTTGGCGGCCCGCGCCTCGTCGGCCGTGGTGGAGCGGGCGGCCACCTACGGTGAGCGGTGGTCGGACCACGCGCCCGTGACCGTGAGCTTTGACTGGCCCAGGACCGGGGATCAGGCACAATCGTGAGCGGGAGGTGGCGTCCGTGCACGAGGTCATCGCGGCCAAGCGGTCCGAGGTCGAGGACCTGTGCCGCGCGCTGGGTGTTCGCCGTCTCGACGTGTTCGGGTCCGCTGTCGGTGACTCGTTCGACGTGGTGACCAGCGACGTGGACGTCCTCGTGGAGTTCGACGCGGGTCCGGGCTTCGACTACTTCGGCAGTTACTTCGCCCTGAAAGAAGGGCTGGAGCGGATTTTCGGCCGGCCGGTTGATCTCGTGAGCGGTTCCAGCATCCGCAACCCGTACTTCCGGCAGCGCGTGATGGAGACCCGGGAACAGTTGTATGCGGCCTGATCCCCGCGCCTACCTCTGGGACGCGTCGCAAGCCGTTGACCTGCTGCGCCAGTTCAGCGCCGGCAAGTCGTTCGCGGACTACGAGGCGCACGCCATGCTGAGGTCGGCGGTCGAGCGGCAGTTCGAGATCATCGGCGAGGCCCTGAACCAGCTCCGCAAGGTTGACGCCGAACTCGCGTCGGCCATCCCGGACGTCAACCGGATCATCGCGTTTCGCAACATCCTGATCCACGGGTACGCCTCGGTTGATGACGCTCTGGTGTGGCAGACGCTCATCGACAAGGTGCCCGCGTTGGACCAGGTGCTTCGCCGACTGCTCGATCAGGCGGGTGACTGACGGGTTCGACAACGCGCATCCGCCGGCGGATCGACTACCAGGTGGCGACGCCGGGGTTGGCGGCCCGCGCCTCGTCGGCCGTGGTGGAGCGGGCGGCCACCTACGGTGAGCGGTGGTCGGACCACGCGCCCGTGACCGTCGTGTACGGCTGAGGCCCTGCGGTCGAGGGGTGCGTGGTCGACCCGCGTCCCGGAACGGTTCACCCGACGATCGCCTTCGCTCGTTCGGCCGCACTTCGCCCCGAGTTCGTGACCTGCCCACCGGATCGTGAGAAGTTTTCACGACAGCCGAGACGTGGGGAGCGGTCGATGGGGATCAGCCGGCGGCGGTTCTTGCAGGCGACGGGCGGGGCGGGGGCGGTGCTGCTGTGGGGCGGGCCCGCCTGGGCCGCCACCACCGGCACGACCCTCGACGTGGCGGCGCTGCCCTCGGGCGGCCAGGGGTACCGCCGGTTGCAGGCCGGGCCGGGGTGGCCCGTGGTGGTGCGGTCCGAGCTGGCGCCGCCCGGGGCCGGGCGGGCCGACCGGCGCGTGCCGCTCGCCTGCTTCGCCCAGTTCACCGACATGCACGTAGTGGACACCCAGAGCCCCGCCCGCTTCGAGTACACCCACCCGCTGCTGGGCGGCGGGGCGTTCCGGGCGCACGAGACCCTCGCCCAGCACACCTCCGCCGCGCTCGTGCGGAAGGTCGGCGAGGTGCGCACCGGGCCGTTCACCGGACGCCCGATCGACTTCGTGGTGACCACCGGCGACAACACCGACAACCACGAGCTGGTCGAGCTGGACTGGTTCCTCACCGTGCTCAACGGCGGCCGGATCACCGCCAACACCGGCGACCCGACCCGGTACGAGGGGGTGCAGGACTCCGGCGTCGCCGCCTACTGGAACCCGCACTCCGCCCTCGTCGACGACTACAAGGCCAAGGGCTTCCCGGTCGTGCCCGGCCTGCTCGACGCCGCGATCCGGCCGTTCGACAGCCCGGGGCTGCGCATCCCCTGGTACTGCACGTTCGGCAACCACGACGACAGCGTGGTCGGCACCCTCCCGGACGGCATCCCGTTCATCGACGCCCTCTACACCTCCGACCGCAAGCTCGTGGGCGTCGACGCGACCACGGCGAACCGGGTGGCCAGGGCCTTCACCGACCCGGCGGCGATCCCCGACGCGCTGGCCGCGCTGGTGTCGGCGGCGGGGGGCTCGGGCGTGGTCCGCGCCGTCACGCCGGACGCCCGGCGCAGGCCGTTCACCACGGCCGAGTTCGTCCGGGCCCACCTCGACCCGCGCCACACCGGGCCCGGACCGCACGGGCACGGGTTCACCCAGGACAACGCGGACGGCGTGGACGTCTTCTACACCTTCCGCGTCGCGCCCGGCGTGACCGGGATCAGCCTCGACACCACGACCACGGCCGGGCTCTCGGAGGGCTCCATCGGCCTGCACCAGTACCTGTGGCTGGAGAAGGTCCTCAAGCGCGGCAGCTCCCGCTACTACGACGCGTTCGGGTTCGAGCGCCGGCAGGGCGTCACCGACGAGCTGTTCATCCTGTTCAGCCACCACAGCAGCTGGACCATGGACAACCTCCTGCCGGACCGCCGCCGCCCGCTCGACCCGCGCCTGGGCGGTGACGCGCTGGTGGACCTGCTCCAGCGCTTCCCCAACGTGGTGGCCTGGGTCAACGGCCACACCCACGAGAACCGGATCGTGCCGCACGGCAGCGGTGAGCGCGCGTTCTGGGAGATCAACACCGCCGCTCACGTCGACCACCCGCAGCACGCCCGGATCATCGAGCTGGTCGACAACGCCGACGGGACGCTGTCGCTGTTCACCACGTTGGTCGAAGGGGACGCGCCCTACCAGGCCGATTACGGCGACCAGTCGCCGCGCGGGCTGGCCTCGCTGGCCCGGGAGTTCGCGTTCAACGACCCGCACGCCGATCCGGCGGCGGTGGGGGCGGTGGTGGACCGGAACACGGAGTTGGTGGTGGCCGGGCGTAGTCCGGTGCGCTGAGCGGTGGAGCGGTGAGCCGCGGTCCGGTGGGCGGGGTGCGTTGGGCGGCCGTGCCGGAAGTCACTCCGGAGGCGATCGGGAATTCCCGGCACCTAAGGTCGTTGTCGTGGCCGTGGACATCTCGATCACCCCGCCCGAACCGACGCCCAGCCCGTCGGCGATGCGGCGCGCGCTGCGCCGTGCCGCCGACGGCGCGGTACTCGACGTCACCGAGGCCGCCGTGCTGCTGCACGCCCGCGGTGAAGACCTGGACGCGCTGCTCGACGCCGCGGGTCGGGTGCGCGACGCCCACCTGCTGGCCGAGGATCGGCCCGGGGTCGTCACCTACAGCCGCAACGCCTTCATCCCGTTGACGCGCCTGTGCCGGGACCGCTGCCACTACTGCACGTTCGCCACCGTCCCGCACCGGCTGCCCGCCGCGTTCCTGGAGCGCGACGAGGTGCTGGACATCGCGCGGCGGGCCGCGGCGCAGGGGTGCAAGGAAGCCCTCTTCACGCTGGGTGACCGGCCCGAGGACCGCTGGCCGCAGGCGCGGGAGTGGCTGGAGGCGCGCGGCTACTCGTCGACGCTCGACTACGTCCGGGCCTGCGCCATCGCGGTGCTGGAGGAGACCGGGCTGCTGCCCCACCTCAACCCCGGCGTGCTGGGCTGGGAGGACCTCCAGCGGTTGCGGCCGGTCGCGGCGAGCATGGGCATGATGCTGGAGACCACCTCCGAGCGGCTCTGGCGGGACAAGGGCGGTCCCCACTACGGCAGCCCGGACAAGGAGCCCGCGGTGCGGCTGCGGGTCCTGACCGACGCGGGCCGGGTCAACGTCCCGTTCACCACCGGCATCCTGATCGGCATCGGCGAGACGGTCACCGAGCGCGCCGAGTCGCTGCTCGCCATGCGCGGCGTGGCGCGGCAGTACGGGCACGTGCAGGAGGTGATCATCCAGAACTTCCGGGCCAAGCCGGACACCGCGATGCGCGGGATGCCGGACGCCGACCTGCGCGAACTGGCCGCCACGATCGCGGTGGCGCGGCTGGTCATGCCGTCGTCGACGAGCGTGCAGGCGCCGCCGAACCTGGTCGGCGAGGAGTTCGGGCTGATGCTGCGCGCCGGTGTCGACGACTGGGGCGGCGTGTCCCCGGTGACGCCCGACCACGTCAACCCGGAGCGGCCGTGGCCGCGGGTGGACGCGCTGGCCGGGCACACCCGCGAGGCCGGGTTCGAGCTGCGGGAGCGGCTGGCCGCCTACCCCCGGTACGTGACCGCGCCCGCCGGGCAGTGGATCGACACCCGGCTCGCCGGGCACGTCGCCGCGCTGGCCGGGCCCGACGGGTTGGCCGACCCCGGCGCGCCGGTGGTCGGGCGGGAGTGGCAGGAGCCGGACGGCGGGCTCGACACGTACGGGCGGGCCGACCTGAACACCGCGATCGACACCGAGGGGCGCACGGGGGACCGGCGGGGCGACTTCGACAGCGTTTACGGCGACTGGGCGTCGTTGCGCGTGCCGGTGGGTGGCGCTGCGGGTGTCGGCGCTGCGGGTGTCGGCGCTGCGGGTGGGGCGGTCGTGCCGCGGTTGCCCGGGGACGCCAAGCGGGCGCTGTCGATCGCCGCGGACGACCCCGCCCGGTTGCTGGAGGACACCGACGCGGCGCTGGCGCTGCTGACCGCGGAGGGCGAGGCCCTGGAGACCATGGCCCGGCTCGCCGACGAGCTGCGCGCCTCGGTGGTCGGCGACGACGTCACCTACGTGGTCAACCGCAACATCAACTTCTCGAACGTCTGCTACGTCGGCTGCCGGTTCTGCGCCTTCGCGCAGCGCGAGCGCGACGCCGACGCGTTCCGGCTGTCCGTGGAGGAGGTCGTGCAGCGGGCGCGGGAGGCGTGGGACGCCGGCGCCACCGAGGTCTGCATGCAGGGCGGCATCGACCCGAAGCTGCCCGTCACCTACTACGCCGACGTGGTGCGGGCGATCAAGGCGGCGCTGCCGGGGATGCACGTCCACGCGTTCAGCCCGATGGAGGTCGTCAGCGCGGCGGCCAAGGCGGGCGTGGGCGTGCGGGAGTGGCTGACCGAGCTGCGCGCCGCCGGCCTGGACAGCATCCCGGGCACCGCCGCGGAGATCCTGGACGACGACGTGCGCTGGGTGCTGACCAAGGGCAAGCTGCCCGCCGCGACCTGGGTGGACGTGGTCGCCACCGCGCACGAGGTCGGCATCAGGTCGTCCAGCACGATGATGTACGGGCACGTCGACCACCCCGGGCACTGGCTCGGGCACTTCCGGGTGCTCGCCTCGTTGCAGGACCGGACCGGTGGGCTGACCGAGTTCGTCGGGCTGCCGTTCGTGCACCGCAACGCGCCCATCTACCTGGCGGGCGTGGCGCGGCCCGGCCCCTCGCGGCGGGACAACCGCGCGGTGCACGCCTTCGCCCGGCTCGCGCTGCACGGGCGCGTGGACAACGTCCAGTGCTCGTGGGTGAAGCTCGGGGACGAGGGGACCGCGGAGGTGCTGCGCGGCGGGGCCAACGACCTGGGCGGGACGTTGATGGAGGAGACCATCAGCCGCATGGCCGGGTCCGAGCACGGGTCGGCGCGGACGGTGCGGCAGTTGGAGGCCACGGCGGCGCTGGCCGGGCGGCCTGCTCGGCAGCGGACCACCACGTACGGGCGGGTGGAGGAAGTGCGGTAGGGCCGGGGAGGGCTGGGGGTGTGGCCGGGGAGGGCTGCGCGGCGGGGAAGGGGTGCGGTGCGGCCGGGGTGCGCGGTGCGGGTGGTGCGGCAGGCCGAGAGGTGCGGCCGTTCGGCGGTGTCGTTCGGCCGGGTGGCGGGTGCCGTACCCCCTGTGGTGTGACCGAAACATCGCTGTGGATACCCTGCTGCGGTCGCGTCGGCCGAACGGAACACGCCAGTGTCACACCTTCGGCAGGTTCGCGGCCGTCCGTCAACAGAGGTTCACCCCCTTGGTGGGTGGCGCGGTGTTGGTGAGGAGCTGGGCAGTGCGCGGTCGCGGTGCGGTCTTGGGATTGGTCCTGGGCGCGGCGTCTTCGCTGGTCGTCGACGGTGTCGCGGTGGCTGCCGACAGCGCGGCGGCGGCCGGGGGCGTGGTCGCCGCTCCGCCGATCTCCCTGGACGCGCCGGTCGGCATCGCGGCTGTGGGCTTCGGCGTGGTCGGGCTGGTCGCCGGGCTGCTCCGCAGGCGCAAGGCCGCGCTGGTGCGCGCGGCCGCCCAGGAGCCCGACGTCCGGGCCGCCACCGGGGTCTGAGCGCCCGGGCGGTCGTTCGGCCGGGACCGACCGGCCGGGTCCGGGGCGGTTCGAGGTGTCGTCGACCCGCTACCCGCGACCGGTGGTCGGCCTGGGAGAATCGTTCCCGTGGCCCCTGAGACCCCCGCTGACAACGCCGGCGAGAGTGCCGCCGCTCCGGTGAGCCGGCCCCGCGTCCTGTCCGGCATCCAGCCGACCGCCGGCTCGTTCCACCTCGGCAACTACCTCGGCGCGTTGAGGCAGTGGGTCGCCCTCCAGGAGACGCACGAGGCGTTCTACGCCGTGGTCGACCTGCACGCGATTACCGTCGAGCAGGACCCCAAGGTGCTGCGGCAGAACACGCTGGTGTCCGCGGCGCAGCTGCTCGCGCTCGGCATCGACCCGGAGCGCTCCGCGCTGTTCGTGCAGTCCCACGTGCCCGAGCACGCCCAGCTGAGCTGGGTCCTCCAGTGCCTGACCGGGTTCGGCGAGGCCAGCCGCATGACCCAGTTCAAGGACAAGTCCGCGCGGCAGGAGGCCGGGGTCGGCGTCGGCCTGTTCACCTACCCGATCCTCCAGGCCGCGGACATCCTGCTGTACCAGGCGCACCACGTGCCGGTCGGCGAGGACCAGCGGCAGCACCTGGAGCTGACCCGCGACCTGGCGCAGCGGTTCAACAGCCGGTACGGCAAGACGTTCCGGGTTCCCGAGCCCCACATCGTCAAGGACACCGCCAAGATCTACGACCTCCAGGACCCGACGTCGAAGATGTCGAAGTCCGTGCCGGCGGGCGTGGTGGAGCTGCTGGAGGACCCGAAGCGGTCCGCCAAGAAGATCCGGTCGGCGGTCACCGACACCGGGCGCGAGATCGCCTACGACCCCGAGCACAAGGCCGGGGTGAGCAACCTGCTGGTGATCTACTCGGCGCTGAGCGGCGAGTCGGTCGAGTCGCTGGTGGCGAGGTACGAGGGCAAGGGCTACGGGGACCTCAAGAAGGACCTCGGCGAGGTGCTGGTCGAGTTCGTGACGCCGGTGCAGGCGCGGGTCGCGGAGTACCTGGCGGACCGGGCCGAGCTGGACAAGGTCCTGGCGCGGGGCGCTGAGCGGGCCCGGTCGGTGGCGGCCAGGACGTTGGCCCGGACCTACGAGCGGATCGGGTTCCTGGCCGGGGCCTGAGCCGCCGGGCCTGAGTCGCCGGGATCCACCGCGGGTGGCTGATCCTGTCGGAGTGGCGGGCGAGCCGGTGAGGATGACCCGTTCGAGTGGCGCGTGATCAAGGCGGGCCTTAGCTTTTCCGTGTGGCGGACAACGCTGGGGGCGAGTCGAAGGTCGATCGGCTGCGCCGGGAGAAGCCGTGGCTTGACCACCTGTTCCGCGCCCTCCAGCGCTACCAGGAGCAGTACGGGGCGCACTACGCGGCGGCCGTGACGTACTTCAGCGTGCTGTCGCTGGTGCCCATGCTGATGATCGGGTTCGCGGTCGCCGGTTTCGTGCTCGCCTCGCAGCCCGGTCTGCTGGACGAGATGAAGGTGAGCATCGCGGAGGCGGTGCCCGGCGCGCTGGGCACCACGATCAACGACGTGGTCGAGCAGGCCGTCAAGTCCAAGGGCACGGTGGGCGTGCTGGGCCTGCTGACCGCGGCCTACTCGGGCCTGGGGTGGATGAGCAACCTGCGGGACGCGCTGACCGCCCAGTGGGGCCACGCCAAGGAGGACCGGCCGTTCCTGAAGACGACGCTGAAGGACCTGTTGGCGCTGGTCAGCCTCGGTCTGGCGCTGGTGGTGTCGTTCGGGTTGACGGCGTTGGGCAGCGGGTTCGCCGAGCTGGTGCTGCGCTGGATCGGCCTGGACGGCGTCGGCTGGGCGCAGGCGCTGCTGAAGGCCGGCACGATCGTGCTGGCGCTGGCGGCGAACTGGCTCGTGTTCCTGTGGGTGCTGGCGAAGCTGCCGCGCAAGCCGGTGGGCTGGCGGAGCGCGGTCAAGGGCGCGCTGGCGGCCGCGGTCGGGTTCGAGGTGCTCAAGCAGGCCGGGACGCTGTACCTGAGCACCATCACCACGTCACCGGCCGGCGTCGCGTTCGGGCCGGTGATCGGCGTGCTGTTCTTCGCCAACCTGGTGGCGCAGTTCCTGCTGTTCATCACGGCCTGGACGGCGACGGCCCGGGAGAACCTGCTGAAGGAACCGCCCGCGGCGCCGGCGCCGGCGGTGATCAGGCCGGTGGTCGAGGTGCGGTCCGGGCCCAGCCCCCGCGCCGCGGCCGGGTTGGTGGGCGCGGGGGTGCTGCTGGGGGCCCTGTTCCGCCGTCGGTGACGTTCTCCTGTTGGCGTCCCGCTGTCGGTGGCGTCCCCGTGGTCGGCCCCTGGTTCGTTCAGACCCAGAAGACCGCGATGCCGACGTTGAGGACGACCAGGCCGGCCAGGGCCGGGGTGAGCCAGGTCGCGGGCCTGGGCTTGTTCAGGTTCACCGCGACCAGCGCCGCGATCGCCACCAGGACCAGCGTCTTGATACCGATCTTGATGTGGTCGTACTCCTGGTCGGTGAGCGGCGCGAGGCCGACCAGGGCGACGCCGGTGAGCAGCTGGAGCGCGCTGCCGTGCAGCCAGCCCTTGTTCAGCGGGGCGTCGGCGCCTGCCCGGCGCTGGACGAAGAACATCGCGACGAGCATGCCCATGCCGAGCAGGTGCAGGAACACCAGCAACAGGCGCACGAACTCCACGGCGGAGCCTCCAGGTGTGGTGGGTTCTACTGCCGGCCCGCCCGCAGGCCGCGCACGCCGAGCAGGCCGATGACCGTGCCGAACGTGAGCGACGCGACGACGAGCAGCAGGTGGACGGTGAAGAACGCGGTCGGCCCGTCGTCCCACGAGCGGGGGTCCTTCCAGATGTTGCGCAGGAAGGTCGGCCAGATCACCCAGGACCACACCCCGAAGGCAAGCAGGAAGACGGACATGCCGCGGGAGAGCTTCACCTGAGCAGTATCCGACGTGGCGGGTGCAGGTCACTCATCCGGGGTGGTTAGCCTGGACAGGTGCGACCCTCCGCGTTCCGACGGTCCGTTGCCCCGGTGCTGGCCGCCTGCACGGCTGCCTGTGCGCTGACGGCCACCGCGGTGCTCGCTGCCGCGCCGGCCTCGGCGTCGGCTGTTGCGCCTGGTGTGGCGGTTCATGAGCTGGTTCCCGGGGCGGCGGGTGAGCCGGCGCCCGGGGCTGCTGCCGGGGTGGCTCCCGGGGCTGGTCCCGGGTTGGCCGCTCGGGCTCAGCCGGCCTGCGAGAACAAGGTGTCACCGCCGCCCCCGGTGGACACCTCCGAGCAGGTGCCGCCCGGTGAGCAGCCGCCCCGGCCGCTGGAGGTGCCGGAGAACCCGGTCGGCGGCGACCGGCTCGGCGAGTGCGGCCTCGTGCTGCCGTCGAACGCGCCCGTGCTGCCCGACGACATCTCGGCCGCGAACTGGCTGCTGGCCGACCTCGACAGCGGGGCCGTGCTGGCCGGGCTGGACCCCCACGGGCGGCAGCGGCCCGCCTCGGTGATCAAGGTGCTGCTCGCGACGGTGGCCGCCAAGGAGCTGGCGCCGGACTCGACCGTGGTCGCCACGGCCGAGGACGTCGCGCAGGAGTGCACCTGCGTCGGGTTGCGCAACGGGGCCACGTACACGGTGGAGCAGCTGCTCCAGGCGCTGGTGATGGCCTCGGGGAACGACGTCGCCCACGCGCTGGCGCGCAGGTTGGGCGGCATCCCGTCGGCGATCCGGAAGATGAACGCGCTGGCGGCTGAGCTGGGCGCGCTGGACACGCGGGCCGTGACCCCCTCAGGGCTGGACGGGCCGGGCACCTCGACGTCCGCGTACGACGTGGCGCTCATCTTCCGGGAGGCGATGAAGTACCCGGACTTCGTCAAGGCCGTGCAGATGCAGCGGATCAACTTCCCGGCCGCCAACGGCAACGGGACCGTGCAGGTCGTCAACGACAACCGGATGCTGACGACGTACCAGGGCGCGCTGGGCGGCAAGTCCGGGTTCACGGACGATGCGCAGCACACGTTCGTCGGGGCCGCGGAGCGGAACGGGAAGCGGCTGGTGGTGGTGCTGCTGCGCGGGCAGCAGTCGCCGGTGAGGATGACCGAGCAGGCGGCGCGGCTGCTGGACTACGGGTTCTCGTTGCCCCCGTCGGCGTCGGCGGACCCGGTCGGGCGGTTGGTCGAGGGCGCGCCGCAGGCGCGGAAGAAGACCACGGAGCCCCGGCCCACCAGCACGTCCGCGGCGGTGGGAGGGGTCGCGAACACGGCTGACGGGCCGCGGAACACGGCCATGGAGAAGGCGTTCGGGAACGTGGGCGGGCCGATCACGGCGGTGGCCGGGATCGGGTTGCTGCTGGTGCTGGGGATGTACTTGCGGAGTCGGCGGGCGAAGGCGGCGCGGGCGGCGCGGGCTTCGGGTACGCAGCCTTCGTAGGGTCTTTTGGTTCACGGGCTTGAGAGCTTGAAGGCTTGAGAGCTTGAAGGCTTTAAAAGCGGTCGCTCGCCGCTGGGCAGGCCTCCGGGGGAAGTGCGTGGGGCTCGTGGTCTCCCGTATGGCCTGCCTGAGGCAACCACACTCGTCAAGGGTCCCGCGAAGGGCGTGCGGGACCCTTGACAAGCGCGGTTGGGCTGCGCCCAGGCCATACGGGAAACCACGAGCGGCTCCAGCTTTGCCAAGCCGCCCGGGTCGGGTAGCCGGTTCCTTTTCGTCGGCGTGTCGTCCGGTCGGACATCGCGTGTCATCCGGTCAGGCATCGCGAGTCGTACGTTCCGGTCGGGCGTGTCGTACGTTCAGGTTGGGTGAGTTCCACGTTCAGGCCCCTCCGGGCTGGGCTCGGAGGGGCCTGAACTGCGGGGTTTTGTCCTAGACGCGCTTGAAGAGCAGGGCGCGCTTGACCTCTTGGATCGCCTTCGTCACCTGGATGCCTCGCGGGCAGGCGTCGGTGCAGTTGAAGGTGGTGCGGCAGCGCCAGACGCCGTCCACGTCGTTGAGGATGTCCAGGCGTTCTTCCGAGCCCTCGTCGCGGCTGTCGAAGATGAAGCGGTGCGCGTTGACGATGGCGGCGGGGCCGAAGTAGCTGCCCTCGGTCCAGTACACGGGGCACGAGGTGGTGCAGGCGGCGCACAGGATGCACTTCGTGGTGTCGTCGAAGCGCTCGCGGTCGGCGATGGACTGGACGCGTTCGCGCGTGGGTTCGTTGCCGTACGTGATGAGGTACGGCTTGACCGCCCGGTAGGCCTCGAAGAACGGCTCCATGTCCACCAGGAGGTCCTTGTGGACGGGGAGGCCCTTGATCGGCTCGATGGTGATGGTCGTCTGCTTGCCGTTGGCGGCCAGGAGGTCCTTGAGCAGGACCTTGCACGCCAGGCGGTTGACGCCGTTGATGCGCATGGCGTCCGAGCCGCAGATGCCGTGGGCGCACGAGCGGCGGAACGTCAGGGTGCCGTCCAGGTACCACTTGACGTAGTGGAGGAGGTTCAGGACCCGGTCCGAGGGGAGCGCCGGGATCTCGAAGTCGTCCCAGCGGGGCTCGTCGTCGAACTCCGGGTTGAAGCGCCGGATCCTGAGGGTGACGGTGATCGCGCCGTCCGGTACGGGTGGCTGGTTGCCGCGGGAGCCGGTCGGTGCTTCAGCGGTAGCGGTCATCAGTACTTGCGCTCCATCGGCTGGTACCGGGTGAACGTCACGGGCTTGTAGTCCAGGCGGATGTCGGTCTGGAGGCCTTCACCCTGCTTGTAGTACATGCTGTGGCGCATGAAGTTCGTGTCGTCGCGGTTGGGGTAGTCCTCGCGGGCGTGGCCGCCGCGCGATTCCTTGCGCGCCAGGGCGCCCACGACGAGGACCTCCGCCAGTTCGAGGAGGAAGCCCAGCTCGACCGCTTCGAGGAGGTCGGTGTTGAACCGCTTGCCCTTGTCCTGGACGGTGATCCGCTCGTACCGCTCCTTGAGGGCCTGCACGTCGTGCAGCGCCTGCTTGAGGGTGTCCTCGGTGCGGTAGACCGACGCGTTGGCGTCCATGGTGGCCTGGAGCTCGGTGCGGATGTCCGCCACCCGCTCGTGGCCGTGCTCGGACAGGACGTGGGTCACCTGCTCCTCGACGTTCGCCGCCGGGTTCTCCGGCAGGTCGAGGTGCTCGTGGTTGTTGGCGTACTCGGCGGCGGCGATGCCCGCGCGCCGGCCGAAGACGTTGATGTCCAGGAGGCTGTTGGTGCCCAGGCGGTTGGCGCCGTGCACGGAGACGCAGGCGCACTCGCCCGCGGCGTAGAGGCCGGGGACGATGTTGTCGTTGTCCCGCAGCACCTCGCCGTGCACGTTGGTGGGGATGCCGCCCATCGCGTAGTGCGCGGTCGGGTAGACCGGGACGGGTTCCTTCACCGGGTCGACCGCGAGGTAGGTGCGGGCGAACTCGGTGATGTCGGGGAGCTTGGACTCCAGGACCTCGGCGCCCAGGTGGGTGCAGTCGAGGAGGACGTAGTCCTTGTTCGGGCCCGCGCCGCGGCCTTCGAGGACCTCCAGCGCCATGGACCGGGCCACGATGTCGCGCGGCGCCAGGTCCTTGATGGTGGGGGCGTAGCGCTCCATGAACCGCTCGCCGGAGGCGTTGCGGAGGATCGCGCCCTCGCCGCGGGCGCCCTCGGTGAGGAGGATGCCGAGGCCGGCCAGGCCGGTCGGGTGGAACTGGTAGAACTCCATGTCCTCCAGCGGCAGGCCCTTGCGGAAGACGATGCCCATGCCGTCGCCGGTGAGGGTGTGCGCGTTGGACGTGGTCTTGAAGACCTTGCCGAAGCCGCCGGTGGCGAAGACGACCGACTTGGCCTGGAAGACGTGGATCTCGCCGGTGGCCAGCTCGTACGCCACGGCGCCGGTGCAGACCGGGCCGTTGTCGGTCTCGGTCAGGCAGATGTCGAGGACGTAGAACTCGTTGAAGAACTCGATCCCGTGCTTGACGCAGTTCTGGTACAGCGTCTGGAGGATCATGTGACCGGTGCGGTCGGCCGCGTAGCACGCCCGGCGCACGGCGGCCTCGCCGTGGTTGCGGGTGTGGCCGCCGAACCGGCGCTGGTCGATCTTGCCCTCGGGCGTGCGGTTGAACGGCAGGCCCATCTTCTCCAGGTCGAGGACCGCGTCGATGGCCTCCTTCGCCATGATCTCGGCGGCGTCCTGGTCGACCAGGTAGTCGCCGCCCTTGATCGTGTCGAAGGTGTGCCACTCCCAGTTGTCCTCCTCCACGTTCGCCAGCGCGGCGCACATGCCGCCCTGCGCGGCGCCCGTGTGGGACCGGGTGGGGTAGAGCTTGGTGAGGACCGCGGTGCGGGCGCGTTGACCTGCCTCGATCGCCGCGCGCATGCCGGCGCCGCCGGCGCCGATGATGACGACGTCGTACTTGTGGTACTGCATGTGCTCTCCGCGGCGGGTCAGTCGGTGATGTTCGGGTCGAAGGTGAAGATCACGTACGTGCCCATGCCGATGATCAGCACCATCGACACGTACAGCAGCACCTTGAGCCAGAACCGGGTCGCGTCCTTGCGGGCGTAGTCGTTGATCACGGTGCGCAGGCCGTTGCCGCCGTGGATCTGGGCCAGCCACAGCATCGCCAGGTCCCAGAACTGCCAGAACGGGGACGCCCAGCGGCCCGCGACGAAGCCGAAGTTGATGCGGTGCACACCACCGTCGAGGATGTTCATGATGAACAGGTGGCCGAGCACGAGGACCACCAGCGCCACGCCCGAGATGCGCATGAACAGCCAGCTGTACAGCTCGAAGTTGCTGCGGCGGGCGGCGGGGCGACGGGGGGAGCGGGGCTTGTCGAGGATGAGTTCGCTCATGATCAGTGACCCCCGCCGAACAGGTCGGTAACCGTGCGGACCATCATGTAGTAGGTGCCGGGGATCATCACCAGCACCCAGACGCCGAGCACCGCCCACAGCATCTGCTTCTGGTAGCGCGCGCCCTTCTCCCAGAAGTCGACCAGCATCACCCGGATGCCGTTCAACGCGTGGTAGAGCACCGCGCCGACCAGGCCGACCTCGAAGAGGTTGACGACCGGGTTCTTGTAGGTCTCGATGACCTTGTCGTACGCGTCCGGCGACACCCGGACCAACGCGGTGTCCAGGACGTGCGCGAACAGGAAGAAGAACGTCAAAACACCGGTGATGCGGTGGGCGACCCAGGACCACATGCCCAGGTCCCCGCGGTAGAGCGTTCCGCCCCCTTTGGAGCTGCTGCCCGCCCTCTCGGGTGCGGTGGTGCCGGCCATGCGCAACGGCCTCCAGCGTCAGTGGTGGACTGGTCTTTACTAGGACCTTGACCCTCGGATGCTAGACCCGCTCGCGCCGCCCGACCCAACAGCATGACCCGTCTGTGAGCGACTAGACACCAGGTGGCCGCTGGATCGGTTCAGCCTCACCGTGCCTGGTCTTCGGGTGTGCGGCGCCGGTCACCCCTGATCGGGTGACCGGCACCCTCCACTGCGGACTGCGCCGCCCGGTCACCGCGCCCGGTAGGTGGCCACCCCGTTCACCACGACGAGGTCGACGTGCACCTCGGGCCGCACCGGGCCGGTGAACGGCGGCAACCGCAGCGGCTGCGGCACACCGGGCAGGTGGATCACCACGTTCGCCCCCAGGTGGGTCGCGACGAGCCGCCCGGCGAGGTCGCGGGCGTTGCCCGCCATGGCGTTCTCCGCCGGGTCCTGGAGCGCCCAGTTCAGGTTCTCCAGCAGCGCGCCGTACAGGTGGGACTTGCGCATGGGGTGGGTCGCGGAGAAGGTCGCCACCTGCTCGGCGTGGCCGATCGACGCGGTCACCACGTCGCGCCGCAGGGTCGCGGGCGGGATGTCGGCGACCTGCGCGACCGCCGCGTACAGGCTGCCCGGGGTGGGTGGCGGCGCCGTCGGCAGCATGTCGTTGGCGGTCAGCCTCAGGTGGCGCAGGGCCTCCTCGACGTGGGCGGGCGGCGCCGGCGCGTGCGTCCCGTGCTCCTGCGGTTGAGGCGCGGGGGGCGGCGGTGCGGTGTCCGGGACGGGCGGTGCGACGACGGGTGCGGGCGGGGGTGGCGGGGTGTTGAAGGTCTCGATCCGCTGGTCCACCACGCGCTTGGCGTCCCACCAGGCCTGCTGCCGGGCGTCCGCCTCGCCCCGCCTGGCGTTCAGCTCCACCTCGGCCGCCCGGATGCGGTCCCTCTGCGCGTCGCGGGAGGTGATCAGCGCGTCGTGCTGCTTCTGCGCCTCGTTGCGCGCGTTGGTGGCGTCCCGGACGGCCTTCTTCTGGTCGCGGAGGTCGCCGTCGGCGGCGGTGAGGCGGTCGTTCGCGGCGGTGTAGTCCTCCCGGGCCCGGCGCAGGGCGTCGTTCGTCGCGGTCAGCGCCTTGTCGGCCTCGTCGGCGGTCTTCGCGGCGTCCTGCCGGGCCTCCAGGTTCGCCTCGTGCCGCTCCTTCGCCTCCGCCAGCTCCAGGGCCAGCGCGTCGACCTCGGACCGGACGCCGTCGCGGGCCTTGCGGGCGCCGTCGACCTCGGCGTCCCGCGCGGACAGCAGGGCGTCGTCCGCCGCGGCCAGCCGGTCGCGGGCGGTCCACAGCCGGTCCTCGACGTCGGCGACGGCGTCGGCGCTGTCGGCGACGTCGTTGGACCGGTCGCGCAGGGCGTTGTTCGCGGCCAGCGCCGCGACCTCCAGGTCGGGGGTCCTGCCGCTCAGGTCCCGCACGCGGCCCTCCGCCTCCGCCACGGCGTCGCGCGCGCCCGCGACGTCGGCGCCCAGGCCGTCGACCTTGCCCGTCTCGGCGACGTGGACCCCGATCGCGTCCTCCAGCGCGGTCCGGGCGCCGGTGATGGCGTCGTCGGCCTTGGCGACCTCGGGCGCCACCTCGTTGATGGTGTCCTGCGCGTCGTGGCGGGCCGCGTCGACCGCGACCTCCGCGTCGCGCCACGCCTTCGCGGCGGCCTTCACGCCGTCCTGGGCGGTGGTGAGCTCCGGGTCGAACTCGCGGCCGAGCACGGTCTCCGCCTCCGGGCCGGGCAGCCGCACCGAGGCCGAACCGGGCACCGCCAGGTCCACCACGCCGGTCCTGCCGCCGATGGTGACGACCACCCGGTACTCGACGTCGACCCCGACCAGGCCGGTCCGGCCCTGCGGCTTGAGGTTGTTGACCTTGTTGTCGGTCGCGCCGCCGGCGACGACCTGGGAGTCCTCGGACGCGTGCCGCGCCTCGACGCCGCCGGTGGTGAAGTTGATCGTGTCCTTGGGGTCGTCGTGCTGCTTCACGGCGGCGCTGCCGGTCGCGAAGCCGACCGACACGTCGGCGTTCTCGCTGATCTTCGCCTCACCGCTGGTGGTGCTCACGGTGGACCGCGGGTTCTCCAGGTTCACGCCGTCGCTCAGCGCGCCCAGCCGCGGGTTCACCAGCTTGGCGTAGACCTTGACGTCGGCGTGCTGCCCGAACGCCAGCGCGGCCTCGTGCAGGCCGGGCACGTCCAGCGGGCCGTCCAGCATGCCGGGCAGGCTCGCCTGGAGGTTCTCCGAGCTCAACGTGGACAGCAGCGTGTTCAGCGGCCCCGAGCCCTTGCCCGTGAGGCCCGGGTTCGCGCCGGCCTCGGCCAGCGCGCGCAGCGCCGCGTCCCGCAGGTCCTTCGCGCCGCGCAGGCTCTCCACCGAGGCGCTCGGCGGCAGCGCCACCGGGTCGCCCGCCGCCTGCCACGCCCGCGCGGCCTCCGGCGTGCCGTGCTCCGCTCCGCGCTTGATGGCGGCCGCCATGTACGGCTGGTTCGGCGTGCCGCCGCCGTCGACCTTCTGGTTGTCGGCGTGCAGCCGGACGACCATGTCCTGCGGTGGGCTGGTCCTCGTGGCGACGACCTCGGAGCCCTTCTCCACCACGAGCTCGAACTCGACCGGCACGGTGTACTTCGCCGCCGGGCCGCTGCCCGCGCGCAGGTGGCCGAACTGCCGGGTGGTGGCGTCGGTGAGCGAGCTGCTCTGCACGTGGTTGAAGTTCGCGGCGGCGATCACGCCCGCCGTGCCGGTCACGTTCGGGTTCGCGCTGCCCGGCTGGGCCAGGCCGGGCGCCTTGACCCCGACGCCCCACCCCTTGTCGCGGCCCTGGCCGGCGGTGACCTTCTCCGCGCCCGCGACGGTGTGCTCCAGGTCGACGCCGTCGTTGACGACCCGGTCGAACCGCGGCGCTCCCGTCTTCGCCCGCAGCGTGACCTGGAACGAGTCCTTGCCGAACGTGCCGGGCTGGTGCACCAGCAGCGGCACGCCGCCGTCCAGCGCGCTGTCGATCATCGCCTTGACGCTCGTCGGCGAGCTGAAGTCGACCAGGCGCTGGAGGTTGTTCATCGAGTCCTTGAGCACCGAGTCCGGCACCAGCGGGTCGCCGAAGCGCTTGCCCGTCTTCCGGTTCACGTCCGCGACCAGGTCGTTCACCACGCCGCCCAGGTCGGGCACCCGCTCGACGGCGGACAGCCCGAGCGAACCGGGCTCGCCGACGGCCAGGGTCCTCGGCGGGGCCAGGGTCGGGAACGCCGGCGGCGGCACGTCCGGCTTGACGTCCGGCAGCACGCCCAGCTCGCGCGCCACGTCCTCGCTGACCCGCACGAACACCGACTTCGGCAGCGCCACGGTCGAGCCCTCGGCGCGCGGCGTGCCGCCGTGGAGCACGTTGCCCGCGCGGCTCTCGGAGACGATCGTGACGTTCGCGTCCAGCTGCACCAGCACGGTCCGCGCGGCGGGCGGCGTGACGACGTTGCGGTCCACGCTGCCGCTGATCTCGCGGGCCTCGGTCTTCGAGGCCGACCACGGGGTGTACTTGCCGACCACGGCCACGCCGCCGGCGCCGCTCGCCGGCGTCGGCTCGCCCGCGGGCGGCGGGGTGGCGAGCGGCTTGATCGACACGTTGACGCCGCCGGTGACGTCGACCGACCGGCTCACCGACTTGGCGTCACCGGCCTTGTAGCCGCCGGTGACGGCGTTCTCGGTGCCGGTGTCGTCGGAGATCGACACCAGCTTGGCGTTGCCCAGCTCCACCGTCATGCCGACCGAGCCGGTGCGGTCGGTGATCCGCCGGTCGTACCGGAGGCCCTGCTCCTGCATGCCGGTCTCGACCAGCTTGCGCAGGTTGGCCTTGATGCTCTCGGGGCTGAACATGCGGTCGACCTGGTTGCGCGCCTCGGTGCCCGGCACGGTGAGCGCGGAGTCGCCGTTCGCCGCCCGGTTGATCACGTTGATCGCCTCGTCGAGCAGGGCCCCGGTGTTCGCCACCGCCTCGACGTGCAGGAACTCCGGCGATGGCGTGCCGGACCGGGTGGTGAGCAGGTCCTTGACGGTCGGCGCGCCGGTCAGCCTGGTGACGACCGGGTCGCCGGGCCGGAACCCGGACGGGTCGGTCTTCATCGCCGAGCCGTCCGACACCCACAGGTTCACCTTGCCGTGGACCAGCGGCAGGACCTCCGGGTTGTTCCGGGCGGCCGGGTCGACGGGCGCGCCGACGGTGCGGGCCACCACGCGCGGCGCGGGGGCGTGCTGACCGGGTTTGCCCGGCGTCACCCGCTGCACCCAGGACCGGGGCCGGGTGAACGTGGTGATCTCCACCTCGAACTCCACGTCGCCCGCGAACACCTGCGCGTTCGGGCTGCCGACGTTCAGCGCGGTGCTGTTCACCGCGGGGCCGCCGACGTTCTTCGTCGTCCGCGCCTGGTTGTACTTCACGCCGACCTGGGGCGCCGGGGTCACCGCCGCCACGCCGGTCTTGGTCGGGATGACGACCTTGCCCTCGACGCCGGCGCTCCAGCCCTTCGTGGTGGCGGTGGCGCTGTCCAGCTTCGGACCGCTGGACGACGAGCCGCGCACGTTGCGCGCGTCCGCCTGCCCGAGGTGCACGGGGTTGCGGACCTTCGCCTTGACCGTGATGTTGACGTAGGTGTTGGTGGTGGCGTCGGAGTTCTTCAGCTGGACGCTGACACCCGGACCCATCAGGCTGTCCATGTTGGACTTGAGCGACGTGGGCGAGAGCTGGTTCAGCTTGCGCTGGTTGGCCAGCTGCCGCGACACGTCCGCGAAGCCCTTGCCCCGGCTGCTGCGCGGGTTCGCGCCCGGGTCGTTCCAGTTCGGCAGGAAGTCCGCGAAGCCCTTGACGTTCCGCAGCGCCGCCTCGACCTGCGGCTGCACCCGGCTCGCCGGCTCGAAGTCGCCGACCTTCACGTTGCCCGCAGCGATCGCGCCGTCCAGGTAGGGCGGCGCCCACCGCGGCTGCGCCGTCGGCCGGGCGACGCCGACGGGCGTGCCCTCCGGCACCGGCAGGTTCAGCGCCGCCGCTTCGGGCGTGCCCAGCCGCACGTACGTGGTCACCGGGATGGTGACGTCGTCGCCGCTGGGCGTGCGGACCTGGACGTCGGCGGTCACCTTGTAGAGGCCGGTCTGGCCCTTGAGCTGGATGCCGGTGCGGTTGGCGGTGTTCGTGCCCGCGTTCGACGACTGCGCGGTGCGCGCCGAGTAGCTCGCGGTGGCGCCGACCTGGCCGGCGACCGCGCCCGGCACGCCGACGTTGCCGCCGAACCCGCCGGTGACGTCGAACCCGCTCTTGGTGGTCGCGGTGATGCCCGTGCTGCTCGACGTGGCCTCGTGCAGGCGCAGCTGCGCGGACTCGTGCACGCCGACCAGCTCGGCGGTGCGCAGGGTGGCGTGCATCCGGACCGCCGCGCCCTTGCTCGCGTGCGGGCTGACCAGGTCCGGCGACGTCACCCAACCGGTGAGCATCGCGCCGAGGTTGTCGCGGATCGCGGACGGGCTGAGGAACGTCTGGAGCGCGGTGCGGCCGGGCGCGCCGACCTTGGTGATGGACGGGTGCAGCTTGGCCGCCACGTCGGTGAACGCCTTGGCGGGGTCGGTGACCGCGACCGCCTCCGGCACCGGGTGCTCGATCCGCGCGCCCCAGTCGCCGGGGGGCGGGTTCGGGTTGGCGGCGAGGGCCGGGTTCGACCCCACGATGGTGGACAGGTCGTCCGGGACCTGGAGCGTGACGCCGACCGGGCCGGCGGCGTCGCCCGCCACGGTGATCGGCGGCCGGGCGTTGCCGTGGGCGTCGGTGAGCGTGACCTGGTAGCTGACCGGGACCTCGGCCCGCGTGGAGTGCTCGCCCGAGCGGATGATCCGCTGGTCGACCCCTGACGTCGAGCTGGTGACGGCGGTCGCCGGGGTGGCGAGCTGCGCCTTGCCGCCGAGCGAGCCGTACGGGCCGACCGCCGTGCCCGCCGTGGCCGCGGCCCCGATGTCGTTGGCGGTGGCCAGCGTGTTCGTGGTGGACGTGCTCGTGCCGCCCTGGGCGGTCATGTCCACCTTGGTGTTGGTGGTCGGCGTGGTGATCGCCGCGCCCGGGTCGGCGGGCGGCAGCATCGTGGCGCGCACGTTGGCCTCGAACCACTGGCCGCCGACCTTGACCTGGAAGTTCCGGCCGTGGCCGAGGAACGACTCGAAGTCGGAGGTGATCGCCGCCTCGACGCGGGCCGCGTCGGCGGGCGCGATGCCGTTGACCGCGCCGGCGACCTTGGCCGCGCCCCGCACGTCGACCGGGGAGATCGAGCCGAGGGCCTGGTTCCGCTGGAAGAAGTCCGGCAGGGCCCTGGTCGGCAGCACCTGCGGCGGGGCCGCCGGCGCGATCGTGGCCAACGGGATGACCGGGTTCGGCGTGGGGCGGCTGAACGGCAGGCGCGGCGCGGGCCGCGTCCGGATGCCGCTGTCCGGACCCCGCGTGGTGGTGTCCGGCGCGGGCGGCGCGGGGCGGGTCCTGGACGGGCCGGCGGAGTTGTCGGCGCCGAAGTAGTCGTTCAGCATCCCCTGGAAGGTGTTGTGGGCGTTGAACGGGTCCCATTTGCCGCGCTTCTTGTCGAACTCCCTGTTCAGGGCGTCGATGTTGCTCTGGTAGCGCTGCGTGCCGTCGGGGAACTGGTTGTACTGGGGTGTTTGTCCGAGGCGTTCGGAGAGGGCGTCGGTGATGCGGCGGGCCAGGAGTTCGGTGGTGGCTTCGTCGGGGTTGAGGTTCTGGTTGTAGACGCCGCCCTTGCCCGCTTGGTGGGCGAAGGTCTGGTCGCTGCCGACGGAGTGGACGTGCATGAACTCGTGCGTGAGCAGGTGCCTGATGGCGTCGGCTTTGCGGGCGGGGTCGGTGGTGAGGTCGTTGAGGTGGTCGGTGTTGAGCAGGACGTGACCGTTGATGGCGCGTGCCGGGTTGGTCAGGGTGCTCTGGACGAGGCCGGCGCGCTGGGTGTCGACGTCTCCGTTGGGGCCGACCTTGGCCTGGACGACCTGGTCGAGCAGGGTGTCCAGGCGGGCGACGGTGGCGGGGTCGTTGTTGTTGAGGCCGGTCAGGAACTCCGGGGCGAGGATTTCGTCCCGGACCTGCCGCGGGTCGATGTTCTGGGTGTTGAGCTGGTCGACGGTGATGTCGCCGTCGCCCCGGTCGTGCGTCTTGAGCGCCGCGTCCAGTTCCTGCTGCACGGCGAAGTGCTTGGCGAACGTCTGCTGGTCGAGCTGCACGACCAGGTCGGGGTCGACGTTGGGGGTGACGCTGACGCCGTGGCTGTCGCGCAGGGCGCCGGACAGCGCGTCGAAGCCCGCCTTGACCTGGCCGATGTCGACCCGCACGCCCGCGATGGTCAGCGGCGCGGGGGTGATGTCCTGCGGCAGCCTGGTGAGGACGCCGTCCTTGAGGTCGGTGTCCCGCTGGGTCGAGAACGGGACCGCCGGGCCTGCGGTCGTCTGCGCGCCGGGAGCGGGCGGCGGCGCGGGAGGCGCGCCGGGCGGCGGGGGCGCCTGGAAGCCGGGCAGGCCAGGCGGGGGCGCCTGGAAGCCGGGCAGGCCAGGCGGGGGCGCCTGGAAGCCGGGCAGGCCAGGCGGGGGCGCCTGGAAGCCGGGCAGGCCAGGCGGGGGCGGGGGCGGCGCCTGGAAGCCGGGCGGGCCGGGTGGCGGCGGCGGGGGCGTGGGTGCGGGACGCGACCTGGCCGAGCCGGGCTCGCCGGCCGGCGCGGTGCGCTCGGCGCCCCCGAAGTACTCGTCGATCATCGTCTGGAACGTGCTCGGCGCGTTGAACGGGTCCCACCTGGAGCGGGTCTTGTCGAACTCGTTGTTCAGCGCGTCGACGTTGGGCTGGTAGCGCTGGGCGCCGTCCGGGAACTGGTTGTACTGCGGCGCCTGGCCGAGGCGTTCGGACAGGGCGTCGGTGACGCGGCGGGCCAGCAACTCGGTCGTGGCCTCGTCGGGGTTGAGGTACTCGTTGTAGACGCCGCCCTTGCCGGCCTGGTGCGCGAAGGTCTGCTCGCTGCCCACCGAGTTGAGGTGCATGAACTCGTGGGTGAGCAGGTGCCGGATGGCGTCGGCCTTGCGCGTCGGGTCGGTGGTGAGGTCGTTGAGGTGGTCGGTGTTGAGCAGGATGTGACCGTTGATCGCCCTCGCGGGGTTGGTCAGGGTGCTCTGGACGAGGCCGGCGCGCTGGGCGTCGACGTCTCCGTTGGGGCCGACCTTCGCCTGGACGACCTGGTCGAGCAGGGTGTCGAGCCTCGCGACCGTGTCGGGGTCGTTGTCGTTGAGCCGGCGCAGGAAGTCGGGCGCGAGGATCTCGTCCCGGACCTGCCGCGGGTCGATGCCCCGGGTGCTGAGCTGGTCGACCGTGATGTCGGAGTCGCTGCGGTCGCTGGTCTTCAGCGCCGCGTCCAGTTCCTGCTGCACGGCGAAGTGCTTGGCGAACGTCTGCTGGTCGAGCTGCACGACCAGGTCGGGGTCCACGGTGGGGACCTTGGTGACGCCGTGGAGGTCGCCCAGGGTGCTGAACAGGGCGTCGAAGCCCGCCTGGACGTGCCCGACGTCGACCTGGACGTCCGCGATGGTCAGGCGCGTCGAGGTCGGGGTGAGGGGGTCGGGCAGCCTGCTGAGGACGCCGTTCGTCAGGGCTTCGTCCCGTCGCGCCGAGAACGGGCCCGCCGGGGTGGCGGGCGCGGTCGTCTGCGCGCCGGGGGCGGGCGGCGGCGCGGGGGGCCCGCCGGGGGCGGGAGGCGCGCCGGGCGGCGGGGGCGCCTGGAAGCCGGGCAGGCCCGGGGGCGGCGGGGGCGGCGCCTGGAAACCGGGCGGGGCCGGCGGTGGCGGTGGGGGCGTCGGGGCGGAACGCGTCCTGGACGGGCCGGCGGGGTCGTTGGCGCCGAAGTAGTCGTTCAGCATCCCCTGGAAGGTGTTGGGGGCGTTGAACGGGTCCCATTTGCCGCGCTTCTTGTCGAACTCCCTGTTCAGGGCGTCGATGTTGCTCTGGTAGCGCTGCGTGCCGTCGGGGAAGTCGTTGTACTGGGGCGGTCGTCCTTCACGTTCGGACAGGGCGTCGGTGATGCGGCGGGCCAGCAACTCCGTCGTGGCTTCGTCGGGGTTGATGTTCTGGTTGTAGACGCCGCCCTTGCCGGCCTGGTGGGCGAAGGTCTGGTCGCTGCCGACGGAGTGGACGTGCATGAACTCGTGCGTGAGCAGGTGCCTGATGGCATCGGCCTTGCGCGCGGGGTCGGTGGCGAGGTCGTTCAAGTGGTCGGTGTTGAGCAGGACGTGACCGTTGATCGCCCTCGCGGGGTTGGTCAGGGTGCTCTGGACCAGGTTGGCGCGTTGGGTGTCGACGCTGCCGTTGGGGCCGACCTTCGCCTGGACGACCTGGTCGAGCAGGGTGTCGAGCCTTGCGACCGTGGCGGGGTCGTTGTTGTTGAGGCCGGTCAGGAACTCCGGGGCGAGGATTTCGTCCCGGACCTGCTGCGGGTCGATGCCCTGGCCGTTGAGCTGGTCGACGGTGATGTCGGAGTCGCCCCGGTCTTGCGTCTTGAGCGCCGCGTCCAGCTCCTGCTGCACGGCGAAGTGCTTGGCGAACGTCTGCTGGTCCAGGCGGACCACCAGGTCGGGGTTCACGACCGGCGCGGTGGTGATGCCGTAGTTGTCGCGCAGCGTGCCGAACAGGGCGTCGAAGCCCGCCTGGACCTGGCCGATGTCGACCCGCACGCCCGCGATGTCCAGCGGCGCGGGGGTGATGTGCTCGGGCAGCTTGCCGAGGACGCCGTCCTTGAGGTCGGTGTCCCGCTGCGTCGAGAACGGGGCCGCCGGGGCCGCGCTCGACGGGGGCAGGAGTCCACCGGGGGGCGGCGGCGCCGGGGGACCGGACGGCGCCGGGGTCCCGAAGCCGGGCAGCCCCGGGGGCGGTGGCGGCGCGGGCGTCCCAGGCTGCGCGGCGACCCCCTGCGGGGGTGGCGGCGGGGGCGGCGCCTGGGTCGCCTGCGTGGTCGTCGGCTGCGTGGTCGTGGGCAGCGGAGGCGGGGGCGGCGGCGCGGGGGGACCGGTCGGCCGGACGTTCGGGTTGGCGCCGTACTCGGGCGGTCGCGGCGGCGGGGCCTGGTGCGGTGAGGCCGGGTCGCTCAGCGTGGTGTGGTCGGTGTCGGGCACCATCACCTGGCTGTCGGTCGTGCGCTCGATCTGCCACAGGTGCCGGGGCTTGATCGACGGGTCGCCGTACACCTCGAAGCCCATCAGCCCGTCGTCGTCCACCACCAGGTTGGACCGGGTGTGGCCGGCCGGCAGCGGCTTGCCGTCGCTGTTGAAGATGCGGGCGTCCGGGCCGGGGGCTTCCTTGTACTCGTCCGGCAGGCCGAAGTAGTGCCCCACCTCGTGGGCGAGCACGTTCGCCGAGCTGTCCTTGCTCCAGTTGAGCTGGTCCGCCTCGGGGGACTTCGTCACGTTGACCGTGGTGTGCGCCTGCGCGGGGTCGGTGACGAAGTGCACCCGCGCGTGGAACTGGTCCCCGGAGGGCAGCCGGTAGCCCTTGTTCATCAGGTCGTCGACGCCGGCGGCGGCCCTCTGCCGCACCGCGTCCACATCGGACTGCGAGATGCCGTCGCCGGGCTTGAGGTGGACGTTGAGGGTGTACTCCTTGACCCACGTCCCGGGCGCCACCTCCATCCTGCGCACGTCGTGCCGGATGATGCCGGTCAGGGAGTCGATCTTGCCCGGCGTGCTCGACCGCTGCACGTCGGCGACCTCGGTGTCCACCGTGCGCACGAACGCCTTGTCCCGCGCCTCGTCCCACGCCGTCGAGGGCTGCGGGCCCTTCGGGTCGAACCAGGGCGCGGTGCTCGCCGTGCTGTGCCGCCAGGACTCGTCGGCGGCGACGTCCCCGGCCCTGCCGGGCGGGGTCCCGGGGGCCGTGCCGGGAGGTGTCCAGGGGTCCTGCGCCGGCGGCGCGCCCGAGGGGTCGGTCCCGCCGCGCGGCGCCGGGTCGGCGCCCGGACCGGGGTGGCCGCCGTCGGGCGGCGGCGGGCCGGGGCGGGACGAGGAAGGCTGGTTCGGCGTGTCGAGCTGGTCGCTGCTCAGCTCGGTGACCCACTCCAGGCCGGACCACTGGTCCTTGATCTCCGGGTCGAACAGGGCGGAGAAGTCCGCGGGCTGCACCAGCGGCCGCAGCGGACCCGTGCCCGAGGGCTGGAAACCCATGTCGAACGCGTGCATCGAGTACCGGCCCATGAGCCCGTCGGTGGGCCTCATGAACGCCACCGGCGAGTCGTTCAGCACGGTCGGGCCGGAGATGTCGGCCGCGTAGTTCTTCAGCTCCGCGTTGAAGTTGGCCGGCGGCAGGGTGGCCTTCAGCGACGAGTACTTCTGCGGGATGGTGTCCGCGAACGCCCGGAGGAAGTCCGAGTTCGGCGGGGCGACCACGAAGTTGTTGTTGAGCGAGCCCTTGCCGTAACGGCCGTTGGCCGCGTCCGTGACGTGCTGCGGGGTGATCTCGGTGTCGGCGTCGAGCCCCAGCTCGTCGCGGATGCTCTTCTCGTCGCGCAGGCGCGGGGCGAACAGCGGGACGTCGCCCTGGTTCATCCGCACGTCGCCCATGTCGGCGAGGGAGACCGTGCCGGGGCGGATGTCCACGTCCGCGTACACGCCGCCCTGCTGCACGAGGACCGAGTAGCGGGCGATGTCGGAGGCGAGGTTGTAGGCCCCGACCTTGTCCGACTGCGCCTTCTTGTAGATGTCGTAGAGCGTCGGGTTCGGGGTGTCGGAGCGGCTCTCGACGTCCCGCGAGAGCTGCTTCACCATCCCCTTGGTGTCGGTGTTGATCCGGACGCCGGCGTCGCGCAGCTGCTTGACCACCGCCGGGTCCCACTTGCCGGCGCCCTTGTCGGTCCACAGGGTGATCTGCCAGTCGCCGTTGGTCTCCTGCGCCTTGGCGGCCCAGTCGACCATGTTCTGGACCGCGCCGTCCTTCGGCGTGGCGCCGAACCAGACGAAGTTGACCTGCTTGGGCACGTCGACCGCCGGCGGACCGGGGTTGGCGGCCACCTCCTGGTCGAAGTGGGCGGACAGCTCGGCGTGCCGGTCCGAGCCGGCCAACCGGTTGAGCAGCACGCGGGCCCGGTACGGCTTCCCGTCCGCCACGGCCTGGGTGATGTGCTGCTTGAGGGTGTCGACGTCCACCGCCGCCAGGTCCGCGTTGGGGCGCAGCACCGGTGCCATGGGGCTCGGCGTGGTGACCGTCGGCATCGGCGGGGGTGTCGGGTTCGCCGAGGCGGGCGGGGTGGAGTGGATCAGGCTGCCGCCGAGCCACCTCGGGATCCGGAAGTTCGGTGCGGGACGCGTGCCGGGTGCGCGGGTGCCGAACTGGAACGGGCGCGCGGCGGGGTGGGTCACGGCCACGACCACGGGGGTGGTGGGCGGTGCGGTGGTGGGTGGCGCCGGGGGTGCGGCGGTGGGCGCCGGGGGTGCCGGCGGTGGGGTGGTGTTGGCCGCCGGTGGGGCGGGCGGTGCGGCGGGCGGTGCGGCCGGCGGGGGCGTGGCGGTGTCGGGCGTGGCCGGGGGTGCCGGCGACGTGGTGACCTTCGGGGTGGTGGCCGGCGGGGTGGTGCTCGGCGGAGTGCTGGCCGGCGGGGTGGTGGCCGGCGGTGCCGTGGTGGTGGGTGGGACGACCGGTGGGGTGGCCGGCGGTGCCGTGGTGACAGGTGGTGCGCTGATCACCGGTGGTGCCGTGGTGACCGGCGGTGTGAAGTTGGCAGGCGGTGCTGGGCGTGTGGTGGGCGGGGTGCCGGCCGGTGGGGTGGTGCTCGGTGGCGCGGTGACCGGTGGCGCGGTGACCGGTGGGGTGGTGATGGTGGGCGGTGCCGGTCGGGTGGGCGGCGGGGTGGTCGCCGGGGCGGGCGTGGGAGGGGCGACCGGCGCCGGAGGGGTGGCGGCGGTCGGCGTCGCCGGCGGCGTGGTCTTCGGGGGTGCGGGGGTCGTGTCGGCAGGTGGCGTGGCCGGCCTGGTGTCGGCGGTGGGAGGCGTGCTGGTCGTCGGCGCGCTCGTGGTCGGCTTGGGAGCCGGTGGCGGGGTGGAGGGCGACGTCGGCGGGGCCTTGGTGATGGTGGCGTCGGCCACGGGGGGCTTGGGCGCGTCGAAGACGCCCTTGCCGGGGCCCGTCGTGAACCTGCTCGAACGGTCCGTGCCGGTGTTCGCCCCCATCGGGCCCGCAGCGGGCGGAGGGGCGGCGACCGGGGGCACGCCCGCTGCCGCCGGTGGCGCGATCGGGGACGCGCCGGGGATCGGCTTGGCGGTCGACGGCGGAGCCGTCGTGGTCGACGGCGGGGTGCCGGCCGGCGGGGTGCTGGTCGGGGGTGTGGTGGTCGAGGGCGTGCCGGCGGAGGGAACGCCGGTCGAGGGCGCGCCGGTCGAGGGAACACCGGGTGAAGGCGCGCTGGTGGGAGGCGTGCTGACGGGTGCGCTGATGGTCGGCTTCGGGGCCGGTGGCGGCGTCGAGGGCGACGTGGTCGGGGCCTTGGTGATCGTGCCGTCGCCGGTCGGGGACTTGGGCGCGTCGAACGTGCCCTTGCCCGGACCGCCGGTGAACCTGCTCGACCTGTCCGTGGGCCCGGCGCCACCGGGCGCGCCCGCGCCCATGGGGCCGCCCGCCATCGGCGGCGGGGTGGTGGCGCCGGGCAGGCCGGTCGGGACGGGGGACGTCTTGGACGACGCCGTGCTCGCGCCCGGCGGGGTGCTCACCGCCGACACCGGGGCCGTGCCCGGCGTGGGACCGCCCTTGGCCGTGGGGCCGTCCGGCGACGCGCCCGCGAAGTTCGGGACCCCGCCGACCGAGGGTCCGCCGGGCGCCTTGGCCCCGCCGGAGGGGGCGTTGACGCCTCCGCCGGGCAGGCCGGTGACGGGGTTGACCGAGGGTCCGCCGGGCGCCTTGCCCCCGCCGGAGGGGGCGTTGACGCCTCCACCGGGCAGGCCGGTGATCGGCCCGACCGCGGATCCGCCCGGTCCGCGCGACCCGCCGGTCGTGCCGGGCCCGGACGCGCCCGGCACGGTGGTGATCGGCCCCACGCCCGGCCCGCCGGGGGCCTTGGCGCCGCCGGTCGTGTTCGGGCCGGTCGCACCGGGGAGGTTGGTGATCGGGCCGACGCCCGGCCCGCCGGGGGCCTTGGCGCCGCCGGTGGTGTTCGGTCCGGTCGCGCCGGGCAGGTTGGGCCCTTGCGTGACCTGAGGTCCGCCCGGTCCGCGTGATCCGCCGGTGGAGTTCGGTCCGGTTGCGCCGGGCAGGTTGGGCCCCTGCGTGACCTGCGGCCCGCCCGGTCCGCGTGATCCGCCGGTCGGCGTGGGCCCGGCCGCGCCGGACAGGTTCGGGCCCTGCGTGACCCTCGGCCCGCCGGGGCCGCGTGACCCGCCGGTGGTGTTCGGTCCGGTCGACCCGGGCAGGTTGGGCCCCTGCGTGACCTGCGGCCCGCCCGGTCCGCGCGATCCGCCGGTCGGCGTCGGGCCGGTCGCGCCGGGCAGGTTCGGGCCCTGCGTGACCTTCGGGCCGCCCGACGGCGCGGCTCCCGGACCGGTGCCGGGTGCGCCGGGCACCTTCTGGGCGTCCCAGTTCGGGTCGATCTTCTTGAACTGGTCCCGGCTGAACTGGTCGTTGTTGACGTGCGTCTGGGCGGTGGCCTTGATGCCCTGCTGCACGTTCCCCATGGCGTTGGCGGCGTTGCTCGCCTGCTGCACCGACGCGTCGTTGGAGCTGTTCAGCGCGGGCACCGCGACGATGCCGATCGGGCCGAGCGCGTTCGGGCCGAGCTTCAGCCCCTGCAACCCGCTGGAGATCGCCGCCAGTCGCGACTGGAGGTCGCCCGCCTTGTTCTGGAGGCCCTGCATGGACGACTCGCTGATGCCGAACCCGGAGTTGCCGGTCGGCCCGCCGACCGAGGGCGGCGGCGGCGACGGCGGTGGCGTCGACGTGGAGGGGTTGCCCCCGGGGTTCACATCTGCGCCACCGCGTGCCATGCGTGTACTCCGAAACTCTGGACTTAGACGTTGACCGAGGGGCTCTGCGAGCCGGACGACGACGAGGGCTGCGAGTACTTCGACTCGTAGTCCTCGTAGCTCGACTTCGCCGCCTCGCCGGCGGCCTTGGAGTCGTTCACCGCCTGCTCGGCCTTGCGCCCGGCCTCCTCGGCCCTGCGCGACGCCTCCTCGGCGGCCTTGATGTCGGCGTCGCTGCCGGACGCGAACGCCTTGGCGTTGGCCTCGGCCGCCGCCGCGTTGGCCGCCGCCGCTTCGACGTTCGCCTGCTCGTAGCGGGCGTTCGCCTCCTTGGCCGCGTCGTTCTTGCTCGACATGTCGTTCTCGGCGGCGGTGCGCCCCGGGTCGTCCTGGCCGGGGTTGTTGCGCTTGTACTCCTCGTACGCGGCCTTGGCGTCCTCGTCGGCGGGCTTGGCCGCGTTCAGCGCGTCCTGGCTGGACTTGGCCGCGTCGGCGAGCTCGCGGCTCTCCTTCGCGGCGGCCTCCGCGGCCTTGGCGGCGTCGGAGCGGGCCGAGTCCGCCTCGGACTTGGCCGTCTCGTACTTGGCCATCGCGGCGTCGTAGGCGGCCTGGTCGCCGCGCGCGGCGGCGGCGTTGGCCTCCTCGACGGCGGCACTGGCCCGGTTGTTGGCGTCACCGGCCTTCTGCGAGGCGGTGTTCAGCTCCTCGTTGGCCTTCGAGGCCTCCTCGGCGGCCTTGTTCTCGGCCTCCTTGGCCTGGTTGTACTTCTCGTTCGCCTCGTTCGCCCTGGTGTTGGCCTCGGTGACCTTGTCGTTCTGCGCGTCCTCGGCCAGCGCGTCCTCGATCTTGCGGTCGACGCCCTTCTGCGCCTTCCAGGACTCGTAGCTGACCTCGGCGACGTCGGCGACGTTCTCGAACCGGTTCCAGCCCTTGCCGATCTTCTCGGTGATGTCGTCGAGGTTCTTGATCCGGCCCATCTGCCTGGCCAGCGCGGCGGTGAGGCGGGCGATGCGGGACGCGATGTTCACGCCCAGGGCCACCGCCTTGCCGACCGCGAAGCCGATGAACGCCACGATCGAGGCGCCGAAGGTGAAGAACGCCGCCGCGGCCGCCGCGATCGCGCCCGCCAGCAGCGACCCGAGCAGCTGGGCGATGAGGTCGCGGACGATGTCGCGCAGCACCTGCACCAGCACGCCGCAGATGGCGACGATCTTCGCCTTCTGCTCGACCGCGTTGGCCAGCGAGTCCAGCTCCTGGCCCATGGAGTCCATGTTGGTCTTGAACGCCTCCGACGAGGCGCCGCTCCAGCCGTCGAACGTGGCCAGGCCGCTGCGGTGGTCCTCGGCGAGCACGCGCAGCTCGGCGGCCCGCGCCTTGGTGGCCTCGACGTTCGCGTTGATGTCGTCGGGGTCACCCATCAACATGTCGAGCGGCTCTTTGAGGAAGGTCACGTGCTCGATCAGCCAGCCGATGCCCGCGCCGAGGATCGTGCCGAACGGGTCCACCGCCAGCATGGCCATCGACGACGCCGTGCCGATCGCGGCGAAGGTGATGTCGAGCGCCTTCTCGGTCTCGGTCTCGGCGTCCTTGCCGATGGTGGTGATCATCTCGTCCCACGCCGAGATGAACAGCGAGCCCTTGAACTTGTTCTCCTCGGTGATCTCCATCCCGGGAGGCGAGTCGATGGGGGTCTCGGGGGCGGTCATGGTCCTCGGCCTTCCTGGTCACCAGGGCTGGTTGTCGTCGTCCTCGTCGTCCGCGGGACGCGGACCGCGCGGCCGCGACGGCGGCCGCGACTGCTGGGCGTGGAACGCCGGGGTGGCGCGCACCGGCTCCGGCTCCGGCTCGGGTTCGGTCTCCTCGTACGCGCGCTCCTCGTCGACGGGGGCCTCGTCGTCGGGGATGGCGTCGCTCACCATCTCCAGCGCCTCCGTGCCCTCGCCGAGCGGCTCGAACGCGGCCAGCACCTTCTGCGAGGCCTGCTTCTGCGCGGCGCGGGAGGTCTGCATGATCAGCGCGGTGAGGCGGGACGGGCCCAGCTCCGTGGCGCGGTGGCCGAGCTGGATGTTCAGCAGGCCGCCGTTGGGGCCGACCGTGACGGTCACCGCGCCGTCCGGGCTGGAGGCCGTGGCCTGGGAGTTCGCCAGGTTGTCCTGGAGGTCCGCCGACTTGCGCTGGAGGTCGGCCAGCTTGGCCTCGAAGTTGTCGAGCCACTGCTGGGGGTCCAAGGTCAACCTCCTGGGGTGGATACCGGTGCAGCCTGGAGTTCACCCGGAGCCGCCAACGCGGGCCCAACGTGCCACCAACGGGCTAAACCTGCGGAGGCCCGCAGTCACGCTGAGCAGGAGGCGGAAAAGAAGGAGGTCGGGACTCCGCCGTTGGTCCCGACCTCCTTCAAGGGATACGGACGGGTGCTCTCACCGGTTCGCTTGTTCACTCAGCGTTACCGGTTACGACACTTGGAAGTCGCGGGATCACCCCGAGTGGCGGTCCGGGGCGGGGGCACCAACGATTAGGTCACGTGCGGACCGGTACGTGCGCGGGTGTCATTACCAAGGGGTACGGTTCGCCACTCGGAACCCGACTACGCCGTCGGGGAAGTCTGCTCGATGAGCAGGGAGGGAGACGAGCTGTGCGTCGTCGAATGCGTGGCCTCGCGGTGGCCGCGATCGCGCTGACCAGCGTTCTGTCGATGGCCGCGTGCGCCAAGGACACCGGTGGCAACAACACCGGTTCCGGGACCGACAACGCCGAGGGGTGCAAGCTGGCGGCCAAACCGCCCGCCGCCGCGGCGACCTCCAGCGCCGCCGCCTCCGGTGAGAAGGTCGACGGCAGCGCCCTCAAGGTCGGCCTCGCCTACGACATCGGCGGTCGGGGTGACGCGTCGTTCAACGACTCCGCCGCCGCCGGCCTCGACAAGGCCCAGGCCGACTTCGGCATCAAGCCGGAGAACCTCAAGGAGCTGACCGCCGCCCCGAACGAGCCCGAGGACGCCAAGCAGACGCGCCTGCGCCAGCTGGCGAGCGAGGGCTACAACCCGATCATCGGTGTCGGCTTCGCCTACGCCGAGTCGCTGGGCGTCGTCGCGCCGGAGTTCCCGGACGTCGAGTTCGCGATCGTGGACGGCGCGGTCGAGGGCGCGGCCAACGTCACCCCGCTGCTGTTCGCCGAGGAGCAGGGCTCCTTCCTGGCCGGCGTCATCGCCGCCTACCAGTCCAAGTCGTGCCACGTCGGCTTCGTCGGCGGCGTCGAGATCCCGCTGATCAAGAAGTTCGACGCGGGCTTCGAGCAGGGCGCCAAGACCGCCGCGCCGGACATCAAGATCGAGCGCAAGTACCTGACCCCGGCCGGCGACTTCACCGGCTTCCAGGACCCGGCCAAGGGCCAGGAGGCCGCGACCGGCCAGATCGAGTCGGGCGCCGACGTGCTCTACCACGCGGCGGGCGCGTCCGGCAAGGGCGTGTTCTCCGCGGCCAAGGCGGGCAACGCCCTGGCCATCGGCGTGGACTCCGACCAGTACAACCAGACGACGGTCGCCGAGTCCAAGGACGTGATCATCTCGTCCATGCTCAAGCGGGTCGACGTCGCGGTGTACGACTTCGTCGGCGCCGTCGCCAAGGACGACCTGGCGAGCCTGCCGGAGGTCTTCGACCTGTCCGTCGACGGCGTGGGCTACTCCACCACCGGCGGCAAGATCGACGCCGACCTCCAGGCGGTCCTGGAGGGTTACAAGGCCCAGATCATCAAGGGCGAGATCGACGTCAAGGACAGCCTGTAACCACCCGCACCCGGCCTCCGGCGCACTGGGCCCTGCGAGCACACTCGCGGGGCCCAGTGCGTGGTCAGCCCCGGCGAAGCCGGAGACAAGACGGAGCTTCCATGAGCACTACCACCCCCGCCGTCGTCCTGTCGGGCATCACCAAGCGCTTCCCGGGGGTCGTCGCCAACAGCGACGTCCACCTGAGCGTCCAGGTCGGCGAGGTGCACGCGCTGTGCGGAGAGAACGGCGCGGGCAAGTCCACCCTGATGAAGATCCTGTACGGGATGCAGCAGCCCGACGAGGGCGCCATCGAGGTGGGTGGCAGGCAGGTCCGGTTCCGCACCCCCGCCGACGCCATCAAGGCGGGCATCGGCATGGTCCACCAGCACTTCATGCTGGCCGACAACCTCACCGTGCAGGAGAACGTCGTGCTGGGCGCGGAGTCGCTGCACGGCATCGGCGGCAAGGCGCGCAGGCGCATCCAGGAGCTGGCGAAGTCGACCGGCCTGACCGTCGACCCGGACGTCCTGGTCGAGCGGCTCGGCGTGGCGGACCGGCAGCGGGTGGAGATCCTCAAGGTCCTCTACCGAGGCGCGCGGGTGATCATCCTGGACGAGCCGACCGCGGTGCTCGTGCCGCAGGAGGTGGACGAGCTGTTCGCCACCCTGCGCGCCATGCGGGAGCAGGGCTTCACGTTCCTGTTCATCTCGCACAAGCTCGACGAGGTGCGCTCGATCGCCGACTCGGTCACGGTGATCCGCCGCGGCACGACCGTGGGCACGGCCGACCCGAAGGCGGTCAGCTCGCGCGAGCTGGCCGAGATGATGGTCGGCAGCGAGCTGCCCAGCCCGGAGACCCGCGAGTCGACCGTGACCGACCGGGTGGTGCTGCGGGTGGAGGACCTGGGGCTCGTGGCCGAGGAGGGCACCAGGCCCGTCCTCGACCACATCGACCTGGTGGTGCGCGCGGGCGAGGTCGTCGGCATCGCGGGCGTCGAGGGCAACGGGCAGACCGAGCTGGTCGAGACGATCATGGGCATGCGCCGGGCCCACCACGGCCGGGTGCTGCTCGGCGACCGCGACCTGACCCGCGCGGGCACGCTGGCCCGGCGCGAGGCGGGCATCGGCTACGTGCCGGAGGACCGCCACCGCCAGGGGCTGCTGCTGACCCAGCCGCTGTGGGCGAACCGGATCCTGGGCTACCAGACGCGCAAGCCGACGGCGAGGGGCGCGTGGCTGGACCTGCCGGGCGCGAAGGAGGACACCGAGCGGATCGTCGCGGAGTTCGACGTCCGCACGCCGGGCATCGACGTGGCCGCGGCCGCGCTGTCCGGCGGCAACCAGCAGAAGCTGGTGGTGGGGCGCGAGCTGTCCGGCGATCCGGCGCTGCTCATCGCCTCGCACCCGACGCGCGGCGTGGACGTCGGCGCGCAGGCGCTGATCTGGGACGAGATCAAGAAGGCTCGGGCGCGCGGCCTGGCGGTGCTGCTGATCTCGGCGGACCTGGACGAGCTGATCGGCCTGTCGGACACCATCAAGGTGATGCTGCGCGGTCGGCTGGTGGCCGACGCGGACCCGGCGACGGTGACGCCCGAGGACCTCGGCAGCGCGATGACCGGCGCGGGCGCCGGTGGGGTCGGCCCGGGTGGGGCCACCGCCGCCGACGCGCCGGCGGCCGTGGAAGTGGAAGGCGACTGATGGGAATCTTGCGCGGCAAACTGCTGCCGCCCGTGCTGGCGATCCTGTTCTCCGCCCTGCTGTGCGGCGTCGCGCTGCTCGTGTCGGGCGCGAACCCGCTGCGGGCGTTCGGCGCGATGGTGTCGCAGGTCGGCCAGGGCACCACCGCCGTGGACATCGTCAACAGCACCGGGACCTACTACATCGCGGCGCTGGCGGTGGCGATCGGGTTCCAGATGAACCTGTTCAACATCGGCGTCGAGGGCCAGTACCGGGTCGCGGCGGTCGTCGCGGCCGTGGTCGGCGGGTCGATCGTGCTGCCGCCCGGCATCCACACCCTGGTGATCATCCTGACGGCCGCGGTGGTCGGCGCCCTGTGGGCCGCGATCCCGGCGGTCCTGAAGGTGACGCGGGGCGTCAACGAGGTCATCTCGACGATCATGATGAACGGGCTGGCGCTGGGGCTCGCGGCCTACCTGATCGGCGACGACGTGTTCGGCGAGCTGCGCGGCAACAACATCCGCACCCCGGAGATCCCGGAGAGCGGGTGGGTGCCCGGCATCCCGCTCGGGTCGTCCGGGACGGTGTTCGGCCTGGTCTTCCTGGCCGCGGCGCTGGGCATCGGGTACTGGGTGATGATGAACCGGACCCGGTTCGGCTTCGAGCTGCGCGCGTCCGGCGAGTCCAGCACGGCGGCGGCCGCCGGCGGTGTGAGCGCCAAGAAGATGATCATGATCGCGATGCTGCTGTCGGGCGGCATCGCGGGCCTGGTGTCGATGCCCGAGATCCTCGGGCGCGACCACACCTACAACCTGAACTTCCCGGCGGGCATCGGCTTCTCCGGCATCGCGATCGCGCTGCTGGGGCGCAACCACCCCGGCGGCATCGCGCTCGGCGCGCTGCTGTGGGCGTTCCTGGACAAGTCCGGCCTCGCGCTGGACAACGTGGGCGTGCCGCGGGAGATCGTGACGATCATGCAGGGCGCGATCGTGCTGTCGGTCGTGGTCGCGTACGAGGTGGTGCGGCGCGTCGAGCTGGCCGCGGAACAGCGACGGGTCGGTCGGGAGCTCGGGACGGTGGGTGCGGCGTGAGTGCTTCGTTGATGAACCCGTCGGAGGCGCCCGCGACCCTGCCGCCGCCGCGGAAGAGCCGGAAGATCCCCGGGTGGGCCGTCGGCGCGCTCGGCGTCGCCGGCGCGGTGGTGCTGCTGTCGACGACGTCGTACCTGACGGGCGTGCCGCAGCTGACGTCCACGGGGACCATCCAGACCGCCGTCCGGCTGGCCCTGCCCATCCTGCTGGCCGCGCTGGGCGGGCTGTGGGCCGAGCGCGCGGGCGTGGTGAACATCGGCCTCGAAGGCATGATGATCATGGGCACGTGGGGCGCGGCGTGGGGCGGCTACCAGTGGGGGCCGTGGGCCGCGCTGGTGTCGGCCGCCGCGTTCGGCGCGCTGGGCGGGCTGCTGCACGCCGTCGCGACCGTGACCTTCGGGGTGAACCACATCGTGTCCGGTGTGGCGATCAACCTGGTCGGGGCGGGGTTGACCAAGTACCTGTCGACCCTGATCTTCTTCCCGCTGTCGAACAACCCGCGCGAGTCGCCCGCGGTGCCGAAGTTCGACACCTACTCGGCGGCCGGGCTGTCGGACTGGCTGGGCCGGCTGGAAGCGGAGCAGCGGGTCGGGCTGTCCGACGTCGCGGGCATCCTGCGCGGCCTGGTGACCGGGGTGTCGCCGCTGACCATGCTGGCCGTGGTGCTGGTCGTCGGCAGCTACCTCGTGCTGTGGCGCACGCGGTTCGGGCTGCGGCTCCGGTCGTGCGGCGAGAACCCGGTGGCGGCCGAGTCGCTGGGCGTGAACGTGTACCTCTACAAGTACGTCGCGGTGATCGGGTCGGGCGCGCTGGCCGGCATCGGCGGCGCGGCGCTCGTGCTCAACCCCGGTCAGCCCGGGTACCTGGAGGGCCAGACCAACGGGCGCGGGTACATCGGCCTGGCGGCGCTGATCTTCGGCAACTGGCGGCCCGGCGGGCTGCTGGGCGGTTCGGCGCTGTTCGGGTACGCGGACGGGTTGCAGCTGCGGTCCGGCGGGGCGACGTTCCTCGCGCTGGTGTACGGCGCGGTGCTGCTGCTGGCCGTGATCGTGGTGTGGCAGCTGGTGCGGCGGCGGTGGTTCGCGGCGGCCGGGAGCGTGGTGGCGGCCGCGGCGCTGTACGCGGTGTACTACTCGGTCGACGAGGTGCCGTCCGAGCTGACGACCTACGCGCCGCACCTGGTGACGCTGGTGGTGCTGGCGGCGGCGTCGCAGCGGTTGCGGATGCCGGCGGCCGATGGCGTGGTGTATCGCCGTGGGTGACGTGGGCGCTGTTGTTGGTGCTGTTGAGGTTGATTGGGACTCGCTTCGGGAGCGGGCCGTCGAGGCTGCTCAGGCTGCTTATTGCCCGTACTCCGGGCTGCGGGTCGGTGCGGCGGCGGTGTGCTCGGACGGGCGCGTCGTGGTCGGGTGCAACGTCGAGAACGCCGCGTACGGGGTGGGGTTGTGCGCCGAGTGCACGCTGGCCGGGCAGTTCTTCCTGACCGGTGGCGGGCGGCTGGTGGCGCTGGCCTGCCGGAGCGGCGCGGGTGAGCTGCTGATGCCGTGCGGCCGGTGCCGTCAGGTGATCTACGAGTTGGGCGGGGCCGGGTGCCTGGTGGACACGCCTTCGGGAGTGCTGCCGATGAGCGCCGTGCTGCCCGACGCGTTCGGGCCGGAGGACCTGCCGTGAGCTGTGTGGAGGACCTGCCGTGAGCTACTCGGCGGTGGACGTCATCCGGGCCAAGAGGGACGGGGAGGCGCTGTCGGACGCCCAGATCGACTGGGTGATCGACGCCTACACGCGCGGGCTGGTCGCGGACGAGCAGATGTCGGCGCTGGCCATGGCCGTGTTCCTCAACGGGATGGACGCCCGGGAGACGGCGCGCTGGACCCGGGCCATGGTGCGCTCCGGCGAGCGGCTGGCGCTCGACGTCGGGCGGCCGACCGTGGACAAGCACTCGACGGGCGGGGTGGGCGACAAGATCACCCTGCCGCTGGCGCCGCTGGTGGCGGCGTGCGGCGCGGCCGTGCCGCAGCTGTCCGGGCGCGGGCTCGGGCACACCGGGGGGACGCTGGACAAGCTGGAGTCCATCCCGGGGTGGCGGGCGCAGCTGTCCGTGGACGAGGTCGTGGAGCAGCTGAGGTCGGTGGGCGCGGTGGTGTGCGCGGCCACGGAGGGTTTGGCGCCCGCCGACCGGAAGCTCTACGCGCTGCGGGACGTGACGGGGACGGTCGAGTCCATCCCGCTGATCGCCTCGTCGATCATGTCGAAGAAGATCGCCGAGGGCGCTTCGGCGCTGGTGCTGGACGTGAAGGTCGGGTCCGGCGCCTTCATGAAGACGGTGGAGCGGGCGCGGGAGCTGGCGTCGGCGCTGGTGTCGATCGGCGTGGACCACGGGGTGCGGGTGTCGGCGCTGCTGACCGACATGTCCGTGCCGCTGGGGCGAGCGGTCGGCAACGCGGTGGAGGTCGAGGAGTCGGTCGAGGTCCTGCGCGGCGGCGGTCCCGCCGACGTGGTCGAGCTGACCGTGGCCCTGGCGCGGGAGATGCTGTCGGCGGTGGGGATCGACGCCGACCCCGCCCGGGTGCTGGCCTCGGGAGGGGCGTACGAGGTCTGGGCCCGGATGATCCGGGCGCAGGGCGGTGACCCCGAGGCCCCTCTTCGGCGCGGCGCGCACA
Source organism: Saccharothrix xinjiangensis (assembly GCF_039527585.1). NCBI lineage: Bacteria > Bacillati > Actinomycetota > Actinomycetes > Pseudonocardiales > Pseudonocardiaceae > Saccharothrix > Saccharothrix xinjiangensis. The sequence goes on along the minus strand of NZ_BAAAKE010000004.1, from coordinate 74,633 downwards.
AGCACGTGGTGAGTGCTCCGGAGTCCGGGTACCTGGTCTCGCTGGACGCTTACGCGGTGGGGGTCGCGGCTTGGCGGTTGGGTGCCGGGCGGGCTCGCAAGGAGGACCCGGTGCAGGGCGGGGCCGGGGTGATCTGCCTGGTGAAGCCCGGGGAGCCGGTTGTCGCGGGTCAGCCGTTGCTGGAGTTGTACACGGAGACGCCGGAGGCGGTGGCTGGGGCCTTGGCGGCTCTTGAGGGCGGCTACTCGGTGGGGGGTGCTGAGGCTGCGTCTGCGGCTTCGGCCGGTCGCGGCCCTCTGGTGATCGACACCGTGCGACCCTGATCCTTTTCGGGTGTTCGCGGGGTTCACGGGCGGTCGCTCGCCGCTGGGCAGGCCTCCGGGGGAAGTGCGTGGGGCTCGTGGTCTCCCGCATGGCCTGCCGGAGGCGACCACCCTTGTCAAGGGGTGTCGCGAAGGGCGTGCGACACCCCTTGACAAGCGCGGTAGGGCTGCGCCCAGGCCATACGGGAAACCACGAGCGGCTCCAGCTTTGACAAGCCGCCCGCCTCGCGTAGCCGGTCCCTTCCCGTCGGCGTGTCCTCCACTCAGACACCGCGTGTCGTCCACTCAGACATCGCGAGTCCTCCGGTCGGACACCGCGAGTCGTACGTTCCGGTCGGGCGTGTCGTACGTTCGGGTCCACCGTGTCGAACGCTCAGGACCGGTGAGTTCTACGTTCAGGTGCTGTTCAGCAGGAAGACCCGACCGCGATGTGCGGTCGGGCCTCTTTGGTTGGTGCTCAGGCGCCTTCGGCGGCCAGGTCGTCGTCGTCCACGTTGCGGTTGTCCGTCTTCGGGCCGTTCTTGCGGGTGCGGCGCTGGGGGCGCGGGAGGGCCGTGGGCGGCGGGGGCGGGGTGGGGCTGCCGCCGCCGAGGATGAGTTCGGCGAAGGTTGCCATGGCCTCGTCCAGTTGGCCGCCGATGCGGAGTTCGGATTCCTGGTTGCTCTTGCGGACCAGGGAGGCCAGGGTGTCGGCGTCCGGGCGGGAGGACAGGGTGTTGTCGACCTTGTTGATGCCCTGCTCGACCACGCCGGAGAGTTCGGCCAGGCGGGAGGCGAAGTCGTCCTCCACGGAGTCCAGGCGCGTGGTCATGGTGTCGAGGCGCGAGGTGACCTGCTCCAGGCGCTGGGCCAGGGCTTCGAGGCGGTCGGTGGCGTCGACCTGGTCGCGGGTCTCGTCGAGGGCGGTGTGCAGCGACTCGCGGGTCTCGTCGACCTTGCCGGTGATGGTGCTGCGGGTGTCGGCGAGGGCGCCGTGGAGGCTGTCGCGCGTTTCGGTGAGCTGGGCGTGCAGGCCGTCGCGGGTGGTGTTGAGGTTGTCCCTGGACTCGTCGAGGCGGCCGTGGAGGGCGTTGGTCGAGTCGGTGACGGAGCGCTGGAGCGCTTCGCGGGTGCCGTCGAGGTGCTCGTGCACGCCCTCGTCCACCTCGTCGAGGCGGCTGCGGAGGGCCGCCTCCAGGACCTCCATGCGCTCGCGCAGGGGCGCGGTGACCGCGCCGGGGACCTGGTCGACCTTGTTGTCCTGCTTGTCGAGGTGAACTTCCAGGTCGTCGATGCGCTTGTGGATGTGGGAGAGCTTGTCCTCCAGGCCGTCCATGCGGCCCGCCACGCCCTCGAAGCGGCCGGTCACGCCGTCGAGCCGGCCGTCGAGCTGGGCGAACGGCTTGGCGAGCTTGTCGACCAGGCCGTCGACCGCCCTGCCGATGCCCTGCACCGCGTTGTCCTGGGCCTCCAGCCTGGCCAGCGCCTCGTCCAGCCGCTCGGCCAGCACGCTGACCTCGGTCCGGTCGGGCAGCTCGGACAGGCGCTTGCGAACGGAACCCAGCGATTCGAGCGGGGACATCCGTGCGTGGATCTCGTCCAGTGCGTCGAAGATCTGCTGCTGTTCGCTCTCACGGATCTCCGCGGCGCGCGTGAGCATGTTGCGCATCCGATCGAAGGACATCGTGGAGTTGTTGTTCTCGTTCACGGCTCGGTGCCTTCGTCCAGGGGAGGGGAGACCTCCGGGAGCCTAACCAGGTTGGGCCGGCGGTTTGTACCAGCCCCTGCGGGGCACCGCCTCGGGTGTACTCCGTTCGAGTTACTTTGGGTGACCCTGTTCCAGGGTAACCGTGAACGGGCCCGGGGTGGCCGATGGTGATCATCCACCGTGTGAGTGACCTGAGTCGGAGTCGTGGTAGCGCAAAGTTCTGAATCACGACTGCACAACGGCGAGCGGAAGGCCCGAACGAGTGGTTCTGCGCACACTCGACGAACGTTCCGCGCAGTCTAGCGGAACATGATCGTTCCTGCGTCGACCGGCCCGGCGTGTCGGCGGTATACGGTGGCGGCCATGCCGACCCCGCTTTCCCAGGAGGCCCTGCGCGGCGCGCCCAAGGTGCTGCTGCACGACCACCTCGACGGTGGCCTCCGACCCCAGACGGTGATCGAGCTCGCCGAAGCCTGCGGCCACCAGGGGCTGCCCACGACCGACCCCGTCACCCTGGGCAACTGGTTCCGCGACAACGCCGACTCCGGCTCGCTGGTCCGCTACCTGGAGGGCTTCGCCCACACCTGCGGCGTCATGCAGGACGAGGCGGCGCTGGTGCGGGTGGCCTCCGAGGCCGTCCAGGACCTGGCGGCCGACGGCGTCGTGTACGCCGAGATCCGCTACGCCCCCGAGCTGTTCACCGAGCGCGGCCTCGCCCTGGAGCAGGCCGTGGAGGCGGTGCAGGAGGGGTTCCGGCAGGGCGTGGCCGCCTCGGGCGACCGGATCCGGGTCGGCGCGCTGCTGTGCGCCATGCGCCAGAACGACGGCTGGCAGCGCATCGCCGACCTGGTCGTGCGCTACCGGGACGCGGGCGTGGTCGGCTTCGACATCGCCGGTCCCGAGGCCGGCTTCCCGCCGAGCCGCGAGCTGTCCGCGTTCGAGTACCTGCGGCAGCAGAACGCCCACTTCACCATCCACGCGGCCGAGGCGGCGGGCGTCGAGTCGGCGTGGGAGGCCGTGCAGCTGGCGGGCGCGGAACGCCTCGGTCACGGCGTGCGGCTGGCCGAGGACATCGACGGCGACCGGGTGGGCCCGCTGGCCGCGTACGTGCGGGACCGCCGGATCGCGCTGGAGATGTGCCCCACGTCGAACGTGCAGACCGGCGCGGTCGCCTCGCTGGCCGAGCACCCGGTCAAGCGGATGCACGAGCTGGGCTTCCGGGTCACCCTCAACACCGACAACCGGCTGATGAGCGGCGTCTCGATGACCAGCGAGTTCGCCACCGCCGTCGAGCACTTCGGCTTCGACTGGGGCGACCTGCGCACGTTCACCGCCAACGCCGCGAAGGCCGCGTTCCTGACGCACGACGAGCGCCGCGCCCTGATCCAGGACGTGGTCGAGCCCGCGTACGCGGCCCTGGAGAAGTGAAAGAAGGGGGCGGCCCGACCGGACCGCCCCCTTCCCGGGTCAGTGGATCCTGAGCCGGTCCTCGAACTGCGCCACGAGGGTGCGCCAGGCGACGACCTCGTCGTCGAACGGCGCGCTCGGCGCCAGCCGCGTCGGGTCCGGCTTGAGCACGTAGTTCACCAGCCACCCGAGCCGCTCGGAGCCGTTGAGCCGCACCTTCACCTCGTCGTCACCGGACCACTCGCCCGCGTCCTCCAGCAGCTCCACCGCGAGGTCGAGCTGCGTCGGGTCCACGGCGTCCGGCCCCTCGGAGATGTCCTCGTCCAGGCCCGCGAACACGTAGACGTTGTCCGGGTCGACCTCGACCTCCAGGTCGCCGCCGGTGGCCTTGGTGACCAGCTCGCCCCACGTCGACACCTCGACGAGGTCGTTCTCGTCGGCCTCGACGATGAACCGGGCCAGCGCGCGCGGCGAGCCGAACACGTCGATCTTGCCCTTGCGGCCGAGGAACACCGGCTGGTCGTCCAGGTAGCAGCGGAGCGTGTAGTACTCGCCCGCACCGGTGATGATCTTGATCGGGTCGATGCCGATCTCGCCCCAGAACCCGATCGGCTCCTCGCCGTCGGCCTCCTCGTCGTCGTCGGCGGCGCTCACCGCGGCGGCGTTGGCCTCCTCGAACGCGGCCAGCTCCTCCTGCGCCGCCGCCAGCGCGGCCTCGTCGACCTCGGGCGCGGTCACGACCTCGTCGATCGCGTCCAGCACCTCGTCCCACTTCTCCGCCACGACCCGCGCCAGCTCGGTCCACAGCGCCTGGCCCTCGCGCCCGGTGAACGGCAGCGTGCCCTGCGGCAGCAGGGCGAAGCCCTCCGCCGAGTCCAGGACCTCGTGCACCTTCTCCAGGTCGCACACGTCCGCCAGCGACCGCACGATCGAGACCACGTCGGCCAGCTCGCCGATCACCCAGGTGTCGGGCTCCTCGGCGACCAGCTCCGGCACGCCGACCAGGTCGAACTGGTGGTTGTCGTCGGGCGACAGCTCACCGACCGCCAGCGCGGGCACCACGTGCCACGCCGGGTGGTCGGTCAGGTCGTGCTCCTCGGCCTTGCGCACGAACGCCGCGAGGTGCGCGGCGTCGGGGAAGGCGTACAGGTCCTCCTCGTGACCGAGGAATGCCTCCCACTCCTCGCCCTCTTCCCGCCAGCGCGGTGCCCACAGGGTGACGACATCCCCCTGGGTGAGCCCCAGCTCGATCGGGACGATGTCCTGTGCCATCCGACCTCCCGGTCACGCCATGCCCCTTTGCGATGCGGGGGCAAGAGTACGGGGTCGATCACGGGCTACCGCCGTTGACCACGGAACGGGTCGGCGAAGTAGTCGTCGTCATCGTCGAAATCGGTCGGCGCGGGGCGCTGCGCGGGGCGTCGCGCGGGCTGCCGGGACGCCCACGGCGGGGTGCCGGGCGGCGGTGGCGGGGTGGTGGGAGCAGGTGGCGGGGCCTCGTGCGGGACGCGCAGCGGTGGTGGGCCGGCGAACGCCTCGACCGCCATGGCCATGCCGTCGCCCAGCGCCTTGGCCAGCTCGTTGTAGCCGCGCTGCACCGCCACCCCGGCCGCGAGCCGGGCGGTCTCCACGGCCAGCCGGCCGATCGCGTCCGGTCCCCGCGCCAGCGCGTCGGGGTGCAGGTCGAGCGACGTCAGCTCACCGGTGGCGGTCGCGGTGGCGCGGGCCAGGCCGGTGGGGTGCTCGGCCGCGCCGACCACGCGGGCCAGCACGTCGGTCAGCTCCTCGGCGGCGGTGAGCCGCTCCTCGCGGCTCACCGCGGGCCCAGCGGGTACGTGCTGCCGAAGTCGTCGTCGTCCGGTCCGCGCTCGAACCCGATCTCGGTCAGCGCCCGCAGCGTCGCCGGGTCGACGACGCGCTCCAGCGAGCGGTGCGCCCGGGCGGCCGCGTCGCGGGACGCCGCCGCGGCCACGCGCACGATCTCGTCCGCCAGCGCCCGCGGGCCCATGGCGAGCGCCGCCGGCGACACCCTGACGTCCTGGGGCGCGCCGCCGGGCGCCGCCACGACCGTGACCGCGCCGTCCGGTGACGACGCCCGCCCGCGCACCGGCCCGGTGCGCGCCAGGTGCTCGCCGACCCGCCGCCCGGTGTCCGCGACCCGCCGGGCCGCCCGTTCCACCTCGTCCACGTCCTCAGCCCGTCGGTCGGTAGAAGCCCATGAAGGCCATGCCGGTGTTGTCGGTGCGGATCGGGTTCACCTGGACCGGGTCGCCCGCCTCCACCATCTGCCCGTTGCCGATCACCATCGCCACGTGCCCGTCCCACACCACCAGGTCGCCGGGCAGCAGCTGGCCCGGCGGCACGGAGGCGCCCATGGCCTGCGACGACGCGGGCCTCGGGATGTCGAACCCCGCGCCCCCGTACGCCCACTGGGTCAGGCCGCTGCAATCCGTGCCTCGGGGAGGGTTCGCGCCGCCCCACACGTACGGGGTGCCGAGCGCGGACAGCGCGTTGCGCACGGCCCGCGCGGCGGTCTCGTTGGGCGCCTCGGCGCTGCTGCCGTCCGGCAGGTTCACGCCCACGCCGGTGCCCGGCTGCGGTGGGACGGCCACCGGGAGGCGCGGGCCGACCGGATCGCCGCCGCCGCCTCCGCCGCTTCCCCCGCTGCTGCCGCCCCCGCCGCTGCTGCCGCCTCCGCCGCCTGAGCCGCCTCCGGAGGCGCCGCCCGAGCCGTTGGAGTTGCCGTTCGCGGACGAGGTCGACGTCGTGCCGCCGCCCGGTTCCGCGCCCAGCGGGTCGCCCAGCCCGTCGAACGAGGGCCGGGCGAGGCCCTGGAGCCGGGTGACCGCGTCGGTCAGCTCGGAGCGGACCCGGTCCAGCTCCCGCCCGGTCCTGCCCTCGTACTCGCGGGCCTTGGCGGTCACCTCCGCCGCGACCGCGAGCACCGCGCCCGCGCCGCCGAACAGCGACGCGGCCACGGCCGCCGCCAGCCGGGGCCACGCCCAGCCGGTGAACTCGTCGACGAGGCCCTGGATCGCGGCCTTGCCGGAGTCCACCGCGGCCACCGCGTCGGTGGCCGCCTGCTGGGCGGTCGTGGCGTTGCGCGCCAACGCGCCCACACCGCCGGAGAACGCGCTCACCCGCTGCTGGAACGCGTTCGCCCGGTCGCCGTACCAGGTCGCCAGGGCCGAGTTCGCGGCGCCGGTGTGCCTGCCGTCGAGCTCGGTCAGGGTCGTCGAGGCCCGCCCGAACGCGTCCGCGGCGCGCGTGGCGCCGCCGGTGTCGCCCTCCAGCTCGGCCAGGTGGTCCTTCATCGGCTTGACCAGCGCCGCCAGGAATCCGCCGACGTCCACGTCAGGCCCGGTACGCGCGGTTGAGGTCGGTGGCGTTCCGCGACTCCTGCTCGGCGTAGGCGAGGCTCGCGCCCCGGGCCGCCCCGGCGAGGCCGGACAGCGCCGCCGCGGCGGCCGCCACCCCGTCCACCTGGGCCTGGGCCGCGCGCTGGAACGCCGCGCCGAGCCCGACCTGGTCGCCGATCCTGCCGAAGCTGCCCGCCGGCAGCGAGGTCGTGCCCGCCAAGGTCGACGTGCCGACCGCGGCCACCTCGTCCGACAACCCGGCCGCCGTGCCGCCGTACGCCGACAGCGCGGCGGTGTCGACGTCGAAACCCCGTTCCAACCCCTGCCCCCTCGTTGCGCTCTCCTCGCGCCGGATCCTGCCCCATCCGTTGGGGCCGCGTGCGGCGTTCCGGCAGATAGTGCCCCGATGGGCGGTACCTGGCACGCCCGTACCAGGTGATCATGGGCACGTGGGTGTCCTGCGCCATTGGGAGCGGATAGTGGCGTGGCTCGACGAGCACGCCCCCTCGACCGCGCGAGCCTTCGTGCCACCGGAGGACGAGTCCGCCGTCGAGGCGCTGGAGGCCGCGACCGGGCTGACCCCGCCCGACGACCTGCGCGCGTGGTGGTCGGTCTGCGGCGGCACGGCCGACCTGGCGTTCGCCGAGGTGCTGCCGCCCTTCTACACGCCGCTGGGCCCGTCCGACGCGCTGCGCTCGTGGCGGCTGAAGGAGCGCTTCTGGCCCGCCGACCCGGCCAGCGAGGCCGGCGCCCCGACCGTCGGCTTCCACCCGCGGTGGCTGCCGATCGCGTTCGACGGGTGCGGTGACGCGCTCGCGCTCGACCTGCGGCCGGGCGTGCTGTCGGGGTGCGTGGTCGAGTGGGACCGCGAGGCGGGCGGCATGGTCAAGCCCGAGTGGACCGGGCTGGGCGAGATGCTGGACCGGATCGCCACGGCCCTGGAGCACCGCTGCCGCCTCGGCCACTGCGAGCCGCTGGTCGGCTCGGACGGCCGGCTGGGGTGGCGCACCGACTAGCTCACCCGGCCTGGTTCACCCGGCGGGGTGACCTCGACGTGCCGGGGACGAGGCGTTGCCCGCGAGGTCCCGGCGGCGCGGCCGTGCGTTCCGGCGGATCGGGGGTACCCGGCGGCCATGACCAGCTACGAGTACCGGGCGACGGTGGACATGGCCGCCGACGAGCTGTTCCAGTTCATGGCGCGCCCGGAGAGCCTGCCCCAGCACCTGCCCGGCCTGGCGGACACGACGCCGGGCGTGGACAGCGGGGGCCGCCGGATCTCCTGGGAGGAGGACGGCTACCGGGGCGAGGTGGTCGTGATCGACGACGGCCCCGGGCGCTGCCAGGTCGCGATCGCGGTGAAGACCGACCGGGAGGGCGACGTCCGGCGCGAGCTGGAGGAGGCGGTGGCCGCGCTGACCCACCGGGCCACCGGCGAGGCCGAGTCGAGTTCCACGGCCGACGAGAACAACTGGTACTGATGTGACGCGCGTCACCCTCTCCTGAGAACCGTTCCGGGCGAGCGGGCGTCTTGCCGGGTGTGAACGAGGAGCAGTTGGTCCGCGCGGTCGCCCGCGGCGACCGCGCGGCCTTCGAGGAGCTCTACCGCCGCACGTCGCCGTGGCTCGCCGTGCGCCTGCGCCGCCGGTGCGCCGACGAGCAGGTCGTCGCCGAGGTGATGCAGGAGACCTACCTCGCGGTGTGGCGGGCGGCCGGGTCGTTCGCGGGCGCCGCGGTCGACGGCACCGCGGTCGGCTGGCTGTGGACGATCGCCGCCCGCAGGCTGGTCGACGCCTTCCGCCGCCGCGCGCACCACACCCGGGCGCTGCCCGAGCCGGAACCCGCGCCCGCCGCCGAGGAGGAGGCGCTGGCCGGCGCGTTGAGCGACCACGTCGGCGGCGCGCTGCGCGACCTCGCGCCCGAGCTGCGGCAGGTGCTCCAGGCGATGGTGCTCGACGGGCTGACCGTCCGCGAGACCGCCGTGCTGCTCGGGGTCCCCGAGGGCACCGTCAAGACCCGCGCCAGGCGGGCGCGGATCGCCATGCGGGAGGCGCTGTCGTGAACGAGCACGCGTCCGTCGAGCTGATCACCCGCTACGCGGCGGGCGAGGACCTGCCCGTCGACCAGGTGTGGGCGGTCGAGGCGCACCTGGAGGGGTGCGAGCTGTGCCGGCTGCGGCTGGCCGACGTGGCCCCGCCGCCGGTCACGGCGCTGACCGCGGCGGTGTGGGCGGGGCTGGAACCCGCCGGGACGCCCGCGCCCGTGCGCCGGAACCGGGCGCCGTGGGCGGCCCCGTCGCTGCTGCCGTGGCTCGCGATGACCGCGTTCGTGGTGTTCGCCGTCCTGTTCGTCGACTTCATCGCGCCCCCCGGCGAGGTGCCGTCCGCGCTGCTGCTCATCGCGCCGGTCCTGCCGGTGCTGGGCGTCGCGGGCGCGTGGACGCGGGCGGTCGACCCCGCCCACGAGCTGGTGGCGTCGACCGCGCGGGCCGGGTTGGAGCTGGTGCTGCGGCGGACGCTGGCCGTGCTCCTCGCGGTGCTGCCCCCGCTGCTCGTCGGCGGGTGGCTGACCGGCGCGTCGCCCGCGTACTGGCTGCTGCCGAGCCTGGCCGTCACCTCGGTGACGCTCGCGCTCGGCAGCGTCCTCGGGGTGCGCCGGGCCGCGGTCGCCACCACCGCCGCGTGGGCGGTGCTGGTGGTCGGCCCGGCGGTGTCGCTCGGCGACGTGCCCGGGGCGCTCGCGCCCGGCGCGGCGCCGGTCTGGGCGGCGGTGCTGGTCGGGGGCGCCGCCGCCGTGGTCTTCAGGTCCGCGTCCTACGCGCGGTTGTGATGGAGGGGAAGATGGTGCGTGCGGTGGGTGCGGCGGAGGTCGCGCCAACGGGGTACGCCTGGCAGGTCCGGGCGGAGGGCTTGCGCGTGCGCGCGGGCCGCCGGGTCGCCGTGGACGGGCTCGACCTGCGGTTGGGTCGCGGCGTCCACGGGCTGCTCGGGCCGAACGGCGCGGGCAAGACCACGCTGATCAGGGCGCTGGCGACGGTGCTGCGGCCCGCGTCGGGGACGCTGGAGGTGTTCGGCCGACCGGTGTCCGGGCAGGTGGACCTGCGGGCGCTGCGGCGTTCCCTGGGCTACCTGCCGCAGGACTTCGGCTACTACAAGCGGTTCACCGTCCGCGAGTTCGTCGAGTACGTGGCGTGGCTCAAGGAGGTGCCCGCGCGGGACGTGCCCGGCGCGGTGCAGCGGGCCGTCGAGCGCGTCGGCCTCGCCGACCGGGCCGACGACCGGCTCAAGTCGCTGTCCGGCGGCATGGTCCGGCGGGCGGGCATCGCGCAGGCGATCGTCAACGACCCGGAGCTGCTGCTGCTCGACGAGCCGACGGCCGGGCTGGACCCCGGCCAGCGGGTGCGGTTCCGGGAGCTGGTGCAGGAACTGGGCGCGGACTCGTGCGTGGTCGTGTCGACGCACCTGGTGGAGGACGTGGCGGCGGCCTGCTCGGACGTCGTGCTGGTGGCCGGGGGCAAGCTCGTGTTCCAGGGCACGCCCGCCGAGCTGGCCGCCGCGGGCGGACCGGACCACGTCGGCGACAGCCCGATCGAGCGCGGGTACTCGGCGCTGCTGGGCGGTGCCTGGTGAGGATCCTGGGCATCGAGCTGCGCCGCACCTCGGCGCCGGTCATGGGCCTGGTCACGGTCGCGGTCCTGCTGTTCATGCTCGACTGGGGGCCGGCGGCGAAGAACAGCACCGCGTGGACCGGCCAGTGGTCGTCGCTGGCCGAGTGGAGCCGGTTCATGCTGCTCTTGGCGTGGCCGCTGGTGATCGGCGGCGGCGCGCTGCTGGGGATGCGGGACCGGCGGTCCGGCGTGGAGGAGCTGTTCGCGTCCACGCCCAGGCCGCGCGCGCAGCGGGTGCTGCGGACGCTGGGCGCGTCGGCCGCTGCGCTGGTCGCCGCGTACGCCGTGGTGGTCGTCGTCGGCGCGGTGCGGATGCGGTCCGACTACTTCCACTGGGGCTGGCTGCCGGTCGTGCTGGTCGGCGTCCTCTCCCTGGTGGCGGCGTCCTGGGTGGGGGTCGGCCTGGGGCGGCTGGCGCCGTGGCCGCTCACCCCGCCGGTGGCGGCGGTGGCCACCTTCGCGCTGATGGCGCTCGCGCAGTCGGCCGAGGGCGGTGGGTACCGGTTCGCGCTGCTGACGCCGGTCGTGCGGTCGCCGGACAGCGTGTTCGAGCACGTCGCGGGCGTGGTCACGACCGGGCAGGCGGTGTGGTTCGCCGGGCTGGCGCTGACCGGGTTCCTGCTGGTCGCGCTGCGGCGGTGGTGGCCCGCGGCGCTGCCGGCGCTGGTGGCGGGCGCGGTGGCGGTGCCGCTGATGCCCGCGACGCCGGCGGGCGCGCTGTCGCCCGACCCGGTGGCCGCCGAGCTGGTGTGCGCGGACGGGCTGTGCCTGACGCGGGCGCACGAGGGCGAGCGGGCGGCGCTGGCGGGCCCGGCGCGCGAGGCGCTGCGGCAGCTGGCGAAGCTGCCGTCGCCGCCGGTGGAGGTGCGCGAGGCGGCGGGCGCGGTGCTCGCCGACGAGCGCGGACCCGACGCGCCGGAGGCGGTGTGGGTGCGCCTGGACGAGTTCACGTACTTCCGGGCCTCCGGTGAGGTGGCGCCCGAGAAGGTGGTCGAGTGGCTGGTCGCGGGCGCCGGGACGCGGTCCTGCGTCGGCGAGTACGTGACGGAGGACATCACGCGGGAGGTCGCGTTCCGCACCGTCGCCGCGGCCTGGGTGACCGGCGAGCTGCGGCCGCTGCCGGTGTACCGGATGTGGATCGGGAGGGAGACCGACGCCGTGGCGGCCACGGCCTGGGAGGTCCTGCGGGCCCTGCCGGAGGCCGAGCAGGCGGCGCGCGTGCAGGCGGCCCGCGAGGTGCAGGCGGCGTGCTCCGGTGACCCGCTGACCGCGCTGACGGGGACGCCGGCATGACCCGCTGGCTCGTCCTCCACGCCCGCTCGCGCCAGGCGCCCGCCTCGCTGGCCACCGCGGTCGCCGGGGTGGGGCTGATCGGCCTGCTCGCCCAGCCGGGCGGCAACCCGAGGCTCGCCGTGCTCGCCGCCGCCATCGGGGTGGCCGCCGTCGCGGTCGGCTTCGGCGGGCACGACCGCGACCTCGACCGCACCGCCGCGTTCGGCTGGCCGCCGCGCCGGGCCGGGCACCTGCTGCTCGGCGCGGCGGTGGTCGCCCTCCTGCTGCTGGCCGTCGGCCGGGTGGCCGACCCCGTGGCGCCGGACGCGGTCGTGCTCCGCGCCGTGGTCGGGCTGGGCGGGCTGGCGGCGCTCGGCGCGTGCCTGTTCGGCTCGCTCGCCGCCTGGTCGCTGCCCGTCGGCTGGGCGGGCGTCACGCTCGTCGTGCCGCCCGGCGACGAGTGGCAGGAGCGCCTGCTCGCCTGGCCGGCGCAGCCCGCGGGCACGCCCTCGGCCACGGTGATCGCGGTCGTCCTCGGCTGCGCCGGCCTGGCGGCCTACGGCGCGTTCGGCTGCCGCCGCTAGACCGCCCGGCGTCGTTCCCGGCCGGTCGCCGGCACCCGCGTCCCCGCGGCCGGCTCGGAGGTCGCGTCGCAGTCGGCGTTCGGCCCGCACGACCAGGTGATCACGGCCCGCCACCGGAGCCGGGGGACCCTGGAGCGGGCCCTCGCCGAGGCCGGCTCCACCGACGTCGGGTGCTGCCGCGGTCCGGGGTCGCCCTCGACGGGTGTCCACCGTGGACGTGCGGGCGCCCATAGGTCCGGGCGAACCGGCGCTACCGCTCGACGCCGACAGCCCGCCGTTCACCGACAGCACGGCGGTCGGGGTCGCCGTGAGCTGTCTCACGTCGCGTGCAGCAGAATGCCCGGCCGTGGAAGACGATCTCGTCGAGCGGTTGGTCCCGCCTCCTCTGTGGAGGGTGGTCGAGCCGAGGATCCCGAGGTGGAAGGCGCGGGAGCAGGGCGGCGGCACGAGCCCGCGCGACGACCGCGCCTCTCTCGCCGCCGTGGTGTTCGTCCTGGTCACGGGATGTGCGTGGAGGCGTCTGCCCCCGGTCTTCGGCGTCTCGAAAGCGACGGCCCACCGCCGGTTCACGCACTGGACGTCTGTCGGCCTGTGGAAGTCGTTCACCGACGTCGCCGCCGCGGACCTGGGCGGGGAGCGCGAGTTCGAGTGGTTCCGCACGATCCTCCACGCGGCGGCCCTCCGCGCCGACGCGGCCGGGCGCGATCGGCCCGGCATGAAGACGATCACGAGTCGTCCGCGCGACACCACGGGAGACAGCCGCCGAAGGTGATCGAATCCCAGGCGCGCGGGTCCGTCCCGGACCGGCGCTCGACGTGTGACACCGGAGAACCGAGGGAGGCGCCGTGCCGGGCGGGGACAAGACCGACGACGACTGAACACCGCGGAGCGGCGCCCGAACCCCCTGGATGAGGGCGTCGCTCACTTCAGGTCGAGCCGCACGCCGAAGCGGTGCTTGGCGGGCACCGAGTGCGCGGTCAGCACCACGTGGACCCGGCCGGCCCGCTCCGCGACCACCTCCACCCGGTAGCCGTCGTCGCCCTCGTCGAAGCCGATCGGCTCCAGGTACGCCTCCTCGCCCTCCGGCAGGACGATCTCGTAGTGGACCTCGTCCGCGACCCGGGCGAAGTGGAGCACGTAGTCGTCCGGCTGCCTCCTGACCACCAGCGGCTCGCACATGCCCGGCCAGCGGATGTCGATCCTGAACCGGGCCTCCGCGCCCAGCCGGGCGGGCGAGGGCAGGTGCACCAGGAGCTCCAACCTGCCGTCGGATCGCCAGGACTTGGTCACGTCGCACCGCGGTCCGGGGTCGCCGTTGACCAGCTCGGTCCGGACGTCGCAGGCCACCGCGGCCCGCTGCTTCCCCGGCTGCGCCCACCCCGGGCCGATGCGGAAGCGGAAGAAGTGCGCGGGCGTGGACTCCACCCGTGCCCGCACCCGCACGGTCTCCCGCGCTCCGCCGGCGCCGTCGATCACCGTGACGTCGTCCCACTTCACGATGTGCAGCGGCCCACCCGTCATGTCCTGGATGACCCCGCAGTAGCGGGCGATGAGCCTGCGGTGGAGCTCCCGCTCGGCCTCCCCGTGGTTGCGCCGCGAGATCAGCGTCGCGAAGGTCGCCAGGACGGCGAGCACGGCGACCACGACCGCGGCCGACCTGACCGCCGGGCCACCCAGCACGGCGCTGAGCACCGCGCCGAGCGACAGGATCGAGAGACCGGCGTCGAACAGGCCCGCCAAGCCCAGCCTGAGCACCTGTCGTTCGAAGGACGAGACGAAACCGCGCATCAGTTCCTCCCCCGCCGCCGCGTCGCTCACGGGGTCGCCGGGCCGCACGCGTGGCCAAGGCGATCGTGCCCGAGGGGCGACGAGGGGGTCCATCCGAGCACCGCATGAAATCCATGCACGTCCGAATGCCGACGAAGGCCGACCGACCGGCGTGGACCCCCTGAACCCGCTCCCGCCGCGGGCCCCCGCCGCCCTCCGCCCGGAACGGCGAAGGCCCCGCCCACACCGGCCGGACCGGTGGCGCGGGGCCTTCGCGGACGTCCTACACCCCGGTCGGGTGCCAGACCGTCTTCACCTCCAGGAACGACCGCAGCCGGGACAGGTCCGGCTCGCGGCCGAAGTCCTCGTCCGCCCGGACCCGGAGCACCCGCTTCACCGTGCCCGCCGCCGCCCGCTCCAGGTCCGCCCTGGCCGGCCCCGGCGCGCCGGTCAGGTCCACCGCGTTCACGTCCGCGTGCGACGCCAGCCACGGCGCGATCTCCGCGGTCCGGCCGGTCAGCACGTTCACCACCCCGCCCGGCAGGTCGGAGGTCGCCAGCACCTCCGCCAGCGTGACCGCGGGCAGCGGCCGGTCCTGCGAGGACACCACCACCGCCGCGTTGCCGGTCGCGATCACCGGCGCCACCACGCTGACCAGCCCCAGCAGCGACGACTCCTGCGGCGCGAGCACCGCCACCACGCCCGTCGGCTCCGGCACCGAGAACGAGAAGTACGGCCCGGCCACCGGGTTCGCCGCGCCCAGCACGGTGGCCACCTTGTCGGTCCACCCCGCGTACCAGACCCAGCGGTCGATCGCCGCGTCGACCAGCGCCTGCGCCTTCTTCGCCGCCACGCCCTCGGCGGCGGCCACCTCGGCCGTGAACTGCTCCCGGCGGCCCTCCAGCACCTCGGCCACCCGGTACAGCACCTGCCCGCGGTTGTACGCGGTCGCGCCGGACCAGCCGGGGAACGCCTTGCGCGCCGCCGTCACCGCGTCCCGGGCGTCCTTGCGCGAGCCCTGCGCGGCGTTGGCGAGGAACGCGCCCTTGGCGTCGGCCACCGGGTAGGACCGGCCCGACTCGGAACGCGGGAACGCGCCGCCGATGTAGAGCTTGTACGTCTTCGCCACCGCGATCCGATCAGACATCGAGGTACGCCTCCAGCCCCGTGCGACCGCCCTCGCGGCCGAAGCCCGACTCCTGGTAGCCGCCGAACGGGGCGGTCGGGTCGAAGCGGTTGAACGTGTTGGCCCACACCACGCCGGCGCGCATCTTCTGCGCGGCCCACAGGATGCGCGAGCCCTTCTCCGTCCAGATGCCCGCGGACAGCCCGTACGGCGTGTTGTTCGCCTTGGCCACCGCCTCGTCGGGCGTGCGGAACGTCAGCACCGACAGCACCGGGCCGAAGATCTCCTCGCGCGCGATGCGCATCGCCTGCGACACGTTGGAGAACACGGTCGGCGCGAAGAAGAACCCCTTGTCCGGCAGCGGGCACGACGACGTCCAGCGCTCGGCGCCCTCGGCCTCGCCCGACGACGCCAGCTCCTGGATCCTGGTCAGCTGCTCGCGCGAGTTGATCGCGCCGACGTCGGTGTTCTTGTCCAGCGGGTCGCCGACGCGCAGCGTGGACACCCGGGCGTGCAGCTTCTCCAGCAGCTCGTCGGCCACCGACTCCTGCACCAGCAGCCGCGAGCCCGCGCAGCACACGTGGCCCTGGTTGAAGAAGATGCCGTTGACGATGCCCTCGACGGCCTGGTCCAGCGGCGCGTCGTCGAACACGATGTTCGCGGCCTTGCCGCCCAGCTCCAGGGTGAGCTTGCGGCCGGTGCCCGCCAGTTGCCGCTGGATGAGCTTGCCGACGTCCGTCGAACCGGTGAACGCGACCTTGTCCACGTCCGCGTGGGAGACCACCGCGGCGCCGACGTCACCCGCTCCGGGGAGGATGTTCACCACACCGGGTGGCAGGTCGGCCTGCTGGATGATCTCCGCGAGCACCAGCGCGGTCAGCGGCGTGGTCTCGGCGGGCTTGAGCACCACGGTGTTGCCGCAGGCCAGCGCGGGCGCGATCTTCCACGCCGCCATCAGCAGCGGGAAGTTCCACGGGATCACCTGGCCGGCCACGCCCAGCGGGCGCGGGTCCGGGCCGTGGCCCGCGTAGGCCAGCTTGTCCGCCCAGCCCGCGTGGTAGAAGAAGTGCGCGGCGGCCGTGGGCACGTCCACGTCCCGCGACTCCTTGATCGGCTTGCCGTTGTCCAGCGACTCCAGCACGGCCAGCTCGCGCGCGCGTTCCTGCACCAGCCGGGCGATGCGGAAGATGTACTTGGCCCGCTCGGAGCCCGGCATCCGGCCCCACACGCGGTCGTAGGCGCGGCGCGCGGCCTGCACGGCCCTGTCCACGTCGTCGGAGGTGGCCGTGGAGACCTCGGCCAGCACCTCCTCGGTAGCCGGGTTGATCGTCTTCAGCGGCTCGCCGCCGCCCTCGACGAACTGCCCGTCCACGAACATCCGGTAGGTCGGCTTGAGGTTCGCGATGTCCCGCGACTCGGGCGCGGGCGCGTATTCCCACATGGTCAGTCCACCGTCACGTAATCGGGGCCGCTGTAGTGGCCCGCCAACTGGGTGCGCCGCTGCATCAGCAGGTCGTTGAGCAGCGTGGAGGCGCCGAACCGGAACAGGTCGGCGGTCAGCCACTCCGGACCCGCCACCTCGTGCACGGCCACCAGGTACTTGATCGCGTCCTTCGTGGTGCGGATGCCGCCGGCGGGCTTCACGCCGCGCAGCTGCCCGGTCCGGGTGTGCCAGTCGCGCACGGCCTGGAGCATCACGTGGGTCACCGGCAGCGTCGCCGCGGGCGACACCTTGCCGGTGGAGGTCTTGATGAAGTCGCCGCCCGCGAGCAGCGCGAGCCACGACGCGCGGCGCACGTTGTCGTAGGTGGCCAGCTCGCCGGTCTCCAGGATGACCTTGAGGTGCGCGTCGCCGCAGGCGTGCTTGACCTGCACGATCTCGTCGAACACCTGCCCGTAGCGGCCGGAGAGGAACGCGCCCCGGTCGATCACCATGTCGATCTCGGTCGCGCCCGCGTCCACGGCGAAGGCGGTGTCCTCCAGCTTCACCTTGAGGCTGGAGCGGCCGGAGGGGAAGGCGGTGGCCACGCTGGCGACGTCGATCCCGGTACCGCGCAGCTCACCGGCCGCCGTGGCGACCATGTCGGGGTACACGCAGACCGCGGCGACCTTCGGCACGTCCGGGTTGTCCGGGTCGGGCCGGCGCGCCTTCGCGGCCAGCGACCGCACCTTGCCGGGGGTGTCCGCGCCCTCCAGCGTGGTCAGGTCGACCATGCCGATCGCGGTGTCGATGGCCCACAGCTTCGAGGCCTTCTTGATGCTGCGCGTGCCCAACCCGGCCGCGCGCTGTTCCACGCCGACCTGGTCCACGCCGGGCAGCCCGTGGAGGAACCGGCGCAGTGACGCGTCGTCGCGGACGGCGTCCGCGAACGCCGGCGACAGCGACGGCGAAGTGGATGGAGCAGCCATGCCGCCGAGTCTAGGCGGAGTGGGACGGGCGTCCTAAGCGACGACGTTCCCGCAGGTCAGTCCGTGATCTCGCGGTTCTTCTGCTTTTTCTTCTTCGGCCGCTTCACCTCGACCGCGCCCATCAGCGCGAGCCCGGTGATCCGCACGGACGGGCCGCCGGGGATGGGCGGGTCGCCCTTGTGGGTGGTGTCCTCGAACGCGCCCATGAGCCCGACGCCGTCGACCCGCACGGTCACCTCCGGCGGCACGATCACCTCGATGCCGCCCATGATCGCGTAGGCGTTGATGGTCGTCTCCTGCTGCGCGAACCGCGCCCTGGTCAGGTCGATCACCACGCCGCCCATGATCGCGGCCGCGTTGTGGGTGGCCGGCACGACCCACTCGCCCCGCCGCTCGACCCCGGACCAGAACGCGATCGACACCGCCGAGCCCGGCGTGCCGCCGACCCGGGACGCGGGCAGGTTCCGCCTGCCGTCCGCCGGCAGCGCCATCGGCGTCAGCGCGGGCGAGGGCATGCCGAGGTCGGCGGTCAGCGGCACCAGCTCGCCGTAGGTCCTGGCGGCGTAGGTGGCGGCCAGGCGCTCGTCCAGCTCGTGGAGGTCGAGGCGGCCCTCCCCGTGGGCCTGCTGGAGCACCTGCGCGACCGTCTCCCGGTCGGCGTCCGAGGCGCGCATCTGACGGGGGTCCGGCACCAGCTCGTCGCTCACCCGGGTGAGTCTAGGAGGCGGGGCCGCAGGTGACGACAGGTTCGCCCCAACCGGTTCGCTCAGCTCGGCAGGCGCACCGGCAACCCGGCCGCCCGGTAGATGTCGTCGATCACGCGCAGGGTGGCCACCGCGTCGTCCGCCGTGGTCGGGAACGGCTTGCCGTGCAGCACGGCGTCCGCGAACGCCTCCAGCTGGTACTCGTAGGACGGCCGCCGGTCGAAGCGCTCGACCCTGCGCTGCCCCTTCAGCCGCACGGCCAACCGGTGGCCCGCCTGCGGCGCGAACGGGTTGACCACCCGCATCTCCCCGTTGGCGCCCAACACCTTCGCGGTCACCTTCAGCACCGTGCGCGACCACATCGACGCGACGACGGTCCCCGTGTGCCCGCCGGGGAACTTCAGCTCGGCGCGCATCGCCCGGTCGACGCCGTCGCCCTTGAGCAGCGCCCGCGCCGACCTCACCTCCGGCTCACCGCCGCCCAGCAGCCGCACCAGGTTGACCGGGTAGCACCCGGCGTCCATCAGGGCGCCGCCCGCCAGCTCCAGCGAGTACCGGATGTCGGAGAACCGGGGCAGCGGGAAGGCCAACCGCGCGTCCACGTGCCGCAGCTCACCCAGCTCGCCCACGACCTCCGCCATCCGCGCCGCCAGCGGGTGGTACCGGTAGTGGAACGCCTCCATCACCACCAGCCCGCTGTTCCGGGCGGCCTCCGCGACCCGCGCGGCCTCCTCCGCGTTGGCCGCGAAGGGCTTCTCGCACAGCACGTGCTTCCCCGCCGCCAGCGCCGCCAACGTCCACCGCCCGTGCAACCCGTTGGGCAGCGGCACGTAGACCGCGTCGAGGTCGGGATCGGCCAACAACGCCTCGTAGTCGTCGTGGACCCGGGCGATCCCGTGCCGGTCCGCGAACTCCCGCGCCCGCCCGGCGTCCCGGGCCGCCACCGCCGACACCACCACGGCGCTCGTGGAACGCGCCGGTCTGACCAGCGCGGCCGGCACGATCCGCGCCGCACCCAGGACCCCGATCCGCACGTGATCAGCCACGTCGACGACGCTACTACCCCGGGCGGCGGTTCATCGGGGGCCAAGCGGCGGATCTCCGGGTGGCGGGGGTCCGACCCGCCCACCTCGGACCGCCGCCGCTCGACCGGCCGTGACAGCTCGACCGGCCGCGACAGCGGGTGAGGAGCCGTCGGGCACCGGCCGGGGGTGCCACATACTGTTCGACCATGGACGTCCTCGTTGTCGACCACCCGCTGGCACGGGCGCGACTGACCACCATGCGCGACGCCCGCACCGACAACGCGGCGTTCCGCGCCGCGCTGCAAGAGCTGACCGTGATGCTCGTGTACGAGGCCACCCGCGACGCGGCGGTGGCCGAGCAGCGCGTGCACACGCCTGTCGCCCGCACCACCGGGTACCGCCTGGCCACCCCGCCCCTCCTGGTGCCGGTCCTCCGGGCCGGCCTGGGCATGGCCGACCAGGCGCACAAGCTGATCCCGGACGCGCAGATGGGCTTCGTCGGCCTGGCGCGCGACGAGGAGACCCTCCAGCCCACCCCCTACATGGAGTCCCTGCCGGAGTCCCTGGCCGGCCGCCCGGTGTTCGTGCTGGACCCGATGCTGGCCACCGGCGGCTCCATGGCCTACACGATCCGCCTGCTGACCGACCGGGGCGCCACGGACGTGACCGCGATCTGCTGCCTGGCCGCCCCCGAGGGCATCGAGCACCTGGGGAGCTCGGGCCTGCCGGTCCGCCTGGTGACCGCCAGCGTCGACGAGCGCCTGAACGACTCGGGCTTCATCGTCCCCGGCCTGGGCGACGCCGGCGACCGCCAGTACGGCGCCGTCTAGATCACGGACCCATCGCGAGTCGAACGCCCAGACCCGTCGTGTCGTACGTTCCGGACCCCTGAACGGAGAACTCGGGGGTCCTGGGCGTTCGACACGGTGGTCCTGGGCGTTCGACTCGCGCCGGTCAGGTGAGGGCTGCGGCGTGGTCGGCGGCCCACTCGGCCAGGGTCCGGCCGCGCCTGCCGGTGACCTGCTCGAAGTCGGGCGTGACCACGGCGGGTTCCTCGTTGTGCTGCGCCATGTACCCCATCAGGTACTCGGCGACGTCCCACGGCAGCCCCTCGTGGCGGATCAGCGCCGCCCGCGCCTGCCCGTAGGTCAACCGCTCGAAGCCGATCGGCCGCCCGAGCCCCCGCGCGAACGCCTCGGCCTGCTGCCGGTGCGTCAGCGCCTCCGGCCCGCTGAGCGTGTAGGCCTTGCCCCCGTGCCCCTCGTCGAGCAGGGCGTGCACGACGACCTCCGCCACGTCGTCCTCGTGCACGGGCGCGCCGACCGCGTCCGGGAACGGGGCGCGCACCACGTCCCCGGCCTTGACGTCCCGCGCCCAGATCAGCTTGTTGCTCATGAACTCGCCGGGCCGGACGTGCGTCCACACCACGCCCGACTGCTCGATCACGCGTTCCGCGTCCTGGTGCTCCTCGTAGCTGCCCGGCCGCTCGAACGTGACCGCGCTGCTGGACAGGTACACCACTTTCCGCAGGTCGTGGGCGTGTTCGAGGAACGCCGCCACGTGCGTGGCCGGGTCCTCCGCCCCGAGCACGGCGACCAGGAAGACCGCCGTCACGCCGGTCAGCGGCAGTTCGCCGGGCCGCGTCAGGTCGCCCGCCACCACCTCCACGCCGGCCGGCAGGTCGGCCCGGTCGGGGTTGCGGGTCAGCGCCTTGACCGGCACGCCTCGCTTTGCCAGTTGCCGCACCACGGCGCCGCCGATGGTGCCGGTCGCCCCGGTGACCAGGATCGTCATCATTTCCCCCGGTGAATCGGTGTTCAAACTTGAGCACCGAAGCTAGCGCGGAGGTGCCCCGGCGCGCACATGCAAACTTTTGCAACGCGCCGACGGTCCGGATTGCGCCGTTCAGCCGTAGCAATGGTCTAGACCTCATCACTACCGTGGTCCAGACCACAACGAAGTGAGCCGCCGCACCCCGCGAGGAGAAGCATGTCGAGCAGGAGATGGGTGCTCCCCGCCCTCCTGGCCACCGCGATCGCCGCGTCACTGGCCCCGCACGCCGCCGCGCACGACAACGACCGCGGGCACGGTCACGGGCACGCCAAGACGCGCACCGTCGGGTACTACACCCAGTGGAGCGGCTACGACCGCAACTTCCTGGTCAAGAACCTCGTCACCAACGGCACCGCGCCCAGGCTCACGCACCTGAACTACGCGTTCGGGTTCCTCGACGAGTCCGGCAAGTGCGTCAGCTCCGACCCGTGGGCCGACTACCAGCGCCCGTTCTCCGCCGAGCAGAGCGTCAACGGCAAGGCCGACGTGGAGGGCCAGCCGCTGTCGGGCAACCTCAACCAGCTCAAGCAGCTCAAGGCCAAGTACCCCGAGCTGCGCGTCAACATCTCCCTCGGCGGCTGGACCGGCTCGAAGTACTTCTCCAACGCGGCCCTCACGCCCCAGTCGCGCGCCGCGCACGTGGCGTCCTGCCTGGACATGTGGCTCAAGGGCAACCTGCCCGGCCTCGCGCCCGGCGCGGCGGCCGGCATCTTCGACGGCATCGACCTCGACTGGGAGTGGCCCTCCTCCGAGGCCGCGCCCGGCAACGTCGTGCGACCCGAGGACAAGCAGAACTTCACCGCGCTGCTGGTGGAGTACCGCAAGCAGCTGGGCAGGCTGACCTGGCGCACCCGCGAGGCCTACGACCTGACCGCGTTCCTGCCCGCCGACCCGCGCCAGATCGACCGGGGCTTCGAGGTCGCCCGCGTGTTCGGGCTGCTGACCTTCGGCACCGTCCAGGGCTACGACTTCCACGGCTCGTGGGACCCGCAGACCAACCAGCAGTCCTCGCTCCGCACCCCCGCGGGCGACCCGGCGCCGCTGCCGTTCAGCTCCCAGGTCACCGTCGACCACTACCTGAAGAACGGCGCGCCGAAGCACAAGGTCGTGCTGGGCGTGCCCTTCTACAGCCGCGGCTGGACCGGCGTGACCAACGCGAACAACGGCCTGTTCCAGGACGCCACCGGGCCCGCCCCGGCGACGTACGAGGCCGGCTACGAGGACTACCGCGTCCTGAAGGCGCAGCTGGGCAACTTCACCGTGCACCGCGACCCCAAGGCCGGTCACGCGTGGTTGTTCGACGGCACGACCTTCTGGACCTGGGACGACCCCACCGAGATGAAGCGCAAGGGCCGTTACGTGGCGGAACGGCGCCTCGGCGGCGCGATGATCTGGTCCCTCGACGGTGACACCGCCGACGGCGAGCTGATCAAGGCGCTCACCAGCGGACTGTCCTGACAAGGGCAGTCCACCGGGGCCCGGGGAGGTTTCGCGGCGGCCGCCTCCCCGGGCCCCACCCTTTTGCCCGCGCCGCCGCCCATCACCTGCGCCGGCCGTTCTACCTGCGCCAGCCGCCCACCTGGGAGCGGATCGCCCGTTCGTACACCGGTGCGACCTCCGTGGTGGGCGGCAGGTTGCCGTTGATCTCCAGGCTCACCAGGCCGTGCGCCAGTCCCCACAGGGCCAGTGCGACGTCCTCGTGCGGCACCTCGACGAACAGGCCCGCCCGCACCGCGCGGCCGACGTTGCGCACGAGCGGCAGGAACGTCCGGTTGGCGGCCTCCCGGCTCTCCGCGACGGGTTCGAAGTTCGGCACGACCTTGCTGAACATCACCAGGTAGAACTGCGGGTCGGCCAGCGCGCTGTCCCGGTAGACCAGGCCCATCCGGACGATGTCCTCCACCGGGTCGTCGGTCTCGGGCACCGCCGCGACGCGTTCACCGAAACGGCGGAACGCCTCGTCGTACAGGGCGTTCAGCAGGGCGGACTTGCCGCCGAACAGCGAATACACGGCCGTGGTCGAGGTGTTGACATCCGCCGCGAGCCTGCGCAAGCTCAAAGCGCCCGGTCCCTCGGTGGACAGCAACTCGCCCGCGCGGTCGAGCAGGCGGACGCGGAGCGCGTCGTCGTGGGTTTTCGGTCGTGGCACGGCCCGATCGTATCAAAACAACGTTATAAAACTTGGTCTGGTCAACGTGGTATCAAGTTGGTACCGTCATTTCCCATGGCTATGACCCTGCGTCTGAGCGACGAGGAGAACCGGCGGCTCGACGAGCTCGCCGCGGCCGAGGGGCGTTCCAAGCAGGAGGTCGTGCGCCTGGCGCTGGCCGAGCGCTGGGCCCGGTTGCAGAAGGAGGAGCAGCTGTCCGAGGTGCTCGGGCGCGTGCTCCCCAAGTACAGGGGTCTGCTGGACCGGCTCGGGTCAGCCTGACGGTTGCGGCTTCCCGCACCCGTGCACACGTTCGGGTGCCGCTCGGCGCTACACCTTCCTCGTTCGAACACATGTTCGATACGATCAATCCATGCAGCTCAACGACCCCCGCTCCCGCTTGCCGCCCTGTTACCCGTGCGAACGCCCACGCCGATCGAGACCGCACCGGTATGGTGCGCCGTTGAAGATCGGGTCGCGTTCTGGTTGCGCTTCGGTGCACAACGCGGCCGACACCATCCTCGCCGCCGTTCGGGCGGGGAGGCGACACGGACCTGAGGAGGTGGGTAGTGGCGGTAGATGCTGCCCGGATGCGGTGAGGCCGCACTACGGCCACGGCTCCCGCCCCCAGGGACAGGGAGCGCGTCAAGCAGTGGTCAACTACCTCGACGCCGGCGACTTGCTCGTGCTGGCTACTGCCGTCACCGGTGGAGACCTCGTCGTGCGCGACTTAGGTCTCCTCGATTCCGCAGCCCACCGCCCCCGGGCGACAGTGCTGGGGGTCGAGGCGTACGACACGCTCTGGTTGAAAGCTTCCGCCCTGCTCGATTCGATCGTGCGCACGCGCCCGCTCTCCGAGGGCAACTGGCGCCTGGGCTGGGTGGCGGCTGTGACCTTGTGCGACATCAACGGTTGGTGGATCGACGCCGACGAGGACGAGGCCCTGGACCTGGTGCGGGCGCTGGGCAGGGAGCAGATCGACGTGCCCGGGATGGCGGCACACCTGGAGGCGTGGAGCATGCCCAAACCGAAGGAGGACTGACCGCGCGCAGAGGTGGCGCGCAGAGGTGATGCGCAGAGGCAGTGCGCAGGACGACGCGCAGGGGTGACGCACAGAAGTCGCGCGTCGACAGGTCGCGGGTGGGTTCGCGAGCACGTGGGCCCTGGGACCTGGCGCGGAGAAGCGCGCGCCTCCACTGGTTGAATATTCGACAACTATGCCCGGCGGTCACGCGCGAACCGACCGGTGCTCGTGTCGGCGTCACGTCGCACTGCGCAGCAGGCCACGCCACGCGGCGCTCCTGACCACGCACTGCGCCAGACCACGCGGTAGGCCGGACCAGGCCAAGCGCGGTAGGTCGAGCCAGAGCACGCGGTAGGCCGGACCAAGCGTCAGGCCGTGCCACCCGGCACTCCGGACCACGCAGCACTCCGAACCACCCGGCACTCCGGACCACGCAGCACCCCGCAGCGGGCGACAGGACACCACGTCGCCTCGTCGTCGAAGGCCCGACCTACCGGTCCGGCGGCCCGCGACCTGCGGTTGACCGACCCGGCGGTCGTCCTGCCCGCCGGAACCGTCATCCGGCTCCTCTGTGAGAGCGATTCCAACACCTGGCCGAGCCTGCCGAGCTTGATCGTGGCTGTTCACGGTTGTCCGGGCCTGATCGTGCTCGTCGGCGGTTGGCCGTGCCTGACTGAGCATGGCCGCGCCTGTCCGCTGCGGTGTCGGACGAGGCCCAGGCGGTGCGGCTCCAGGCGGAGGGTGGTGAGTTGGCCGGAGGTGGGTGTGGCTCGTGGGTGTCGCGGGTGCTGAGCGTGCCGGGTGCCGGGCGCTGTGATCGTGTCGGGTGGCTGAGCGCATCGGGCGGTTGAACCGGGTTGACCTGGAGTGCACTCCAGCTCCTACGGTCAACACCGTGACTTACTCGATCGCCCAGGCGGCTGAGCGCAGCGGGTTGTCGATCGACACGCTGCGCTACTACGAACGCATCGGTCTGGTCGACCCGCCGGCCAGGGACTCGGGCGGGCGGCGCACCTACAGCGACGAAGACCTCGGCTGGTTGGTCTTCCTCACCCGCCTGCGCACCACCGGCATGCCCATTCGCATGATGCGCGAGTACGCGCAGCTCAGGCATCGCGGCGACGCCACCACCAGCCGCCGCAAGCAGATGCTGTACGAGCACCGCACCTCGGTGCGCGAGCGCATCGCCGAACTCCAGTCGTGCCTCGACGTGCTGGAGTACAAGATCACGCACTACGAGCAGATCGAGAGCACCTTCGTCGAAGGGATCACCGTGGAAGGGATCACCGCGTGACCCAGCTGGGAGAACTCCGCGTCGGCAAGCAGGGGCTGGGCTGCATGGGCATGAGCCAGTCCTACGGCGCCGGTGACGAGGTCGAGTCCATCGCCACCATCCACCGCGCCCTGGACCTGGGCGTCACCCTCCTCGACACCGCCGACGTCTACGGGGCGGGCGCCAACGAGGAGCTGGTCGGCCGGGCGATCGGGGACCGCCGGGACCGGGTCGTGCTCGCCACGAAGTTCGCCCTCGGCGACCCCGACCGGCGTCCGCGCGGTGACGCGCCCTACGTCGCGCGGGCCGTCGAGGCGTCGTTGCGGCGGTTGGGCGCCGACCACGTCGACCTGTACTACCAGCACCGCGTCGACCCGGAGGTCCCGATCGAGGAGACCGTCGGCGCGATGGCCGAGCTGGTCCACCAGGGCAAGGTCCGCTACCTGGGCCTGTCCGAGGCGGGCGCGGCCACGATCCGGCGCGCCCACGCCGTGCACCCGATCACCGCCCTCCAGAGCGAGTGGTCGCTGTGGTCGCGGGACATCGAGGCCGAGGTCCTGCCGACCTGCCGCGAGCTGGGCATCGGCATCGTCCCTTTCTCGCCGCTGGGGCGCGGGTTCCTGACCGGTCGCGTGACGTCGGTGGACGACCTCGCCGCCGACGACATGCGTCGCGGCCTGCCCCGCTTCTCGGGGGACAACTTCGCCCGCAACACCGCCATCGTCGACGCGCTGCGGGCGCTCGCTGACCAGCGCGGTGTCACGGCCGGCCAGCTGGCGCTGGCGTGGGTGCACCACCAGGGCGACGACGTGGTCCCGATCCCGGGCACGAAGCGGGTGCGGTACCTGGAGGAGAACGCCGCCGCAGCCGACCTGGTGCTGTCGGCCGACGACCTCCGCGCGATCGAGGACGCCGCGCCGACCGTCTCCGGCGAGCGCTACACGCCGGAGATGTTGAAGCTGTCGAACCGGTAGTTGACCGAGTGGTCCCGGGGACGTTGGCCGCCCTTCGCGGGCCCTGCACAGTGGGGCTTGCGCAGCAGGGTTTGCACAGCGGGGCTTGCGCAGGGTGCCGCGAAGGGGAGGGGAAACACCGTGGAGAAACGTCGTTTGGGCGCGCTGGAGGTGAGCGCCCAGGGCTTGGGCTGCATGGGGATGAGCGAGTTCTACGGCCCCGGTGACGAGGCCGGGTCGACCGCCACCATCCACCGCGCGCTGGACCTGGGCGTCACCTTCCTCGACACCGCCGACATGTACGGCCCGTTCACCAACGAGGAGCTGATCGGCCGGGCGGTCAAGGGCCGC
The DNA here is from genome assembly GCF_039527585.1 of Saccharothrix xinjiangensis. Lineage (NCBI taxonomy): Bacteria > Bacillati > Actinomycetota > Actinomycetes > Pseudonocardiales > Pseudonocardiaceae > Saccharothrix > Saccharothrix xinjiangensis. The sequence goes on along the minus strand of NZ_BAAAKE010000004.1, from coordinate 47,723 downwards.
CGGGACGAGGTCGTGCTGGCCACGAAGTTCGCCGTGGTCCGGGAACCCGGCGCCGACTGGGGCCTGCGGGGCGACCCGGAGTACGTCAAGCAGGCGGCCGAGGCGTCGCTGCGCCGGTTGGGCACCGACCACATCGACCTGTACTACCAGCACCGCGTCGACCCGAACGTGCCCATTGAGGACACCGTCGGCGCGCTGGCCGAGCTGGTCCGGGAGGGCAAGGTCGGGCACATCGGCCTGTCCGAGGCGGGCCCGGCCACGATCCGGCGCGCCCACGCCGTGCACCCGGTCGCGGCCGTGCAGACCGAGTGGTCGCTGTGGTCGCGGGACATCGAGGCCGAGGTCGCGCCGACCTGTCGCGAGCTGGGCATCGGCGTCGTGGCCTACTCACCGCTGGGCCGGGGCTTCCTGACCGGCCGCTACACGTCGGCGGACGACTTCGCGGCCGGCGACGTCCGCCGCACCCACATGCCCCGCTTCACCGATGAGAACCTCGCCCGCAACCTGGCGCTGGTGGAGTCCCTGCGCGAGGTGGCCGAGGAGCACGGCGTCACGCCGGGGCAGATCGCCCTCGCCTGGGTGCACCACCAGGGCGCGGTGCCGATCCCGGGCACCAAGCGGGTGGAGTACCTGGAGGAGAACGCCGCCGCGGCGGACATCCGGCTGACCGAGCAGCAGTTGGCGCGCATCGCCGCGGCCGTGCCCGCCGACGCGGTCGCCGGCACCCGCTACAACGCCGACACGATGCAGCTGATCGGCCGGTAGGAGGAGTTGGGTTAGCCAGAAGGTAGGGAGAAGGTAGGGGAGGTAGGAGGCCGAAGGGGCGGCGGGATCGGCGGGCGGCAGGGCGGCAGGGCGGCAGGCCGGAGGGCGGTGGGCCGGAAGGGCTACGGGGCCCGAGGGCTGTGGGTCGGAAGGCTGCGGGTCCGAAGGGCTGCGAGGTCCGAAGGGCTTCGGGTCGTCTCACAGCAGGGTCGCGGCGACCGTGCCGCCCAGCTCCCGGCACTGCCGCAACGCGGCGGCGTCGGGAGCCCCGGTGAGCACGAGGGTCGCGGCGACCGGCCGCCACCGCAGGCCCGTGGTGATGTCGCGAATCGCCTTCACCGCGCCCTCCGCGCCCTGGTTGCCGTGCACGTACGCGCCGAACGGCCGCCCGCGCGTGGCGTCCAGGCACGGGTAGTAGACCGTGTCGAAGAAGTGCTTGAGCGCGCCGCTGATGTACCCGATGTTGGCGGGCGTGCCGAGCAGGTAGCCGTCGGCCTCCAGGACGTCCGACGCGGTCGCGCCCAGCGCCGGGCGGCGCACCACCTCGACGCCCTCGACCTCGGGGTCCGTCGCCCCCTCCACCACCGCCTCGAACAGCTCGTGCGTGGCGGGCGACGGCGTGTGGTGCACGATCAGCAGTCGGGGCACCCGGCCAGGCTGCCCAAAGCGCCCCGGTGGCGCAACCGCGCCGCGTCCTCGGGCGGTAACCGCTGGTCACCGCTCCGCCGCCACCCCACCCGGACCATCGCCCGCCACCTCACCCGGATCGACGAACCGGCCCCGGCAACCGACCGCGCCCCCGCACGTCTTTAATGGTGACCAGGAGGGAGTCATGGACACTCGCAGCATCGCCACGATGAACCGGAACCGGCGGATCACCTGGGGCGCGGGGGTGGGCGTCAGCGTCGGCCTCATCGGCCTGCCGCTGGTCTTCATCTCGTTGTGGCCCGGGGTCGACCACAGCCCGTGGGACGTCAACACGATGATCCTGGCCACGGGGGTGGCGCTGTGCTCGATCAGCTACATCTCGGGCCGGATCTCGGTGGCCGCGTTCACGGAGCACCGGCGCAACCCGGTCAGCCCGCCGACCAAGCGGCCGTACATGGTGGCGGGCGGGGCGCTGCTCGTCGCCGTGCTGTGCCTGCTGCTCGCTATCGCGGTGTGAGCAGCTCGGAGACCTGAGCGCGGAGTTCGGCCAGCCTGTCCGCGGCGCGCGAGCGGGCCGCGGACAGGTCGCCGGGCACCGGTTCGACGACCTCCAGGTACGCCTTCAGCTTCGGTTCGGTGCCGGACGGCCGCACGACCACCCGCGTGCCCTCCCGCGTCAACCGCACGACGTCGGCGTCGGGCAGCAGGTCCTCGAACGCGAAGCCGGCGGGCGGCTCGGCCCGCAGCCGCGCCATCAGCGCCCCGATCCGGCTCAGGTCGGTGAACCGCAGCGACACCTGGTCGGTCAGGTGCAGGCCGTGGTCGACGGCCAGCTGGTCCAGCGCGTCGAGCAGGTCCCGGCCGGACGCCTTCAGCCCGGCCGCCAGGTCGCACGCCAGCACGGCCGCCGAGATGCCGTCCTTGTCGTTGACGTACCCGGGGTCGACGCAGGTGCCCAGCGCCTCCTCGTAGGCGAACACCAGCCCCTCGCCGGCGCGCACCAGCCACTTGAACCCGGTCAGCGTCTCCGCGTACCGGGCGCCGTGCGCCGCCGCGATCGACTTGAGCAGCGACGACGACACGATCGTCGTGGCCACCAGCGGGTCCGGGGCGTCCGAAGTGGACAGGACCAGGGACCCGAGCAGCACGCCCGTCTCGTCGCCGCGCAGCATCCGCCACGACCCGTCGCGCCCGCGGACGCCCAGCGCGCACCGGTCGGCGTCCGGGTCCAGCGCGATCGCCAGGTCCGCGTCCACCGCCGCGGCCAGCTCCAGCAGCCGGTCCGCCGCGCCCGGCTCCTCCGGGTTCGGGAACGCCACGGTCGGGAAGCCGGGGTCGGGAACGGCCTGCTCGCGCACCACCCGCACGTCGGTGAACCCGGCCCGCCGCAACGCCTCCACGGCCGTCGCGCCGCCCACGCCGTGCATCGGGGTCAGCGCGACGCGCAGGTCCCGGGCCGTGCCGCGCGGCAGCGACGCGACCCGTTCCAGGTAGGCGTCCACCTCGGCGTCGGGCACGGTCTCGTGGTCGTCGGACAGCGGCACCGACACGGCCGCGGGCACCGCCCGGATCGCCGCCTCGATCTCCCGGTCGGCGGGCGGCACGATCTGCCCGCCGCCCTCCAGGTACAGCTTGTAGCCGTTGTCGGCGGGAGGGTTGTGCGACGCGGTGATCTGCACCCCGGCGACCGCGCCGCGCGTGCGCACCAGGAACGCCAGCACCGGCGTCGGCAGCGGTCCGGGCAGCACCCGCGTGGTGAAGCCCTCGGCGGCCAGCACCCCGGCGGCGGCCGACGCGAACGCCTCCGACCCGTGCCGCGCGTCCCGGCCGACGAACACCGTGCCGGTCCGGCCGTTCGCCTTGAGCCACGCGGCGAGCCCGGCGGTGGTGCGGACGACCACGGCCCGGTTCATGCCGTTGGGCCCGGCCCGCACGGGGCCGCGCAGCCCGGCGGTGCCGAACGCCAGCGGCCCGGCCATCCGGTCGGCCAGGTCGTCGGCGGACGCCGCGTCGCCGGCCATGGCCCTGGCCAGCACACCTTGGAGCTCGGCGCGGGTGTCGGGGTCGGGGTCGTCGGCGATCCAGCGGAACGCCGCGTCGCGCAGCGCCGGGGACAGGCTCATGCGCGGGTCACCAGCTCCCGCAGCAGCCCGCCCATCCGGCTCGCCGCGGCCTGGCCGGCCTCCAGCACCTCCTGGTGGTTGAGCGGTTCGCCGGTGATGCCCGCCGCCAGGTTCGTGACCAGCGACAGCCCGAACACCTCGACGCCCTCGGCGCGCGCCGCGATGGCCTCCAGCACGGTCGACATGCCGACCAGGTCGGCGCCCATCGCGCGCAGCATCCGGATCTCGGCGGGCGTCTCGAAGTGCGGTCCGGGCAGGCCCGCGTAGACGCCGTCCTCCAGCGACGGGTCGATCTCCCGGGCCAGGTCGCGCAGCCGCGGCGAGTACAGGTCGGTGAGGTCGACGAAGCGTGCGCCGACCAGCGGTGACGACGCGGTCAGGTTGAGGTGGTCGCTGATCAGCACGGGCTGGCCGACCGACATGCCCTGCCGCAGGCCGCCGGCGGCGTTGGTCAGCACCACGGTCCCGACCCCGGCCGCGGCGGCGGTGCGCACGCCGTGCACGACCTTGGTCACGCCCTTGCCCTCGTAGCCGTGCGTGCGCCCCAGCATGACCAGCACGTTCTTGCCGCCGACGGGCACCGAGCGGATCGTGCCGCCGTGCCCGACCGCGGTGGGCGCCTCGAAACCGGGCAGCTCGGCCAGGGGCACCTCGGCGGCGGCCTCCCCGATCAGGTCCGCGGCCGGGCGCCAACCCGACCCGAGGACCACGGCGATGTCGTGCCTGTCCACCCCGGTGCGCTCGGCCAGGGCCCGCGCGGCGTCGGTGGCCAGGGCCTCGGGGGTGGTGTTCTCACTGATGGCGGTCACGGCCGGCAGCCTAATAGCCGCCCGGAACGCCTGCCCGTGGTGCCGTGGCACGGCGGAACCGCTAACCCGCCACCGTGAACGTCGGCGCGATCGCGTCGAACAGCTGCCGCCCCGTCTCCTCCTGCTCGGTGGGCACCACGACCTCCACCACCCACAGGTCCGCCTCCCGCGGCAGCACCAGCGAGTACCGCGTCCGCCGCAGGTCGGGGCCTCCCTCCCCGTCCACGTCGGTCGCCCTCTCGGCCGTCCGGTAGCTGTACCGGACCGCCTCCTCCCAGCCGCCGGCCGCGTCGGCGGGTTCCACGACCTCCCCGAAGTACCGGTCCCCGTCCCACCGGGACCGGACCATCCCGACGTAGTCCTCGACCGCGCGCCGCGGGTGGTAGTCCGGGAACCGCTGCACCGCCACCTCGTACGCCCCGGTCGGGTCGACCAGGTGCACGACCGTGCTCGGCACGAGTCCCCGGTTGGCCCGCTGCTCCAGGAAGCTGGTCCACCCGGCCCCGACGGAGATGGTGAACTCGCCGCCCTGCTCGCCGTTCGCCGTGGCGGCGGAGGCCGTGGTGGGGTGCAGGGGCGGGGCGCCGGTCAGCGACGGCAGCGGCGGGGCTTCGTGGAGCGCCGCGGCAGGTGGCGGCAGGAGCGGCGCGCCGGCCACCGCCCTGGTCAGGGCGAAACCGCCGGCGCCGGCCGCCGCGAACAGCACCGCCGCCGCCACGGCCACGACCGCGCGGCGCCACCGGGGCGCGGGCGGGGGAGGGGGCGGTGCGGCGGTCAGCAGGAACGGCAGGGGGCCCGGGTCCGCCGCCAACGGGGTGTCCGGGGCGACCGCGGGCGGGCGGGCGACCTTCACCACCGGTCTGGCGGGCGCGTCCGAGGGGAAGACGTCGGCGCCCGGTTCCGGCAGCAGGGGGCGCACCAGCCGCCGGACCTCGGACAGCGGCATCCTGGCCGCGGGGTCGCGGACCATCAGCCCCGCCACGACCGGCTCCAGCGCGCCGCACACCGAGGCCGACGGCACCTCGCCGTGCACGACCTGGTTGATCGTCTGGAGCACGTTCGCGCCCTCGTACGGCCGGCTGCCGGTCATGGCGGCGAACAGCGTCGCGCCCAGCGACCACTGGTCGGCCGCCGAGGACACCGGCTCGCCCGCGGCCACCTCGGGCGCGATGAACGCGGGCGTGCCCAGCATGATCCCGCGGCTGGTCAGGGTGGCCTCGGCGACGTTGCGGGCGATGCCGAAGTCGGTCAGCTTCACCCGGCCGTCGTCGGCGACGAGAACGTTGCCCGGTTTCACGTCCCGGTGCGTGATCCCCGCCCGGTGGGCCGCCTCCAGCGCCGCGGCCACCGCGTCCGCCACCACCGCGCCCTGCTGGTCGGTCAGCGGCCCCCGCTGCCGCACGACCTCGGCCAGCGACGAGGACGGCACCAGCTCCATCACCACGTACGGGTCGCCGTCGACCTGCGCCACGTCGTGCAGCGTCACCAGGTTCGGGTGCGCGAGCGCCGCCGCCGAGCGCGCCTCGCGCAGGGTGCGCTCGCGCAGCACCGTCGCCTCGCCGTCGGGCGCGCCGGGCGGGAGCAGGATCTCCTTGACCGCCACGTCCCGGCGCAGCACCTCGTCGTGCGCCGCCCACACCGTGCCCATCGAACCGCGACCCAGCACGTGTTCGAGCCGGTAGCGGCCGGCGATGAGCCGTCCGCTACCCGAAACCCCTTCTGGGGTACCACCAGGGGTCTCTGGGGTCACCCCATCGAGATCTTCAGGGGTTACCCCAGAGTTACCCCCGCCGTCTGCGGTCTCCACTGCGCCATCGTCCATCAGCGTGAAAGACTGCCATCTGCATCGTTCACGGCGTCGCACCTCACATAGCCGTGACCCTACTGTTGAGTAACACTGCGGAGCATGATGGAGCCGTCAGGCGAGTTGGCGCTGGCCGCGGAGTTCCCCGCGCCCGACCGCGAGCAATGGCTGGGCCTCGTCCGAAGCGTGCTGGACAAGTCGGGCGCGGAGTTCGGGTCCCTCATCACCACCACCTACGACGGCATCGACGTCCGGCCGCTCTACACCGCCGACGACCGCGCCCCGGCCGCCGGGTTCCCCGGCCTCGCCCCGTTCACCAGGGCGGGCAGGCCGCAGGGCGCGGTGGACGGCTGGGACGTGCGCCAGCAGCACCGGGTCGCGGACCGCGAGGCGGTCATGGCCGACCTGGAGAACGGCGTCACGTCGCTGTGGCTGAAGGGCCTCGACCCGGCCTCCTACGACGACCTGCTCGCCGACGTCTACCTGGACCTGGCGCCCGTGGTCGTCGACGCGGGCGCGGACTTCCACGCCGCGGGGCGCGCGGTGCTGCGCCTGTGGGACCAGCGGCCGGTGCTGCCGAGCGAGGTGCGGGGCAACGTCGGCGCGGACCCCCTCGGCGTGCGGGCGCGCACCGGGCAGCCCGCCGACTTCGACGCCCTCGTCGACCTGCTGCCGAAGGCGCGGCGGTTCCCCGAACTGCGCCTGGTCGTGGTGGACGGCCTGCCGTTCCACGAGGCGGGCGGCAGCGACGCCGAGGAGCTCGGCGCCTCGCTCGCGGCCGGCGTGGCCTACCTGCGGCAGCTGACCGGGGCCGGCCTGAGCGCCGCCGAGGCCGTGCGGCTGCTGGAGTTCCGGTACGCGGCCACCGCCGACCAGTTCCTCACCATCGCCAAGTTCCGCGCCGCCCGACGCCTGTGGGCCCGGGTCACCGAGGTCGTCGACGAGCCCGCGCCGCAGCTCCAGCACGCGGTCACCTCGCCCGCGATGATGACCCGCCGCGACCCGTGGGTGAACATGCTGCGCACCACCGTGGCCTGCTTCGGCGCGGGCCTCGGCGGCGCCGACGCGGTCACCGTGCTGCCGTTCGACTCCGCCATCGGCCTGTCCGACGACTTCTCCCGCCGCATCGCCCGCAACACCCAGTCGCTGCTGCTGGAGGAGTCGAAGCTGGCGGGCGTGATCGACCCCGCCGGCGGCTCCTGGTACGTGGAGAACCTCACCGACGAGCTGGCGCGCGCCGCGTGGTCCTGGTTCCGGGAGATCGAGGCCGTGGGCGGCCTGCCCGAGGCGTTCGACCTGGTCGCGGACAGGATCGCGGCCACCTGGGAGAAGCGCCGGGCCAACCTGGCCGACCGCACCGACGCCATCACCGGCGTCAGCGAGTTCCCCAACCTGGCCGAGCAGCCCGTGGTCCGGCGGCCCGCGCCCGACGAGGCGGCCGGCGAGACGGCTCGCGAACGCGCTGGGCAGACGACCGATGAGACGACCGGCGAGACGGCCGGCGGAAGCGCCGCACGGACGACCGGCGAGGCGGCCGGCGAGATGACCGGCGAACGCGCTGCGCAGGAGTCCCCCGCAGGGGGTCCCCTGAATTCATTCTCCCAGAGGGGTCCGACAATTCCGGCGTCCCGGCCGCTGCCGCGCATCAGGTACGCCCAGGACTACGAGGCGCTGCGCGACGCCGCCGACGCCAGCCCCGAGCGGCCGAAGGTCTTCCTGGCCACGCTCGGCCCGGTGTCCGCGCACACCGCGCGGGCCTCGTTCGCCGCGAACCTCTTCCAGGCGGGCGGCATCGAGACGCCCGACGCGGGGCCCGCGAGGACCCCCGAGGAGGTCGTCGAGCGGTTCCGCGCCAGCGGCGCCCGGATCGCGTGCCTGTGCGGCAGCGAGCAGAGCTACGCCGAACTGGCCGCGCCCGTCGCGGAGGCCCTGCGCGAGGCCGGCGCCGAACGCGTCCTGCTGGCGGGGAAGAAGTCGGAGGCGCGGGTCGACGAGCACGTGTTCACCGGCTGCCGCGCGCTGGACGTCCTGGAGCGCACGTTCGACTTCCTGGGGGTGCCGCGATGATCCCGAACTTCGCCGACGTCGAGCTGGGCGAGCCCGCCCCGGTCGGCGCGGACCGGTGGCACGCCGCGCTCCAGGAGGCGACCGGCAAGGGCGCGGACGCGCTGGTGCGGGAGACGCCCGAGGGCATCGGGGTCAAGCCCGTCTACACCGGCGCGGACACCGAGGGCCTGGACTTCCTGGGCACCTACCCGGGCATCGCGCCGTTCCTGCGCGGCCCGTACCCGACGATGTACGCCAACCAGCCGTGGACCATCCGGCAGTACGCCGGGTTCTCCACCGCCGAGGAGTCCAACGCCTTCTACCGGCGCAACCTGGCGGCGGGCCAGAAGGGCCTGTCGGTGGCGTTCGACCTGGCCACGCACCGCGGCTACGACTCCGACCACCCGCGCGTGGCGGGCGACGTCGGCATGGCGGGCGTGGCGATCGACTCGATCTACGACATGCGCCAGCTGTTCGACGGCATCCCGCTGGACCGGATGAGCGTGTCGATGACCATGAACGGCGCGGTGCTGCCGGTCCTGGCGCTCTACGTGGTCGCGGCCGAGGAGCAGGGGGTGAAGCCGGAGCAGCTCGCGGGGACCATCCAGAACGACATCCTCAAGGAGTTCATGGTCCGCAACACCTACATCTACCCGCCGCAGCCGTCGATGCGGATCATCTCCGACATCTTCGCGTTCACCTCGCGGCGGATGCCGAAGTTCAACTCCATCTCGATCTCCGGCTACCACATGCAGGAGGCGGGCGCGACCGCCGACCTGGAGCTGGCGTACACGCTGGCCGACGGCGTGGAGTACCTGCGCGCCGGCCGGGACGCGGGCCTGGACGTGGACGCGTTCGCGCCGCGCCTGTCGTTCTTCTGGGCGATCGGCATGAACTTCTTCATGGAAGTCGCCAAGATGCGCGCCGCCCGGCTGCTGTGGGCGAAGCTGGTCAAGGCCTCCGGCGCGAAGAACCCCAAGTCGCTGTCGCTGCGCACGCACTGCCAGACCTCCGGCTGGTCGCTGACCGCGCAGGACGTGTTCAACAACGTCGCCCGCACGTGCGTCGAGGCGATGGCCGCGACCCAGGGGCACACCCAGTCGCTGCACACCAACGCGCTGGACGAGGCGCTGGCGCTGCCCACGGACTTCTCCGCGCGCATCGCCCGCAACACCCAGCTGCTGCTCCAGCAGGAGTCCGGCACCACGCGGGTGATCGACCCGTGGGGCGGCAGCGCGTTCGTCGAGCGGCTCACCCACGACCTGGCGCACCGCGCGTGGGCGCACATCACCGAGGTCGAGTCGGCGGGCGGCATGGCGCGGGCCATCGACGCGGGCATCCCGAAGCTGCGCATCGAGGAGGCCGCGGCGCGCACGCAGGCGCGCATCGACTCCGGGCGGCAGCCGGTGATCGGCGTGAACAAGTACCAGGTCGCGGTCGACGAGCGGATCGAGGTGCTCAAGGTCGACAACGCGGGCGTGCGGGCCCAGCAGCTGGCGAAGCTGGAGCGGCTGCGGTCCGAACGCGACCAGTCCGCTGTGGACCGGACCCTGGACGCGCTGACCGGCGCCGCGGGCGGCGGGGGGAACCTGCTGGAGCTGGCCGTCGAGGCGGCTCGCGCCAAGGCGACCGTCGGCGAGATCTCCGAGGCGCTGGGCAAGGTGTGGGGCAGGCACTCCGCGCAGATCCGCACCATCACGGGTGTCTACCGGCAGGAGGCGGGGGCCGTGTCCAACGTGGACGCCACCCGCGAGCTCGTCGAGGGCTTCGCGGAGGAGGAAGGCCGTCGCCCGCGCATCCTGGTCGCCAAGATGGGCCAGGACGGGCACGACCGCGGCCAGAAGGTGATCTCGACCGCGTTCGCGGACCTCGGCTTCGACGTGGACGTCGGCCCGCTGTTCCAGACCCCGGACGAGGTCGCCCGCCAGGCCGTGGAGGCCGACGTGCACATCGTCGGGGTGTCGTCGCTGGCCGCCGGGCACCTCACGCTGGTGCCCGCGCTGCGCGCCGCGCTCGCGGAGGCGGGCCGCGAGGACATCATGATCGTGGTCGGCGGCGTGATCCCGCCGCAGGACTTCGACGCGCTGCGCGAGGCCGGCGCGGCGGCGATCTTCCCGCCCGGCACGGTGATCGCGGACGCGGCGGGCGACCTGCTGCGGAAGCTGGCCGAGCAGCTGGGGCACGGGCAGGTCGCGGCTGGGGCTGGGGCTGGTCAGGCTGTGGCCGGCCAGGTCGCCGCTGGTCAGGCCGAGCACAACGGGCAGGGGTAGCCGGGGCATGGCCAGGCCGGTCGACGTCGGCGCGTACGCCGAGGGCGTGCTCGCCGGCGACCGCGGCACCCTGGCGCGGGCCATCACGCTGGTCGAGTCCACGCGCCCGGACCACCGGGCCGCCGCCCAGGAGCTGCTGGTCGAGCTGCTGCCCAGGTCGGGTGGCGCGCACCGGGTCGGCGTCACGGGGGTGCCCGGCGTGGGCAAGTCGACGTTCATCGACGCGTTCGGCTCGATGCTGACCGCGGCCGGCCACCGGGTGGCGGTGCTGGCCGTGGACCCGTCGTCCACCCGCACCGGCGGCTCGATCCTGGGCGACAAGACCCGGATGGCGCGGCTGGCGGTGGACCCGGCGGCGTTCATCAGGCCGTCACCGACCTCCGGCACGCTCGGCGGCGTGGCCAGGGCGACCCGTGAGTCGATCGTGCTGGTCGAGGCGGCGGGCCACGACGTGGTGCTGGTCGAGACCGTCGGCGTGGGGCAGTCCGAGGTCGCGGTGGCGAACATGACCGACTGCTCGCTGTTCCTGACCCTGGCGCGCACCGGCGACCAGCTCCAGGGCATCAAGAAGGGCGTGCTGGAGCTCGCCGACGTCATCGCGGTGAACAAGGCCGACGGCCCCCACGAGCTGGACGCCCGCAAGGCCGCCCGCGAGCTGGCCGGCGCGCTGCGGCTGCTGCGCCCGCCGGACGCGGTGTGGCACCCGCCGGTGCTGACGTGCAGCGGGCTGGCCGGGGACGGGCTGGACACCGTGTGGGAGCAGGTCCGGAAGCACCGCGAGACGCTGGACGCGGCGGGCGAGCTGGACGCGCGCCGCCGCCGCCAGCAGGTCGAGTGGACCTGGGCGATGGTCAACGACCAGCTGCTGAGCGGGCTGCGCTCGGCGCCCGCGGTGCGGGCCGTGGTGCCCGAGGTCGAGCGGCAGGTGCGGGACGGCGAGCTGACCGCGACGCTGGCCGCCGAGCGGATCCTGGCCGCGTTCGGCGGTGGGGCTGGTGGTGCCGCTGGTGCAGGTGCTGGTGCTGGTGTCGCCGGCGTGCACGGGACGTGATGACTCACCGGTTTGGATGACCACTGACAGTGGTAACCGGGAGAAGCGGTGACTAGGCTAGGTGACCATGTGGCGTTCTGTGCTCGCGGTGTGCCTGCTCGTGCTCGCCGGCGCTCTCACCGCGTCGGGCACAGCGGCTGCCGTGCCGTCCTCGCAGGTCGGGTACCTGGCGGCGCAGACGGACGCGCCCGCCCCCGGTAACGAGACCCTGCAACCCGGCGGCACCGTCGGGCCGGGGCCCGGCATCGACGCCCCCCAGGACCCCGCCGCGCCGGCGAACCCCGAGACCCGCAAGAAGTTGTGGCTCGGAGGTGTCGCGCTGGCGTTGTTCGGCCTCGTCTACTGGCGGAACAAGAAGCGCTGGGACAAGTGGAAGGCAGGGCGGAAGTCCGGCTGAACCCGGTTCCGGAGCCGGCTCCCGGCCGGCCCCGGACCTGACGGAGTCTCACCTCGCAGCCGGAATTCGTCCTCGTCCCGGGCGGAGTCTGCGCAGACTTGATCGGTCTGACCGAACTCCGAGCACCGCTCGGCGCACCCGCGCGACCGGTTGCCGGTTGATCAACGCGAGGTGCGTCGCGCCTACCGGGCAGTGATGCAGGATGGACGCGAAATGGGTACCGACTTCAAGATGAGCACGCGCTCGGCCGTCGAGCGGTACTCGGATGCGCTGATCGCACTCTCGCGCAGCATCCACGCGGAGCCAGAGCAGGCCTTCGCCGAGCACCGCAGCGCGGCCAAGGTCGCCGACCTGCTCGCCGCGGAGGGCTTCGAGGTCGAGCGCGGCGTGGCGGACCTGGAGACCGCGTTCACCGCGTCGTTCGGCTCCGGTGAGCTGGTGCTGGGCCTGTGCGCCGAGTACGACGCGCTGCCCGAGGTCGGCCACGCGTGCGGGCACAACGTGATCGCCGCCGCGTCCACCGGCGCGGCGCTCGCGCTGCGCGACGTGGCCGACGAGCTGGGCCTCACCGTCCGGGTGCTCGGCACGCCCGCCGAGGAGGTCGGCGGCGGCAAGGTGCTGATGCTCGAACGCGGCGTTTTCGACGACGTGTCGTTCTCGATGATGGTGCACCCCGCGCCGTACGAGGCGGTGGCCGCGCGCTCGCTGGCCATCACCGACGTCGAGGTCCACTACACCGGCAAGCCCTCGCACGCCGCCGCGGCGCCCCACCTGGGCGTGAACGCGGCGGACGCGATCACGGTCGCCCAGGTCGCCATCGGCCTGGCCCGCCAGCACCTGGAACCGGGGCAGATGGTCAGCGGCATCGTCACCCGCGGCGGCGCCGTGCCCAACGTGGTGCCGGCCAACACCTCGGCGATGTTCGACCTGAGGGCCGGCGACCTGGAGTCCCTGCGCCGGCTGGAGGAGCGGATCAACCGCTGCTTCGAGGCCGGCGCGCTGGCCACCGGCTGCACCCACGAGGTCGTCAAGGTCTCACCGGTGTACGCCGAGCTGACCCCCGACCCCTGGCTCGCGGACGCCTACCGGCGTGTCGCCGTCGAGCTGGGGCGTCGTCCGTTGAGCCCCGAGGAGGAGCTCAAGGAGAAGATCGGCAGCACGGACATGGGCAACATCACCCGTGCGCTGCCGGCCATCCACCCGACCATCGCCATCGACTGCGGAGACGCGGTGAACCACCAAATCGAGTTCGCGACCGCCTGCGCCTCGGCTTCGGCCGACCGGGCAGTGCTCGACGGGGCACTGGCCCTCGCCTGGACAACGATCTCCGCCGCGCTCGACGACGAGCAGCGCGCGCGGCTCCTGGCGGGTGCCGCATGACGGTCCTGGATTCGCGTCTTCCGGAAGAAGGTTCCGACGTGCTGTTGACGGAACGGGGGGTCAGCATTGCCCCTGTGGATGATCCCGGTGAGGGGCGCGGCCCCTCGTGGTTGGACGACTGGCTGGCGGCCAACGCCGGAGAGGTCGTCGCCTGGCGCCGCCACATCCACGCGCACCCCGAGCTGTCGCGCAAGGAGCACCGCACCACCGCGATGATCGAGCAGATCCTCCGCTCGGTGGGCCTCAAGCCCCGCCTCATGCCCGGTGGCACCGGGCTGGTCTGCGACATCGGCAGCGGGCCGCGGTGCGTGGCGCTGCGCGCGGACATCGACGCGCTGCCGCTGACGGAGAGCACGGGCCTGCCCCACTCGTCCACCGTCGAGGGCGCGTCGCACGCGTGCGGCCACGACGCGCACACCGCGGTGCTGCTGGGCGCGGCGCTGGCCTTGGCGTCGGCGACCGAGCTGCCCGGCCGGGTGCGCCTGGTGTTCCAGCCCGCCGAGGAGGTCATGCCGGGCGGCGCGCTGGACGTGCTCGCGGCGGGCGGCCTCGACGGCGTGGAGCGGATCTTCGGCCTGCACTGCGACCCGCGGCTGGAGGTCGGCAGGCTGGGCACCAGGATCGGGGCCATCACGTCCGCCTCGGACATGCTGGAGCTGCGCCTGACCTCGCCGGGCGGCCACACGTCCCGGCCGCACCTCACGGCCGACCTGGTGCACGCGCTGGGCACGGTCATCACCGGCCTGCCGGGACTGCTGTCGCGGCGCGTGGACCCGAGGTCCGGGACGGTGCTCGTGTGGGGCGCGGTGCACGCGGGCGAGGCGCCCAACGCGGTGCCGCAGGACGGTGTGCTGCGCGGGACCCTGCGGACCGGTGACCGGGACATCTGGGCCGAGCTGGAGCCGCTGATCAAGGAGCTCGTCGGTGCGCTGCTGGCGCCCACCGGGGTCGGCTTCGACCTGCACCACCGCCGCGGCGTGCCCCCCGTGGTCAACGACCGCGAGAGCACGGTGCTGCTGAGGGCGGGCATCGAGGCGGCGCTGGGCGAGGACGCGTTGGCGGGGACGGAGCAGTCGTCCGGCGGCGAGGACTTCGGGTGGTACCTGGAGCACGTGCCGGGGTCGTTCGCGCGGTTGGGCGTGTGGGACGGGGTGGGGAAGCAGCGGGACCTGCACCAGCCGACGTTCGACCTGGATGAGCGGGCGCTGATGGTGGGGGTGCGCGTGATGGTGCACACGGCGCTGGCCGCTCTGGCCTGATCCTTTTCGGGTGTTCACGGGCTTTCTATAGGTTCGCGGGGTTCACGAGCGGTCGCTCGCCGCTGGGCAGGCCTCCGGGGGAAGTGCGTGGGGCTCGTGGTCTCCCGCATGGCCTGCCGGAGGCAACCACCCTTGTCAAGGGGTGTCGCGAAGGGCGTGCGACACCCCTTGACAAGCGCGGTAGGGCTGCGCCCAGGCCATACGGGAAACCACGAGCGGCTCCAAATTTGCCAAGCCGCCCACCTCGCGTAGCCGGTCCCTTCCCGTCGGCGTGTCCTCCACTCAGACATCGCGTGTCCTCCGGTGAGGCATCGCGAGTCGTACGTTCCGGTCGGGCGTGTCGTACGTTCCGGACGCGCGAGTCGAACGTTCGGGTCCACCGTGTCGAACGTTCAGGAGCGGTGAGTTCTACGTTCGCGACAGGTGTCTTGTCAGCTCACCGGTTCGGTGAGTTCTGGTCGGGCCTCCGGGGCCGCTGCTCGCACCGCGTCCGCCGCCTGGTCGTCCGGTTCGGCTTGTGATGCCCGTTCCGCTTCGACTCGGGCTGTGTAGACCGCGACTTCGTGGGAGACGCGTTCGTCGTCCCAGCCGAGCACCCCCGCCATCAGGCGGGCGACCGGTTCCGCGCACTCCACGCCTCGGTGCGGGTATTCGATCGAGATGCGGGTCCGGCGGGTGAGCACGTCCTCCAGGTGCAGCGCGCCCTCGTGCGACGCGGCGTAGACCACCTCCACCTGGAGGTAGTCGGGTGCGGCGGGCACGGGTTTGAGCAGTTCCGGGTCTGCTGAGCCCAGGACTTCGTGGACCAGTGATCCGTAGCGGTCCAGCAGGTGCCTCACCCGGTAGGGGTGCAGGCCGTACCTGGTGGCGAGTTGGTCGGCCTGGTTCACCAGCGCGTGGTAGCCGTCGGCGCCCACCAGGGGGACCTTGTCGGTGATCGATGGTTGGAGCCTGCCCGGCAGGTCGACCCCTGCGGCGTCCACCGCGTCGGCGCCCATGACCCGGTACGTCGTGTACTTGCCGCCGGCGATGGCGACCAGGCCGGGGGCCACTCGGGCCACCGCGTGTTCGCGGGAGAGCTTCGAGGTCGACTCGCTCTCGCCTGCCAGCAGGGGGCGCAGGCCGGCGTAGACGCCTTCGATGTCCTCGTGCGTCAGCGGTGTCGCCAGCACCGAGTTGACGCGCTCCAGGACGTAGTCGATGTCCGCTCGCGTCGCCGCCGGGTGTGCCAGGTCCAGGTTCCAGTCCGTGTCGGTCGTGCCCACGATCCAGTGGTTGCGCCACGGGATCACGAACAGCACCGACTTCTCCGTGCGCAGGATCAGCCCGGCCTCCGACACGATCCGGTCCCGGGGCACCACGATGTGCACGCCCTTGGACGCCCGCACGCGGAACCGCCCGCGTGACCCGGACAGCCGCTGGAGCTCGTCGGTCCACACGCCGGTCGCGTTGATCACCGCGTGGGCCCGGACGTCGACCTCGCGCCCGTCCTCCACGTCGCGCACCCGCACGCCCGACACGCGGTCCGCCTCCCGCAGGAAGCCGACGACCTGCGTCGACGTCCGCACGACCGCCCCGTAGTGCGCCGCCGTCCGGCCGACCATCATGGTGTGCCGCGCGTCGTCGGCCTGCGCGTCGTAGTACCGGATGCCGCCGACCAGGGCGTCCGGCTTCAGCGCGGGCACCAGCCGCAGCGCGCCGGCCCGCGACAGGTGCTTCTGCCCCGGCACGGACCGCGCCCCGCCCATGGTGTCGTACATCAGCAGCCCGGCCGCCGTGTACGGGCGCTCCCACGCGCGGTGCGCCAGCGGGTACAGGAACGCCACCGGTTTGACCAGGTGCGGCGCGATGCGGGTGAGCATCAGCTCGCGTTCCCGCAGCGCCTCGCGGACCAGGCCGAACTCCAGTTGCTCCAGGTACCGCAGGCCGCCGTGGAAGAGCTTCGACGACCGGGACGAGGTGCCCGAGGCCAGGTCCCGGGCTTCCACCAGGGCCACCCGCAGGCCGCGCGTCGCGGCGTCCAGGGCCGCGCCGACGCCCACCACGCCACCACCGATGATCACCAGGTCGAAGGTCTCCGCGCCCAGCCGCTCCCAGGACCCGGAGCGCTCGGCGGGGCCCAGCCGACCCGTAGCGGGCGAGATCACGATCGCCTCCCAGATGTCGACGGCACACCAGGCCCGGCCAGGAGTACCCGGTACCAGCGGAACCGACTCGACCACGTTACCCGCTGGTACGCCACCCGTGGACAACTGATCGACCCGGAACTAGCGTCAACCGGACGTTGTGGGGTGGGCAGCGCCGCCGGACCCGGACAGTGCTGCCTCCCGACAAGGCGAGGAGGTCGGCTGGTGAGCAGTGGATCGATCTTCGTGTGGGAGACCCTCGGCACCGCGATCCTGATCCTGATGGGTGCCGGTGTGGTCGCCAACGTCGTGCTCAAGGACACGCTCGGCACCGGGGGCGGATGGCTCCTGATCAACTTCGGCTGGGGGTTCGCGGTGTTCGCGGGCGCCAGCGTCGCCGCGCCCAGCGGCGCGCACCTGAACCCCGCGGTGACCCTCGGCCTGGCGATCGCGGACAAGACCCCGTGGAGCCAGGTGCCCGTCTACTTCGCCGGTCAGCTGCTCGGCGCCTTCCTCGGCGCCGTGCTCGCCTGGCTGGCCTACAAGGCCCAGTTCGACGCGCACGACGACCCCGCCGGCACGCGCGGCATCTTCTGCACCGGACCGACCGTGCCCCGGACGGGCTGGAACGTCGTCACCGAGGTCATCGCCACGTTCGTGCTGGTCGCCTGGGTGCTGCTGAGCCCGGCCGCCAAGGAGGCCGCGGACGGCGTGCCGCAGCTCGGCAACTCGGCCCTCGGCTACGCGGGCGTGGCGTTCGTCGTCATCGGCCTCGGCAACTCGCTGGGCGGCCCCACCGGGTACGCCATCAACCCCGCTCGCGACCTCGGTCCCCGCATCGCCTACGCGATCCTGCCCATCCGCGGCAAGGGCGGCGCCGAGTGGGGGTACGCCTGGGTGCCGGTGGTCGGGCCGCTGGTCGGCGGCGCGCTCGCCGCCCTGCTGTTCCTGGCCCTCCCGGTCTGACGAGCCCCACCGGTCTGAAAGGACATGCCGGCATGACGCAGTACGTAGCCGCGATCGACCAGGGCACCACCTCCACCCGGTGCATGATCTTCGACCACTCGGGTCGGGTGGTGTCGGTCGACCAGAAGGAGCACCGGCAGATCTTCCCCAGGGCCGGGTGGGTCGAGCACGACGCCGACGAGATCTGGGCGAACACCCGCCAGGTGGCGGCGGGCGCGCTGGCCAAGGCCGACCTGTCCGCCGGGGACGTCGCCGCCGTCGGCATCACCAACCAGCGCGAGACCGCCCTGGTGTGGGACCGCACGACCGGCCGCCCGGTGTACAACGCGATCGTGTGGCAGGACACCCGCACCGACCGGATCTGCCAGGAGCTGGGCGACCTCGGCGGCGGGCAGGAGCGCTACCGCGCCAAGACCGGCCTGCCGCTGGCCACCTACTTCTCCGGGCCCAAGGTCCGCTGGATCCTGGACAACGTCGAGGGCGCCCGGGAGAAGGCCGAGGCGGGCGACCTGCTGTTCGGCAACATGGACACCTGGGTGCTGTGGAACATGACCGGCGGGGTGAACGGGGGCGTGCACGTCACCGACCCCACCAACGCCTCGCGCACCCTGCTGATGGACCTGGACGCGCTGAGCTGGGACGAGGGCATCGCCGCGGACATGGGCATCCCGGTGTCGATGCTGCCGGAGATCCGCTCGTCGTCCGAGGAGTACGGCAAGGTCCGGGAGCGCGGCGCGCTGGCCGGCGTGCCGATCGCGGGCATCCTCGGCGACCAGCAGGCGGCCACGTTCGGCCAGGCGTGCCTGTCGCCGGGCGAGGCCAAGAACACCTACGGCACCGGCAACTTCGTGCTGCTCAACACCGGCACGGAGAAGGTGATGAGCGAGAACGGCCTGCTCACCACCGTGTGCTACAAGATCGGTTCCCGGGAACCGGTCTACGCGCTGGAGGGCTCGATCGCGGTCACCGGGTCGCTGGTGCAGTGGCTGCGCGACAACCTCGGCATGATCACCGACGCGGCCGAGGTCGAGCAGCACGCGCGCACCGTCGAGGACAACGGCGGTGCGTACTTCGTGCCCGCGTTCTCCGGCCTGTTCGCGCCCTACTGGCGGTCGGACGCGCGCGGCGCGATCGTCGGGCTGACCCGCTTCGTGAACAGGGGCCACCTGGCGCGCGCGGTGCTGGAGGCCACGGCGTTCCAGACCCGCGA
The DNA here is from genome assembly GCF_039527585.1 of Saccharothrix xinjiangensis. Classification (NCBI taxonomy): domain Bacteria; kingdom Bacillati; phylum Actinomycetota; class Actinomycetes; order Pseudonocardiales; family Pseudonocardiaceae; genus Saccharothrix; species Saccharothrix xinjiangensis. The sequence continues at coordinate 28,869 of NZ_BAAAKE010000004.1, read as the reverse complement.
GGTGATCGACGCCATGAACGCCGACTCGGGCGTGGCGCTGACCTCGTTGAAGGTCGACGGCGGCATGGTCGTCAACGAGCTGCTGATGCAGTTCCAGGCGGACATCCTGGGCGTCCCGGTGATCCGGCCCGTGGTGAACGAGACCACGGCGCTGGGCGCCGCCTACGCGGCCGGGCTGGCCGTCGGGTTCTGGGCGTCCGAGGACGACATCCGGCAGAACTGGGCGCAGGACAAGCAGTGGGACCCGGCCATGGACGACGAGACCCGGGAACGGCAGTACCAGCTGTGGAAGAAGGCCGTGACCAGGACTTTCGACTGGGTCGAGTGAGGTCGGGGGGCGGTGCTCCCGCCCCCCTCCCCGGGTCAGTCGAGGTCGTCGTGGCGCATGAGCTGGCGGCCGGCCTCGGTGATCGACCCGGTCAGCGACGGGTAGACCGAGAACGTCGTCGCCAGGTCCTCCACGGTCAGCTGGTTCTGCACGGCCAGCGCGATCGGCAGGATCAGCTCGCTGGCGTTCGGCGCGACCACCACGCCGCCGATGACCACGCCGGTCGCCGGGCGGCAGAACAGCTTCACGAAGCCGCGGCGCAGGCCCTCCATCTTGGCGCGCGGGTTGGTGGCCAGCGGCAGCATGATCGTGCGCGCGGGCACCTCGCCGGAGTCGATCGCCTGCTGGCTGATGCCGACGGTGGCGATCTCGGGGTTGGTGAACACGTTCGCGGCGACCGTCTTGAGCTTGATCGGGCTGACGCCCTCGCCCAGCGCGTGCCACATGGCGATGCGGCCCTGCATGGCGGCCACGGACGCGAGCAGCAGCAGACCGGTGCAGTCGCCCGCCGCGTAGACGCCGGAGATGTTCGTGCGCGAGACCCGGTCGACCGGGATGTACCCGCCGCGACCCAGCTCGATGCCGATCTTCTCCAGGCCGATGTCGCTGGTGTTGGGCACCGAGCCGACCGTCATCAGGGCGTGGCTCGCCTCGATCGTGCGACCGTCTTCCAGGTGGATCAGGACGCCGTGGCCGACGTTCTCCACCCGGTCCGCGCGGGCGTGCTTGACCACGGCGGTGCCGCGTTCGGCGAACACGTCCTCCAGCACGGCGGCCGCGTCGGCGTCCTCGTGCGGGAGCACCCGGTCGCGTGACGAGACCATCGTCACCTTCACGCCCAGTTCGGTGTAGGCGGAGGCGAACTCCACACCGGTGACGCCCGAACCGATGACGGCCAGGTGTTCCGGCAGCTCGGGGAGGTCGTAGATCTGGCGCCAGGTGAGGATCCGCTTGCCGTCCGGCTCGGCGCCCGGCAGGACGCGCGGGGTCGCGCCCGTGGCGATGAGCACCACATCGGCGGGCAGGACCTCCTTGGCGCCGTCCTCGGCGCGCGCGACGACCTCGTGCTGGGCGAGGCCCTTGCTGTCGTCGCAGAACTTCGCCGTGCCGGTGATGATGCGGACGCCCTCCCGCTGGAGCCGCGCCCGGACGTCGGCGGACTGGGCGAGCGCGAGGCCCTTCACCCGGCCGTGGACGGCGGGCACCTCGACCTCGGCCGCGGCGTTGTTGGTGCGAATGCCCAGCTCACCGGCATTGCGGAAGGCGCTGCGCCCGCCGGCGGAGGCGATGAAGGTCTTCGACGGCACGCAGTCGTAGAGGACGCACGCGCCGCCCACGCCCTCGCGTTCGACGATGGTCACGTCGGCGCCGTGCTGGGCTGCCACGAGCGCCGCCTCGTAACCTGCCGGGCCACCGCCCATGATGACGATGCGGGTCACGCCACGTCCTCCTCCGGGGTTTCTGCGCTGTTCGCAGCCTCGTCAAAGGTACGCGGTCGGGTGCCGGGGCGTGTCGTCCGGTCTTCTGGTACCTCGGGGTGATCGATAGGTCGCTAGGCTGTGGTCGTGCCGCTCTATGCCGCGTACGGATCCAACATGGACCCGAACCAGATGATGGAGCGAGCCCCGTACTCCCCGATCGCGGGGACCGGGTGGCTCGCCGGCTGGCGTCTGACGTTCGGTGGCGAGGACCTGGGGTGGGAGGGCGCGCTCGCCACGATCGTCGAGGACCCGGACTCGCAGGTGTTCTGCGTCCTCTACGACGTGAGCCCGCGTGACGAGTCCCGCCTGGACCGCTGGGAAGGGGCGCTGGGCCTCTACAAGAAGATCCGCCTGCGCGTCCAGACCCTGGAGGGCTCGGTCACCGCCTGGCTCTACGTCCTGGACGCCTACGAGGGCGGTCTTCCCTCGGCCCGCTACATAGGCGTGGTGGCGGACGCCGCCGAAGCCGCCGGCGCCCCCGACGACTACGTGGCCGACCTGCGAACCCGCCCCTGCCAAGGCATAGGCCCCTAACCCCCCGCGTGTCCTCCGCTCAGGCATCGCGTGTTCTACATCCAGAACCTTCGAGGCCTGCACTTGGGCACCGAGAGCGCCGCGCTGAGGTCCCGGAACAGCCGAGTGGGGTTGCGCAGGTCGGAGGCGTTCGCCCGCAGCACCTTCCACCCACGCCTCCGGAGGTCCTCCTCACGCGCCTCGTCCGCTTCGGCCTTGGTGGCGTGCGCGGCGTAACCGTCGTATTCGAGCGCGATCCGGGACTGCGGCCAGGCGAAATCGATCCGCCACACCTCTCGTCCGTCGAGGTCGGTGACGCGGTGCTGGGGTTCAGGCGGAGGAAACCCCGCATCGACGACCATCAGCAGGAGCGCGCTCTCCGCCGGGGACTCCGGCAGCCCTGTCGCCACGTCGACCAGGAACAAGCCCCGTCGCCTGCCGCGCACGTCGGGACGCTGCGCGATTCGCACCGCGAGATCCGTCTTGATCTCCGCCCGTCGGTCCGGCGGCATGACCGCCAGCGCCTGATCGGTGCACGCCAGCGCGGTGGGGCGGTCGGCGCGGCACAGCAGTTCGGCGAGCGTCGGCTCCAGAGCCAGACAGCGGAGGCCGTCGAGCACAGCCACCTCGGCGGGGTCGTGGTGGGCTTGGTGCACCGCTTCGCCAGGCCGGGCGCGGTGTCGTTGGTGGTAGCCGATGAGCAGGTGGATGCGGTTGGTCTCAGCGGCTGTGCAGCCGTGCAGCCAGGCTGAGGTGTGGCTGGTGAGCAGCGTGCTCGGGCCTGCGGTCAGCAGTGCGGCGGCGGCTCGGGTGGGGAGCTGGTTCATGCGTTCGCGCTGGACCAGCACCGTGCGGGAGTAGCTGACCAGGCGACCGTCGCCGATCGCATTTCGCAGTTCGACGCGGCCGAGGTGGTGGTGGAGGCGGGTGCGGAGGTGAGCGCCGTGCAGGCCCTCGGGGAGGGTGATCATGCATAACCGAGGGCAGAGCCGCCGATTCCGTACCTGAACCACCCGAAAGTGTGGTTGGGCTGTGTCCCAGTGGTCAGTTCGCGGTGTCCGGTTGGATGACACGCGATGTCTGAGTGGAGGACACGCGGGGTTAGGGGGTGGTTAGGGTTTCTAGGTGGTGTTGTAGGCGGCGGTGGTCCACGGGGGAGACGGTGGACCACGGTTGTTGGCCCGGGGTGGCTCGGCGGAGTTGGATGTAGCGGCCGGCCGGGGTGTCGAAGAAGGCGACCACGTTGTCCGGGCGGACGCGTTTGCCCCACTTGTCGCGGTGGGCCGCGCCGAACTGGCCCCGGTTCGAGGCGTCGCGGAACATGTCGGCCAGGGTCTGGGCGTCCTCGGCGCGGATGCCGCGGGAGGTCAGGACCCGCGCCAGGTCGTCCGGGGTGGTCGCGGCGGCTGCCGCGGCGTCCAGGTCGGCGCTGGGGAGGGTGACCGAGTGGCCCGGACCCGCGGGGAGCGGGGGCAGGACCGAGAGGGCCTCCCGGGGCAGGCCCTCGCTGGACGCCGGGCGCAGGGTCAGCCGGTCGTCGTCGAGGACGGCGAGGACGGCTGACTGGCCCTTGGCGGCCGCCAGGACGCGGACGCTGCGGCCCAGCCACAGGCGGCCGTCCACCTCCTGCTGCGGGCGGTTGAGCAGGTGGAGCAAGTCCTCCAGCGTCGGGTCCAGGGACACCGGGCGGCCGAGGCCCCGTTGTTCGAGCGCCGTCCACGCCCGGTGCTCCAGCTCCGCCCGCTCGGCGTCGGTCTTGCCCGGTGACGGCACCTTGAGCACCAGCGGCATGGTCTCCAGCCGCAGGTGCTCCCACAGCACGTCGAATTCGAGCGCCGAGATCGTCACCGGCTCGCGCACGTCGTTGAGCCCCAGGTCCAGGCCGAAGGTCGTCATCAGTGGGTGGTGCTCTCCCCGATGACCGGCGGCGAGAAGCCGCCGATCCCGTAGATGTCGTCGGTTTCCCGGAGGTAGTCGGCCGCGTCGTGCGTGGCGTCCTCCTCCTCTTCCGCCACGCCGCGCGCCGCGCCCAACCCGCCGAACGGGTCGAACGCCGCGGGCGCGGGAGCCGCGGCCACGGTCCGCTTGTGCACGGTGTCGTTGTTGCCCGCCTGGCCCGCGCCCGCCAGCGTGCCGGCCGAACCACCGGGGCTCGCCGTCGTCGCGTGCTGGGCGTTCGCCGCGGCGAACGCGCCGAAGTCGGCCGAGCTGACCGACGTCGTGCCGACGGGCACCCGGTGCTCGGGGCCGCCGATCGACTGCTGCGCGGCGGCGCTGCCCTGCTGCTCAGTGACGTCGGACGTGGCTCCGGAGCCGGAACCCGAGCCCGAGGACGAGCCGGAGGACTGCTTGCGGCGGTCCTGGCCGGAGCCGGAGCCGGAGCCGGAGCCGCCGCCGCCCACCACGCCGCCCGGACCGTGCGCGCCGCCGGTGGACGGGCCCGTCGTGGGCGCGGAGGCCGACGAGGGACGGGTGTTGGCCTGCTGCGACCCCGAGGTCGAGGAAGTGCCCGTGGCGCCGCCCGGCGCCGTGCCGCTGCCGGGACGGGTCGCCGGCGCCGTGCCGCGCCCGCGGCCGCCGTTCCGGCCCCGCCCGCCGCCGTACCCGCGGCCACCGCGCGGCCCGCCGTAACCCCAGCCGTGCCCGTGCACGCCCGCGCCGTCGTTGCGCACCACGTCCGGCGCGCTGACCACCAGCTGCGGCGGCTGGTGGAACTGGCCGAGCGTGCTGGTGTTCGAGGAGGTGCTCGACGCGTAGGTCGCCATGACCTCGCGGGCCCGCTGCTCGGCCGCGTCCTGCGCCTGCTCCTGCTTCTCGTAGTCCGTCTGCCCGCCCACCAGCGAGGTCAGCACGCTGACGACCAGGTTCGGCTTCTCCGCGGTCACCGGCACGGGCGCGGGCATGTCCGCCCGCGCCTTGGCGATGTAGTCGGCCTGGAGCTCCGCCGACGTGCGCATCACGTCGGCGCCGGTGCGGGCCTCGTCCGCCCACGCCGCCAGCGGGTTGATGCCGTTGCGGGCCTGGTCGGCCGCGTTGCCCTCCCACCTCGCGCCGGAACGCAGGATGCCCGCGTGCAGCTCGGCGTTGATCTCGGTCAACGCCGACGACACGCCGACCCAGCGCTCCACCGAGACGTGCGAGGCGCCCGGTCCGGGACCGGCGTTGATCTGCCGGTACAGCTCCTCGTGGCTGTACCCGCTCCAGCGGTGTCCATCGGGCATGAAGATTCCCCTTGCCTGCGCCGGGTGCTCAGCGGCCGCCCTGCTGTCCCATCAACCCGGTGTTGTCGTCTTCGATGGACTGGTACTGGCGTTCGACCAGGTTCAACGCGTCCATGGCCGACTTGAGCTGCTGCTGGTAGTTCTGCAACGCGGCCAGCGCCGAGTCGCCGGACTCCAGGGACCGCTCGTTGAACTGCTCGGCGGCCTCCTGGCTCACCGGGTCCCCGGCCCAGGGCCGCACCCTGATCTCGGTGATCGCCAGCTCGATCTGCTCGTCCAGCTTCGTGAGCGCGCCCGAGAACGCGTTGCGGAGCCCGGGGATGGCACCGGGTTCCACGTTCAAGGTGTGCGACACGGGCGGTGGTGCGCCTGTGTCGCCACCGCGCCCGTGGTCTTCCGACGGCATGGACGACCTCCCCGTCTTCCCTATTCCCGTCACGTTCTCGTCGCGCAGGGTCACTCTAGCCAGAGGGTCCGACAACGGGGAGTGGGTGGCGTGCTCCATCCCCCGCGCGGGTCAGCGCCGTTGCAGCAAAGCGGCGATCGCCGCCTCGGCCACCCGTTGCGCTCCTAGGCATAGCGTGTCCTGCGTCGCTTTCGTTTCATTGCCGCCGTCGCGGAACATGACGTCCAGGAACTGCCCTTCCGCCACGTCCACCTCGACGTTGCACACCTGCTCCATACCCGGTGTGCGGACCGTCAGTCCAGGAAAACCGCCCACCGTCGTCGGACGGGCGTCCACCTGGGCGTTCTCGTCCAGCCACACACCCACTCCCTCAGCTGTGACGAGCGCGAGCCGCGTCACGTTCCCGCTGATGGTGCTGCGCATCGTGCACGCCTTCGCGTTGCCGAAGCCCGTCTCCACGTAGGCGCTCGGCGGGTTGTCCAGGCTCAGCCGCAACCGCTGCTCCTCCGTCAGCACCGCGCACGGGTCCAGGCCCTCCAGCCTGATCTCCCGGGGTCTGGGCGGCAGGGACGGCGCGATGGTCGCCGAGGCGATGTCGTGCTCCTCCGCGCGGCCGTCCGCGGTGTGCTCCGGTAAGGGCGTGCAAGCGCAGATCGTCAACGCGCACAACGTGGCGATGATCACGCGAGCGGCCCTCATGAGCACCTACCGTAGCCGTGTCCACACGGGATGTGGACCCTCTGTGACGAAGCCGCACTTCACCGCCACGCGCCGCGCCGCGTCGTCCGGCGGTTCGGCGGTGATCCGGGGGAGGTCGAGGAAGCCGAACCCGAACCGCAGCACGGCGGCCACCGCGCGGGTGGCGATGCCCCTGCCACGCAGTTCGGGCGTGATCCAGCAGGTCAGGCCGCCGGCGGCGGTCAGCTCGACCACGCCGACCGCGACGCCGGTGAGCTGGTCGCACACCGCCCACGAGCAGCTCTCGTCGGCGTGCCACCGCCGCGCGCGCTCGGCGACGTGCGCGCCCGCCGCGACCGGGTCGGGGCACAGACCGCCGCCCACCAGCGCCGCCCGGTCGTCGATGCGGTCGTCGGCGCGCAGTTGCCGCAGGTAGAACTCACCCGCGTTGATCTCCACGGCCTCCATGGCGGTTGTCCTCGCTCCGCTCGGACGGGCGAGGTCCCGGGACGCCGACCTCGCGGTGCCGCGCAGACTAGTCCGTGACGAACCCGTCGTAACGGGCGGCCAGCTCTTCGAGCAGCCCGCGGTGCGCGGCGGCGGGCTGCCCGTCGGGCCCGGCGACCAGCTCGACGACCCAGTCCGCGTCCTCGGCGTCGTCCTCGCCGGCCAGCAGGTCGCGGTGCACCGCGCACGGCGACCACCCGGCCTCCACCAGCTCCCGCGCCGCCTCCTCCGCGTCGCCGCGGTCGTGCAGCACCACCAGCAGCGCGTCGCCGGGGCCGCCGGCCGGACCGGTGGGCCCCTCGTCGAGCAGGCCGCGCGACGCCAGGGCGCCGTGCAGGGCGGGGAAGTCCGGCGTGTGCACCGCGTCGATGCCGACGGTCCGGGCGGCCTCGGCGTTCACCGCGGTGTCGTCGCAGAACAGCGTGCCCGACGCCGAGTGCTGGAGCACCCGCAGGGCGCGCCGGAACGCCTCGGGCGACGGCTTGGCCACCCCGAGCCGCGCCGAGGTCACCACCGCGTCGACCTCGCGGTCCAGGCCCAGCTCCGCCAGGTCGCGCGGCAGCCGGTCGGTGGCGTTGGACAGCAGCGCCACCCGGCACCGCTCCCGCGCCCGCCGCACCAGCTCCAGGGCCTCGGGGACGACCTCGCCGACGCGCGTCCACTCGGCCACCGCCCCGGCGGCCCGGTCGGCCGGGACGCCGTCGCGGACCAGCTGGTCCCGCACGACCCCGCGCCACCGCTCGTCGGTGACCTCGCCCACGACCGCGGGCCCGGACAGCGAGAACGACACCCGCGCCAGCGTCCCGCGCGGCAGGCCGAACCGGTCCTCGATCGGCGCGTCCGGTCCGAACCGCCGCAGCACGCCGTCCAGGTCGAGCAGCAGCAGCGACGGCGCGCTCACCGGTCGCCCATCCGGCTCAGCAGCAGCATCGCCGCGGGGACCAGCAGGAAGACCAGGGGGTTGAACCGGGACAGGACGAACAGCACCACGGACAGCACCGCCACCGCGGGCAGCACCGCGCCCGTCAGCCGCGGCGCGAGCTGCCCGCCGCGTCCCGACCGGTCGGCCGGCGGCAGCGGCGCGACCCTGGCGAACTCCGGTCGCGGCGCCGGCAGGTCGGCGAACAGGCCGTACAGGTCGCCGCGGGTCCGCGCGGTGGCCACGCGGGCGGAGCGCTCGCCGAACTCGTCCACCGTCAGCCGCCCCTCCCCGAGGTGCGTGCCGAGCAGTTCGAGTGCGTGCTCGCGCTCCGCGTCGCCGATCCGGATGTCCCGCTCGCTCACATCGCCGAGCCTATTCCTTGATCTCGCACAGGACGGTGCCCTGGGTGACCGTCGCGCCCGGCTCGGCGGCCAGGCCGGTGACCACGCCGGCCTTGTGCGCGGTCACCGGGTTCTCCATCTTCATGGCCTCCAGCACGAGCAGCAGCTCGCCCGCCTCGACCTGCGCGCCGTCCTCCACCGCGACCTTGACGATCGTGCCCTGCATGGGCGCGGTCACCGCGTCGCCGGACACGGCCGCGCCCGACTTGCCGCCGGCGCGCTTGCGCGGCTTGGCCCTGGCGTCCGCCTTCGCGCCGCCGCCGGAACCGGAGATCGCCAGGTCACCGGGCAGCGAGACCTCCAGCCGCCGGCCGCCGACCTCGACCACGACGGTCTGCCGCTCCTCGGCCTCCTCGGCCCCCGCGCCGCCGGCGAACGGCTCGATCGCGTTGTCGAACTCGGTCTCGATCCACCGGGTGTGCACGGTGAAGCCGTCCTCGGAGCCGACGAACGCCGGGTCGCGCACGATCGCCCGGTGGAACGGCAGCACGGTGGCCATGCCCTCGACGACCATCTCGTCCAGGGCGCGGCGGGCCCGCTCCAGCGCCTGCGCGCGGTCCTCGCCGGTGACGATCAGCTTGGCCAGCAGCGAGTCGAACTGGCCGCCGATGACCGTGCCGCTCTCCACGCCCGCGTCGACGCGGACGCCGGGGCCGGACGGCGCGGTGAACGTGGTCACGACGCCGGGGGCGGGCAGGAAGTTGCGGCCCGCGTCCTCGCCGTTGATGCGGAACTCGATCGAGTGACCGCGCGGGGTCGGGTCCTCGGTGAACCGCAGCCGCTCGCCCGCGGCGATCCGGAACTGCTCGCGCACCAGGTCGACGCCCGCGGTCTCCTCGCTGACCGGGTGCTCGACCTGGAGGCGGGTGTTGACCTCCAGGAAGGAGATCGTGCCGTCCCGGGCGACCAGGTACTCGACCGTGCCCGCGCCGTGGTAGCCGGCCTCCCGGCAGATGGCCCGCGCGGAGGTGTGGATCTGCTCGCGCTGCTCGTCGGTGAGGAACGGCGCGGGCGCCTCCTCGACCAGCTTCTGGTGGCGGCGCTGGAGCGAGCAGTCGCGCGTGCCGACGACGACCACGTTGCCGTGCTGGTCGGCCAGCACCTGCGCCTCGACGTGGCGGGGCTGGTCCAGGTAGCGCTCGACGAAGCACTCGCCGCGGCCGAACGCGGTGACGGCCTCGCGCACCGCGCTGTCGAACAGCTCGGGGATCTCCTCCAGCGTGCGGGCCACCTTCAGGCCCCGGCCGCCGCCGCCGAACGCCGCCTTGATCGCGACCGGCAGGCCGTGCTCCTCGGCGAACGCCACGACCTCGTCCGGGCCGCCGACCGGGTCCTTGGTGCCGGGCACCAGCGGCGCGCCCGCGCGCGTCGCGATGTGCCGGGCGGTCACCTTGTCGCCGAGGTCGCGGATGGCCTGCGGCGTCGGCCCGATCCAGGTCAGGCCCGCGTCCAGCACGGCCTGCGCGAAGTCGGCGTTCTCGGACAGGAAGCCGTAGCCGGGGTGCACCGAGTCGGCGCCCGACCGCTTGGCCACGTCCAGCAGCTTGTCCACCGAGAGGTAGCTCTCGCCGGGCGTGCTGCCGCCCAGCGCGAACGCCTCGTCGGCGAGCCGCGCGAACGGGGCGTCGCGATCCGGGTCGGCGTACACGGCGACGCTGGCCAGACCGGCGTCCCGGCAGGCGCGGATGACCCGGACGGCGATCTCACCGCGGTTGGCGACGAGGACCTTGCGCAGCGACACGACGTCCTACCTCCTGCAACGCTGGATGTGGAGCGGCAATGCAGGGGGAGTTTAGTGACCCGGCAGTACGCGGTGGCGGAGAGACAGCTCACGCTTCGGTGAAACAATCGGCGACCGTGACGCGCCCACCCGCAGCCGTGCTCCTGGTCGCCTGCCTGGCCGTGGTCACCACGGTCGCGGGCCTGGCCTTCGCGTGGTCGACCCGTCCCGGGGCGCCCGCGGCGACCGGGGTGGAACCGCCCCTCGGCGAGCTGAGGTGCGGTGCGGAGGCGTGCCGTACGGTGGTGGAGCAGCAGGTCGGACCCGATTCGGTGGCGCTGCTCGTCGGGCCGGAGGTGGGGCGGATCCGGACGTCCGGCGCTTCGGGGCCCAACGTCTTCGAGCTGACCGTCGCCGCTTCGGGCGCCGAGATCACCGACCGGTCGTTGCAGTGCGCGGACGCCGGGGTCGGCGTGTGCCTGGTGCGCGGCGAGGTCGAGTCCGAGGTGCCGGGCGAGGTGCTCGGCGAGGTGCTCGTGCGCAGGTCGGGGGCGTGGTCGCGGGCGCAGGTGCCCTACGTGTCGAGCGGGGGCCACCTGGCGCTGCACGACGTGGACCGGGACGCGGTGGCCGACGTGGTGGCGGTGCAGCGCGAGTGCCCGGCCGGTGAGGACTGCCCGCGGCGGTTCGTGCAGGTGTTCTCGCTGGTGGACGGTGGTGAGGAGCTGGGCTGCACGGAGGTGGTCGACGCGCCGGAGCTGGTGCCGGGTTGGCCGGCGGTCGTGCCGGACGCCGCCGACCTCGGCCCGTGCGGCGACTGAGGCCCCGGAACGCGCCTCGCCCGGGGCCGGGGGTCCTGAACGTGGAACTCGGGGGTCCTGAACGTTCGACACGGTGGACCCGGACGTACGACTCTCGCGTGAGTCGTACGTCCGGGTCGCGCGGGTTCGGGGTTGGTGGGTTGGGGGTTCGGGGTCAGGCCGGGACGGCGGCGCGGGGGCCGGAGAGCAGCGGCGGCTCGCTGGGCGCGTTGAGGACCTCGTCGTCGAGCAGGCCCTCGCCGCGCGCCACCAGGACCGGGACGGTGATCTGGCCGGCGACGTTGGTCGCGGTGCGGACCATGTCCAGGATCGGGTCGATGGCGTAGACGACCGCGACACCGGTGGCGATGACCTCCGGCGGCATGTTCACCGCGCCCAGGGTCAGCGTCAGCATGGTGAACCAGCCCGTGGTGCCCGCGGTCGCCAGGGCGCCGAACACGGCCACCGCGATGATCGCCACGTACTGCCAGACGCCCAGCTCGACGCCGAACAGGTTCGCGATGAACACCGTCGCGATCGCCGGGTACACCGCGGCGCAGCCGTCCATCTTGGTCGTGGTGCCCAGCGGCACGGCGAACGACGCGTAGTCCGGGTCCACGCCGAGGTTGGCGGCGGTCTGCCTGCTCAGCGGCAGCGTGGCGCCCGACGAGCGGGACACGAAGGCGAACTGGATCGCCGTCCACGCCTTGCTGAAGAACGTCACCGGGCTGACCCGCCCGACGAACCGCAACAGCACCGGGTACACCACGAACAGCACCAGCAGCGTCCCGCCGTACACGGCCGCGATCAGCGAGAACAGCGGGCGGACGAACGAGTTGCCGTAGGTGGCGAACGCGGTGCCGATCAGGCCGAACACGCCGATCGGCGCGAGCAGCACGATCCAGCCGACGACCTTCTGGATCAGGTCGAACACCGACCGGGTGAGGGTGACGAACGGCTCGGCCCGATCACCGAGCGCGTAGGCGGCGAAGCCGACCAGCACCGAGATGAACACGACCTGGAGCACCTCGCCCTCGGTGAAGGCGGCGAACAGGTTGCTCGGGATCAGCGTCTCCAGCAGGGTGCTCCACGAACCGGGGTCGCGGGCCGAGAGCCGCTCCACCGCGGCCTCCGACGGCTGGACCTGCACACCCGCCCCGGGGCTGAAGACCAGCGCGATGGCGAGGCCGATGAGCACCGAGATCAGGGACGTCACGGCGAACCACAGCAGCGTCTTCCCGCCGAGCCGCGCGGCGCGGTTCGTGCCCAGGCGGCGCAGGCTCGTGATGCCGACGACGATCGCGGTGAACACCAGCGGGATGACGGTGAACTGCAACAGGCTGGTGAACACGTCGCCGACGTGGCCCAGGGTGGTGGTGAGCCACGCCTGGTCGGTGGCCTGGGCCACGTAGCCCGCGAGCGCGCCCAGGACGAGCGCGGCGAGCACGGCGATGCCGAAGACCTTGGGTTGGGTGTAGGTGCGGATGAACGACACGACTGCTCCGGTGGGTGCGCAGGGGCGGCTGACGGGGTGTCAGGGGCGACAACCCGTGCTCGTCCGGCGACCGAAGTCGATGTGACGACGACGCGTCAGCAACTCGTTCATCGGCTCCCCCAACGCGAGGCACCTGGGGCGAGCTTCCCGGATCGGGGAAAATGTGACAACCGCTACCAGAGGTCCGACACGGTGACGCCGACCCGGCGCAGCAGCCGGCGGGTGAGCGGCAGGCTGATGCCGATCACGCTGGACGGGTCGCCGTCGATGCCGTCCACGAACCAGCCGCCCAGTCCGTCGAGCGTGAACGCGCCCGCGACGTGCAGCGGCTCGCCGGTGGCGAGGTAGGCCTCCAGCTCGTCGTCGGCGGGCCGGCCGAACCGGACGGTGGTGGCCTCGTGGTCGACGGCCCGGTCGACGACCGCGCCGTCCCGCACCAGGAGCACGGCGTGCCCGGTGAGGAGGGTGCCGGTGGTGCCCGCCATCCGCTTCCACCGCTCGCGGGCCACGTCGGCGGTGCCGGGCTTGCCGTGCACCTCGCCGTCGGCGGTGCGGAGCATGGAGTCGCAGCCGACGACGACCTCGTCGCCGGTGGAGGCGTCCGCGACGGCCTCGGCCTTGGCCAGGGCCAGGGCGGTGACCAGCTGCTCGGGGGTGGGGTCGGTCAGCGAGGCGGCGAGGGCGTCCTCGTCCACGCCGGAGACCCGGACCTCGGGCTCGACGCCGGCGGCGCGGAGGACGGCTAGGCGGGCGGGTGACTGCGAGGCCAGGACGAAGCGCACGGTCGGAAGCCTAGGGGAGGGGGCGGGCGGCTCTCGGCAGGCCGAGGGTAGGCCGAGCGGGTGGAGGTGGTGGGACGGGATTACCTATATCGAGTTAGGGCCTTCTCGATATAGGCCGAATTCGATACGGTCCGCGTGTGCCGCCCAGGATGACCTTGCCGACCCAGCTGGTGCTCCGGCTGCTGCTCGACGCGCCGGAGCAGGAGGCGTACGGCCTCGACGTGATCAAGGGGACCGAGCTGCCCCCGGGCACCGTCTACCCGCTGCTCCAGCGCCTGGAGCAGGCGGGGTGGGTGACCGCCCGCTGGGAGGAGGACCCCTCGGACGAGCGCCGCGGCCGACCCCGGCGCCGCTACTACCGGCTCACGCGGGACGGGGCCGCCCGGGCCACCAACGCCCTGGCCGAGGCGAGCCGCAAGCGGGCGCCCGTCCTGTCGCGGTTGCTGCGGCTGGAGCGGACCTCGTCGCCGGTCGAGGAGGGCTGACCGTGGTGAGCGGTGCGGTGTCCACCGGCTTGGCGGCGCAGCACGGGGCGGGCGGCTGGGTGGGCCTGGGAGCGATCGCCGTCCTCGGCCTGTGGTTCGGCCTGCACGCCGTCGTCGGCGTGCGGCGGGCCCTCCGCGACCGCGAACGGGGCCCGGTCCACGCCCTCCGGGCGCTGGGGCGCCTGCTGCCGCGGGACGAGGCCCTGGTGTGGGTCGAGGCGCACCGCGGGTTCCTGGCCGACACGGACGACCGGCGCGCCCACTTGCTCAGCGTGGTGGCCCGCATGCCCCGCCAGCTGTGGACGAGCTGGTCGGCCCGGCTGTTCCGCTGGTGCCGCACCCGGCAGGTGAGCGCCCTCGCCGCGGTGCTGGAGTTCGGCGCCGACCAGTCCGGCGAGCGCCCCGCCTGGCCCGCGGTCCTGTCCCTGTCCGGCCGGGACCTGCGGGCGCTGGCGCGCGGCGCGCCGGTCTGGGTCCGCTCCACCAGGGGGCGGCTCATCGACGTCCGGCTCCGCCGTGCCCGGAGGTCGTCGTGACCGGTCCGCGGGTCCCCGACCAGTGGTCCCTGGTGCGCGAGGTCCTCACCGGCGAGGCGTGGGCGCCGTTCGTCCGTGTCGCCCTGCTGACCGCGCTGCTGGGCGGCCTCGCCCTCGCCGCCCTGGTCGTGCTGGGACCGTTGGCGGTCGGTCTCGGCGCCGCCGGGGGCGCGGGCACCGTCGGCGCCGTCCGTGCCGTGAAGCGCCGCCGCGAGCCGCCGGACCCGGCTGCGTAGATCTACCGATGCGCGCCCGTTCACCGTTGGGCAACCTCGGAGACGTGCAGCGTTGGGCTCTGGTGGTGCGTCGCGCGGACCGGCGTCGCGGTCGGTACCGGTGGTTGTTCGTCCTGCCCGCCGTCGCGGTCCTGGGGGTGGCGGCGAAGGTCGTGTCCTCCGACCCGGTCGGGTACGGCGTGCCCTTCTGGCCCTTCGCCGACGTGGGGGACCACGTCGAGAGCCGGGTCATGGACGAGGTCACCACCGCGGCCCGCGACCTGGGCCGCCTCGACGCCGTGCCCGGCGCGGTGGCCGGGGAGGACGGCGTCGAGGTGCTGGAGTCGCGGGTCGTGGCGGGCCAGGTGTGGATGCGGGTGCGCCTGCGCGTGCCCGACGGCGTCCGGTGCCGCGCGGTCGGCGTCCTCCGCGACGCCGGCGTGCAGGTCACCAGCCGCCGGGTGGAGTGCTAGGGCAGGCTCGACGCCCGCCACGCGCCGGGGCCGGGCTGCGGGAGCCCGCGCACCAGGCGCGAGCGGTCCGCCCAGGCCGAGCGGCGCGCCCGCCCGGCCTCCCGCGCGGGCCGGGACGCCAGCGCCGCCACCACGGCGGTCAGGGCGGCCAGTTCCTCGTCGTCCGGGTTGCCGCGCACGACCCGGAGGTGCGGTCGCGCGCTCACAGCGGGATGTTCCCGTGCTTCTTGGGCGGCAGCACCTCGCGCTTGTCGCGCAGGATCGCCAGCGCCCGGGCCACGTGCGCCCGCGTGAACGACGGCGGGATCACCGCGTCCACGTAGCCGCGCTCGGCCGCCACGTACGGGTTGCACAGCGCGTCCTCGTACTCGCGCTGCAACCGGGCCCGCAGCTCGTCGACGTCCTCGCCGTTGCCCACCGCGTTGGCCAGGGTCTTGCGGTGCACGATGTTCGCCGCGCCCTGCGCGCCCATCACCGCGATCTGCGCGGTCGGCCACGCCAGGTTGACGTCCGCGCCGAGGTGCTTGGACCCCATCACGTCGTACGCGCCGCCGTACGCCTTGCGGGTGATCACGGTGACCAGCGGCACGGTGGCCTCGGCGTAGGCGTAGATCAGCTTCGCGCCGCGCCGGATGATGCCGTTCCACTCCTGGTCGGTGCCGGGCAGGAAGCCGGGCACGTCGACGAAGGTCAGCACCGGGATGTTGAACGCGTCGCAGGTCCGCACGAACCGCGCCGCCTTCTCCGCGGCGTCGATGTCCAGGCAGCCCGCGAACTGCGTCGGCTGGTTCGCCACCACGCCGACCGAGTGGCCGTCGACCCGGCCGAACCCGATCAGGATGTTCGGCGCGAACAGCGGCTGGACCTCCAGGAACTCGCCCTCGTCCAGCACGCGGGTGACGACCTCGTGCATGTCGTACGGCTGGTTGGCCGAGTCCGGGATCAGGGTGTCCAGCTCGCGGTCGGAGTCGGTGACCGAGTCCTGGATCGAGCCGTGCACCAGGTCGTCCGGCGCGTCGAACACGGGCGGCTCGGACAGGTTGTTGGCCGGCAGGTAGGACAGCAGCTCCTTGACGTAGGAGATGGCGTCCTCCTCGTCGGAGCCCAGGTAGTGGGCGTTGCCCGACTTGGTGTTGTGCGTGCGGCCGCCGCCCAGCTCCTCGAAGCCCACGTCCTCGCCGGTGACGGTCTTGATCACGTCCGGGCCGGTGATGAACATGTGCGAGGTCTGGTCGACCATGACCACGAAGTCGGTGAGCGCCGGCGAGTACACGTGCCCGCCCGCGTTCGCGCCCATGATCAGCGAGATCTGCGGCACGACGCCGGACGCGGCCACGTTGCGGCGGAAGATCTCGCCGTAGAGGCCCAGCGAGACGACGCCCTCCTGGATGCGCGCGCCGCCGCCCTCGTTGATGCCGACGATCGGCCGGCCGGTCTTGATCGCCAGGTCCATGACCTTGACGATCTTCTCGCCGTACACCTCGCCGAGGGACCCGCCGAACACGGTGACGTCCTGGCTGAACACGCAGACCGGGCGGCCGTCGACGGTGCCGTAGCCGGTCACCACGCCGTCGCCGTAGGGCCGGTTGCGGTCCTGGCCGAAGTTGGTCGAGCGGTGCCGCGCCAGCTCGTCCAGCTCCACGAACGAACCCGGGTCGAGCAGCAGCTCGATGCGCTCGCGGGCGGTCTTCTTGCCCTTGGCGTGCTGCTTCTCCACCATGCGCGCCGAACCGGCGTGCACGGCCTCCTCGTTGCGCCGGTGCAGGTCGGCCAGCTTCCCGGCCGTGGTGTGAACGTCCGGCTCCTCGCCGATGGGGGCGGTCGCACTGGTCATGACCGCGCAGCTTAGCGGCCGGACCAGGCCCCGACAGGGCTAGTAGCCCAGGTCACGATCGGTCGATTTGACCTCCAGCGCGCTGGAGGTAGCAGGCTTGGCCGAGCGGCCCGCCCCGCCGTCCGCACCGCTCCGACGCAGCGCGCGGGACGGGCCGCTCCTACCCTGCACACCGTGGACGCCGCAACCCTCCGCGACCGGCTCGTCGGCCCCTACGCCGCGGTCGACGTCGTCGCCAGCACCGGATCGACCAACGCCGACCTGCGCGCCGCCGCGGGCCTGGGCGCGCCGGACCGCACCGCGCTGATCGCCGAGGAGCAGGTCTCGGGCCTGGGCAGGCGCGGCCGGGGCTGGACCTCGCCCACCGGCGGCCTGTACCTGAGCGTGCTGTTCCGCCCGGTCGGCGTGCCACCGGCACGCGTGCCGTGGCTGACCCTGCTGGCCGGGGTCGCCCTGGTGCGCACCGCGGCCGACGTGGGCGTCCGGGCCACCCTGAAGTGGCCCAACGACCTGCTGATCGGCGGCGCGAAGGCCGCGGGCGTGCTCGCCGAGACCACCCCCGACCACGCCGTGGTGCTGGGCATCGGCCTGAACGTGGCCGAGCTGCCCGACGACGTCCGGCCCGGCGCGGGCGGCCTCGCGCCGACCAGCCTGGCCGACCACGCGCCGGAGCCGCCGGACCGCACCGCGCTGGCCGTCGCCCTGCTCGGGCAGCTGCACGACCTGGAGGTGCGGTGGCGCGGGCTGGCGGGCGACGACCCGGCGCTGCGCGAGGAGTACCGGGCGAACTGCGGCACGCTCGGCCGCCCGGTCCGGGTCGAGCTGGCCGGCGCCGCGCCGCTGCTCGGCACCGCCCACGACCTGGCCGACGACGGCACGCTCGTGGTCCGCGACGAGAAGGGCTCGGACCACCCGGTTTCCGCCGGGGACGTGGTGCACCTGCGAGTACGGTGAGCTCAGCACCAGCCACCGAAGGGGACCGCAGTGGCCCACCCGGACGACCTGCTCGAACCCGGAGAGCGCGTCGTGATCCACAAGCACCCGCACTGGAAGGCGCTGTCCGTCCCGGTGGCCGTCCCGGCCGCGCTCGCCGTCGGCGGCACGTGGCTGGCGGGACCCGTGTCGGTCCTGTCGTGGTCGACGACCGCGTGGCTCGTGCTGACCGGGATCGCCGCGGTGCTGGTGGCGTGGCTGGTGGTCACGCCGGTGCTGCGCTGGCGCACCACGCACTTCATCGTCACCGACCGGCGGCTCATGTGCCGGATCGGAGTGGTCAAGCGGGCCCGGCTGAACCTGCCGCTGGAGCTGGTCCGCGACGTCCGCTTCGAGCAGGGCGCGGTGGACCGGGTGCTGGGCTGCGGCACGCTGGTCATCGAGGCCGACGCGGACGAGCCGCTGGAGTTCGACGACATCCCGGCGGTGGTCGAGGTGCGCGCGGCGCTGGGTCGGCTGCTCGACGGCGGGCACCTACAGGAGGGCAGGAGCACGAATGGGCGCGCGTGAGGTCGGCCTGCCGGAGTCGGTCGCGGGCGAGGGGTTGCCGGACCGCGTCACGATCTGGGAGGTGGGGCCGCGGGACGGCCTCCAGAACGAGTCCGAGGTGGTCCCGGTGGCCACCAAGCTGGAATTCCTCGACCGGCTGGCCGACGCGGGCGGCACGGTGCTGGAGGCGACCAGCTTCGTGCACCCGAAGTGGGTGCCGCAGCTGGCCGACGCCGAGGAGCTGCTGGCCGGCCTGGACCGGCGGGCCGGCGTCGACTACCCGGTGCTGGTGCCCAACGAGCGAGGCCTGGAGCGGGCGCTGGCGGCGGGCGTCGGGCACGTCGCGATCTTCGCCAGTGCCACCGGGTCGTTCGCCCGGCGCAACCTGAACCGGTCCCTGGACGAGCAGTTCGCCATGTTCGAGCCGGTGGTCGCCCGCGCCAAGGCCGAGGGGCTGCGGGTGCGGGGTTACGTCTCGATGTGCTTCGGGGACCCGTGGGAGGGCGCGGTCGGGCGCGACCAGGTCGTGGGTGTCGGCAAGCGACTGCTGGACATGGGCTGCGACCAGCTGTCCCTCGGCGACACCATCGGCGTGGCCACGCCGGGGCAGGTGACCGCGCTGCTGGCGGCGTTCGGCGGCGTCGAGCGGCTGGCCGTGCACTTCCACGACACCTACGGGCAGGCGCTGGCCAACACGCTGGCGGCCCTGCGGGCGGGCGTGACCACGGTCGACTCGTCGGCGGGCGGGCTGGGCGGCTGCCCCTACGCGGAGTCCGCGACCGGCAACCTGGCGACCGAGGACCTGGTGTGGATGCTCGACGGCCTCGGCGTCGGGCACGGCTTCGACCTGGACAAGCTCGCCGACACCAGCGCGTGGATGGCGCGGCGGCTGGGCCGGCCGAGCCCGTCGCGGGTGGTCCGGGCGCTGCGGGGGTAGCGCTCGGGCGGCGGGTTCGCGGTGTCCCAGTGGAGGGTTCGAGGTGTCGCGGTGGAGGACTCGTGGTGTCCGGGTGGAGGACACGCGATGCCTGGGCGGAGGACACGCGCGGGGGTGGGGGTTCGGGCGCGGCGGGGTGGATTTCGGCCGAAGGGGCTCGGAACCGGGTGCGGGGTCGTAACGTCCAACGCGCGACCGACGACCACGCCCGGCGACGGTTGGAACCGGAGGTGGCCGTGACGACCGATCACCGCGCCCGGGTCGACGAGCTGCTCGCCGACTACCGGCGCAGCCGCGACCAGCTCGCGTCGGTGCAGCGCGACCTGGCCCGGGTGTCGGCCGCGGCGACCAGCCCGGGTGGCGAGGTCACCGCGGTGGTCGACGCCCGCGGCACGCTCACCGACCTGGAGCTGACCGCCGACGCCTACCGGCTGCGGCCCGACCGGCTCGCCCAGCTGGTCGTGCGCACCGCGCGGGAGGCCGTCGCCAAGGCCGCCGAGCACACGTACCAGGCGCTGAGCCCGGTGCTGCCCGCCGGGACCGACCCGGAGGCGCTGGTGCGCGGCACCGCGGACCTCCGGCCCGAGGAGATCCGGCCGGAGGAGGTCCGGACCGACAGGGTCGGCTCGGAGCAGGACCCGCGGTCGGCGCGGTCCCGCCCGGTCGACGACGACGATGACTTCGAGCAGCGCGACTGGCTGAACGTCGACGCCACCGGGAGGCACCTGAGATGACCGGCTTCCACACCGACCTCGCCCGCCTCACCGAGGGGGCGCAGGACTTCGGCGCGTTCGCCGAGCGCGCCCGGAAGATCGCGGGCGACCTGGGCGGCGCGCTCGACTCGCTGGGCGCGTGCTGGGGCGACGACGCGGTCGGGCAGAGCTTCGCGGCGAGCCACGTCGGCCCGTCCGGTGACGTGCTGAGCGGCATGGGCGGGCTCGGCTCGGGTTTCGGCGGCGTCGGCGAGCGCCTGACCGAGACGGCCCGCACCTACCGCGCGGTCGAGCAGGGCAACGCCGACTCGTTCCGCGCCCTCTGAACTTCCGCGCCACCTGACTTCCGCGCCACCTGATCAGCACCACCCGGTCAGCGCCACCTGACCTCCGCGCCGTCTGAAACTCCTGGGGAGCCGCCATGGGCATCGAGCTGCCGGCCGAACTGGCCGAGGTCGCAGCCAAGGCCGGGGTCGTGTGGCCCCGGGCCGACGAGGACGCGATGCGCGCGTCCGCCACCGCCTGGCGCGAGGCGGGCGCCGGGTTCGCCGCGCTGGCCGGTGAGTCCGACGGCGCCGCGAGCAAGGCGCTGGGCGCGATGAGCGGCCCGGCCGGTGAGGCGGCGCGCGGGCAGTGGACCGCGTTCACCGCCCCGGACGGCGTGCTGAACTCGGTCGTGCGCGGCTGCCACTCGGCCGCGGACCGGCTCGACCACGCGGCCGAGCAGGTCGGCGCGGCAAAGGCCGAGCTGGTGCGCGAGCTGGTGAACCTGGCCAGGAACAACGACGCGGCGCAGCAGGCCGCGACCGCGGGCCACCCGACGGCCCTGCTGGGGCTGGACACGGCCATCCGCGGCGCGGCGACCAACGTCGCCCACCTGACCGACGCGCTGACCAGCGCGGTGCGGCTGGACAGCGGTGTGACCGTGGGCGGGAGCCCGCCGCCGATCGACACCAGCCCCGGCGTGCACGGGCCGGGGGCGCAGGGACCTGGTGGCGAAGGTCCCGGTGGCGCGGGGGCCGGCCCTGGTGGCGACCAGGGGCGCGGCAACCAGTCCAACGGCGGCGGGCTGCTCGGTGGCGGTGGGCTGCTGGGTGGCGGCGGGCTCGTGGACGGCTTGCTCGGCGGCGGCAGCGACAACGGCAACGGCAACAACGGCGGTAACGGCAACAACGGCGGCAACGGCAACGGCGGCGGCAACGCGGGCGGCAGCGGTGGTCCCGGTGTGACCGCGCCCGGTGCCGGCGGTCCCGGTGTGAACGGCCCCGGCGCGAACGGTCCCGGGAACGGTGGCAACCAGGCCCCCGGCCTCATCGGCGGCCTGCTGGGCGGTGTCGCGGACACGGTCGGCGCGGTGGCCGACCCGCTCGTGGACGTGGTCGGCGCGGTCGCGCCGCCCGTCGCCGCCGTGGTGGACCCGCTGGTGGACACGGCCAAGGACGTGGCGCGGGGCGCGGGCGACACCGTCGACCAGGCCCTCCCCGGCCCGGTGGGCTCGGGTCCCGGACACGGACCGGGTTCCGGACACGGGTCTGGTCCCGGACATGAACCGGGACCGGGGCACGGGCCCGGTCCGGGTGCCGGACACGGTCCGGGTGCCGGACACGGTCCGGGTGCCGGACACGGTCCGGCCGGCCCTCTGCCCGGTCTGGTCGACCACGTGGTGAAGCCGGTCGTGGACGCGGTCGGCGGAGCCCCGGGCGCGCCCGTCGTGGACGCGCCCGGACGCTCGGCGGACACGGTCGGCCAGTCGGCCGCCGCTGTCCTGGACCGGCCGGTGCTGCCGGTCGACACCCCGCACGCGCCCGCGCCGCAGCCCGCGACCCCGGCGAACCAGACCGCACCGCAGGGCCCCTCGTTCGGCGGGCCGACCGGTGGCGCGCCCGCACCGGCCACGGGCGCCGCAGCCCCGGCCGCCGGTGCGGCGGCGACCCAGTCCCCGACGGCCAACACCGGTTCGCAGCCGCCCGCGCAGCAGGGCCAGGCCGCGCCGAAGGTGGACGCGCGAGCCGCGCAGGCGGCCGTGCCGACCCAGGGCGCGCCGGGCCAGGGGTCGGCGCAGGGTTCCGGGCAGGGCTCCGGGCCGGGGTCCGCCGCCCAGGGCCAAGGGCAGGCCCAGGGTCAGGGGCAGGGCCAGAACCAGGGCGCCGCCAAGACCGACGCCCAGGTCAGGGGCGAAGTCCAGGCCAAGGCCGAGTCCCAGGTCAGGGCCGATGCCCAGGCCCGGGGCGAGGCGAAGGGCGAGTCCGTCGCCGGCGACCTGCGCGAGGCGCCGGCCACCGCCGCCCGGAACGTCGGTGACGCGGTCCAGGACGGCTCGCTCGCGTTCGCCGTCGTGCCGATCCCGGTCGGCCGGGGCGGCGCGGACCGGAACCCGCTCCTGCCGGGCCCCGCCCCCGCGACCCTGCCCACCGAGCAGGCCGACGAGTCGGGGCCCGAGACCGAACCGGTGCCCGCGGCGAGCACCGCGCGGCCGAGCACCGAGGCCGCGGCGCTGTTCCTGTCGCACATGTTCCCCGGCGGCGCGCTGCCCCGGCCCCGCACCGCGCCGGCCCGCCAGCTGCCGCCGCCGTCGGGCGAGCGGGTGTTCGCGGCCGGCCTCCGGTTCGAGCCGGACGGCCACCCGGACCGGCACCTGGTCGACACGTCCGCGCAGCCCGGCCTGGACCTGACCTACGGCGACCGGCTGCGGTCCCGGCTGTCCGGCGCGGCGGGCGAACCGGTCGCCGAGCCGCGGCCCGCCGTCGCCCGCCCGCGCCTGGTGCTCGCGCCGGGCGGCGCGCCCGACCCGGGGCTGCTGGTCGGCCACGACCCCCTGGCCGGCCTGCACGAGCGCGACTGGGACCGCCGCTTCCTGGTCCGGTCCGACCCGCCGGAGTACGCGTGGCCGCCGGGTGAGCTGTTCCCCGAGGGCGGTTACGAGGCCGGTCAGCCCGGCGTGCTCGCGGTCGGGGTGGAGCTGGACCGGTTCGGCACGCCGGAGGGCCGGGTGCTGTCCGAGCTGGGCACCGCCTACGCCGCCCGCTCGCTGCCGCCCGCCCTGCTCGACGCCGGGTACCACCGGTACCGGGTCGCCAGGGTGCTGCCGGTGTGGTTCACGCTGTCCGCCGAGTGGTTCGGGCAGCCCGGCGGTGGCGTCCGCTACCGCACCACCCACCCCGTGGCCGAGCTGCTCGCCCTGGGGCACCTGGAGGAGGTCCGGTGAACGCCGAGTCGGTCGAGGGCTGGCTGCTGGCCGTCGGCGTGCCCGCGGAGGTCGTGTCGATCGGGGCGGAGGCCGAGAACAGGTGGTGCCTGCTGCCCACCGAGGAGGGCTTCGAGGTCTTCTGGCGCGAGCAGGGCAACCGCTACGACTGGGCCGCGTTCACCAGCGAGGACGTGGCCTGCCACTACCTGTTCGGCCGCCTGGTGTGGGCGCAGGTGGCGCGCGGCGCGGTCGGCGTGCTGCCGGACCGGGCGGACCGGGCGGACCAGCCGGACCGGGCGGACCAGCCGGACCGAGCGGACCAGGTGGACCAGCCGAGTCGGCCGGACCAGCCGGACCGGGCCGCGCCTAGCGGGGCGTGAGGTCCGTCCGCCAGCTCACGCCCACCACGTCCTCGGCCTTCGGCACCGGCAGGAACAGCGCGAACGTCGCGGGCCGGGCGGTGGACAGCTCCAGCCGCCCGCCGTCGGCGTCGACCAGGGCCCGCGCCAGCGCCAGGCCCACGCCGGTGGAGCCGCCGCCGGACACGCCGCGCTCGAAGATGTGGTGCGACAGCTCGTCCGGCACGCCCGTGCCCGAGTCGCTGACCTCCACGACCACCGTGCCCTCGTCCCGGCGCGCGGACACGACCACCTGGCCCTCGCCGTGCCGCAGGGCGTTGTCCAGCAGCACGCCGATCGCCTCGCGCAACCGGGCGGGCGTGGCGCGGGCCAGCAGCCCCTCCGGCACCCGGACCCGCAGCGCGCGCCCGACCCGGCGCAGCGGCTCGCGCCACTCCTCGGCGATGGCGACCAGCTCGGCGGCCAGGTCCAGCGGCTCCGCGCCGACCGAGCGGGCGGCGCGGGCGGCGGCCAGCATCTCGTTCAGCACCTCGGCCAGCCGCTCGGCCTGCTCCAGCGCCGCCCGCGCCTCGGCGGCCGCGTCCGGCTCCGGGTGCAGCGACAGCGACTCCAGGCGCAGCTGCAACGCGGTCAGCCTGCTGCGCAGCTGGTGCGACACGTCGCCGACCAGCTCCCGCTCCCGCTGCACCAGCTGGGCCAGCGCGCCCGCCGACTTGTCCAGCGCGTCGGACACCAGGTCCAGCTCGGGCACGCCGTGCCGCCGGTCGTCGCGCCGGAAGTCGCCCGCGCCGAGCCGGGCGGCGCGGGCCGCCACGTGCCGCAGCGGCTCGGCGAGCTTGCGCGCGGTGACCGTGGCCACGACCGTGCCGGTGCCGACGGACAGCACCACCAGCAGCACCACCAGCGCCGCCACCTGGTACTGCGTGGTGCGCACCGGGCCCGCGGGCACCTCCAGCCGCACCGTGCCCTGCTGCGCGATCGGCACCTGCACCGACAGCACGTCCGTGCCGGGGGTGCTGCCGAACTCCAGCACCCGGCTGCCGGTGGTGACCACGAGGTGGCCGCCCTCCGGCACGCCCACCTCGACCGGTCCCAGGTCGATCGGCTGCGCGTTGGCGATCTGGTCGTCGATGGAGGCCGCTATCCGCTGCGCCCGCGTGCTCAGGTCGTTGCGGGCGGCGCCCTCCACCAGCTGGAGCGCCGTGTAGCCGAGCGGGATGCCCAGGGCGAACCCGGTGACGGCCACGGCCAGCAGGATGGCGCGGAGGATGCGGCTGCGCATCAGTCGGCCGAGTTGAACCGGAACCCGACGCCGCGCACGGTCGCGATCCGGCGCTCCACGCCCCGGGCCTCGCCGAGCTTGCGGCGCAGCCACGACATGTGCATGTCCAGGGTCTTGCTGCTCTTGAGCTCCGGGTCGTTCCAGACCTCGGACAGGATCTCGTCGCGGTGCACGACCTGGCCCGCGCGCTGGATCAGCACGCGCAGCAGCTCGAACTCCTTGTTGGCCAGCTGCACCTCCTGCCCGTCCACGGTGACGCGGCGGGCGGCGAGGTCCACGCGGACGCCGTTGACCTCCAGCGTGCCGGGGGCGCGCCGGCGCAGCAGCGCCCGGATCCGGGCCATCAGCTCGGCCAGCCGGAACGGCTTGGCCACGTAGTCGTCGGCGCCCGCGTCGAGCCCGACCACGAAGTCCACCTCGTCGGACCGGGCGGTGAGCATCAGCACCGGCAGGCCACGACCGTTGGCGCGCAGCCGGCGGCACACCTCCAGGCCGTCCATGCCGGGCAGGCCCAGGTCGAGGACCAGCAGGTCGATGCCGCCGTGGGCGGCCGCGTCCAACGCGCCGGGGCCGTCCCCGACCACCTGCACCTGGTACCCCTCGCGCTGAAGCGCGCGCGACAGCGGCTCCGCGATCGCCGGGTCGTCCTCGGCCAACAAGACCACGCTCACGGCACTCAGCGTAGGCGTGGCACGATCCACCGCGTGTCCGCCCTTCGCGCAGATCTCGCCCTCGCCCTCCGCCTCGCCGACGAAGCCGACGGGATCACCACCGCGAGGTTCCGCGCCGGCGACCTCGTGGTGGAGCGCAAACCGGACCGCACGCCCGTCACCGACGCCGACGTGGCCGTGGAGGACGCCATCCGCGCCGTGCTGGCCGCCGAGGCCCCCGGCGACCAGGTCGCCGGCGAGGAGCGGGGCGGTGAGGTCGGCGACGGCCGCGCCTGGGTGGTCGACCCGATCGACGGCACGAAGAACTTCCTGCGCGGCTTGCCCGTGTGGGCGACGCTGATCGCGCTGGTCGAGGACGGCAAGCCGGTCGTCGGCGTGGTCAGCGCGCCCGCCCTCGGCCGCCGCTGGTGGGCGTCGGCGGGCGGCGGCGCGTTCACCTCGGACCCGTCGGGGGAGCGGCGGATCGCCGTGTCGGGGGTGCGCGACCTGGCGGACGCCTACCTATCCACCACGCACCTGGGCTCGTGGGTCGAGCACCACTCGCGCGAGGCGTACCTGGCGCTGGTGGACGCGTGCTGGGAGAACCGGGCGTTCGGCGACTTCTGGCAGCACTGCCTGGTCGCGGAGGGCGCGATCGACCTGGCCGCCGAGGCGGTCGTGAACCCGTGGGACGTCGCGCCGTTCCGGGTGCTGGTGACCGAGGCGGGCGGGCGGTTCAGCGACCTGACCGGCGCCGACCGCCACGACGGCGGCAGCGCGCTGACCAGCAACGGCCACCTGCACGAGGTCGCGCTGGCGGTGCTCGCGGGCGGCCGCTAGGTCACGAGTGCCCGAGGGACCGCTCTTCGTCCTCGGGCAGGTCGTAGGCCCTGGTCACCCGGCGCGGGCGGTAGTCGGCCTGCGGGAAGACCCACTTCTTGTAGCCGTACCAGCGGAACACCATGGCGATCAGGGTGCCGACGACCTGCGCGCTCATGAAGTCGGAGAACTCCTCCGCGAGCCGGCTGACGTGGGGCTCCTGGAGGTGCAGCAGGTACCTCGACACCCACAGCGGCGCGGAGTTCAGCACGATGCCGATGCCGTTGATCAGGAAGAACAGCGCGGCCTCGTGCCTGCGCTCCCGCCCGCCCCTGGTCTTGAACGACCACTCGCGGTTGAGGACGTAGGACACGATCGTGGCGACCAGGGTGGCCACGACCTTCGCGGTCACCGGGTGCTCGCTGAGCACGAGCGACTTCAGGCCGAAGAAGATGGCCGTGTCGATCACGAAGCAGGTGCCGCCCACCAGGGCGAACTTGAGCAGCTCCCGGTGCTTCAGCGCCAGCGAACGCAGCGGTTCGGGCAGGCGCAGCACGACGTTCTCGACCACGGACACCACAGCAGTGTACGGAGCCGCGGTGAAAGCGCTGTTCAGGCGACTTCGCGCTGCTCCCGGACGACCCGCAGCTCCCGCACGGGCGGGCGCGCGTCGGCCTGGGGGAAGACGAACTTGCGCATCGCCCAGAACTTGAAGCCGGTGGCCAGCAGCATCCCGATCACCGAGCCGCTGGCGAAGTCGGCCGGCTCCGAGTGCAGGTCGAACACGTGCCGCGACACGTACAGCGGCAGCAGGTTCACACCGATGCCGATTCCGCTGACCAGGAAGAACAGGGCCGCCTCGTGGTGCCGCTCCCGGCCGCCCCTGGTGTGGAACGACCACTCGCGGCTGAGCACGTAGGACGCGATGACGGCCACCAGCACGCCGATGGCCTTGGCCGTGACCACCTTGTCGTCCAGGACGGTGAGCTTGAGCGCGTACCACACGCCGTTGTCGATCAGGAACGTCGTGCCGCCCACGGCGGCGAAGCGGATGAGCTCCCGGTGCTCGCGGACCAGGAAGCGGACCGGTTCCGGCAGGCGGGCCAGGATCCTGCGCACGAGTGGCAGCACCGGGGCAGGTTACCGGCCCGTGCTCGAACGATCACGAAGGGGTTCGGCAGGGGTCCGGCAGCAGGTCCCCCACCAGCGGGGGCAGCCACGGGAGGAGCGGTTGGCACGGCTCGGGCCGCCGGGTGGGCGGTTCGGTCGGCGCCGGCGTCGGGTCGGTGGGCGCGGTCGTGGGCTGCCCGGTGGGCGGCGGCTCGGTCCGCGAGGTGGGCGCCGGCGTCGAGGGCGCGGTGGCCGGGGCGGTGGTCGGCGACGACGCGGTGGTGGTCGGCGGCGCGGTGGTCGTGCGGGGGACCGTCGTGGTCGTCGCGGGCGCGTTGGTGGCAGGCCCGGGGTTGGTCGGCCCGGGGGTGCCCGCCGGCTCGTCGGCCTGCGGTTCCGGTTCGCCGTGGTCGTGGCCGGGGCGCAGCGACACCGGCACCTCGACGGTCTTCGTCGCGGCGCCGAGGGTGGCGGTGGCGCGCACCACGCCGTTCCGCCACGGCAGGCCGAACACCCACACGGGCACCTGGAACGTCTCGCCCCGGTCCAGCCGCACCTCGCACACGACCCGGCGGTGCGACCGCTCGCACCCGCGCCACAGCGTGATGAGGGTGAGGTGCGCGTCGGTCTCGACGACCAGGCGCGCCGTGCCCGGCCTGCCGCCGGTGTTGGTGACCGAGACGTCCAGCCGCGGTTCCCAGAAGTGGTGCTGCCACTTGCGCACCGACAGCTCCAGGTCGTCCTCCGCCGGGGCGACCTCGACGTCCACCTCGACGTCCACGCTGATCGCGGCGCCGGCGCTGACCGTGCCGGTGATCAGGCCGGTCATCGCTTCCCAGTCGGCCTGGAGGTGGAACACGAACGTGGCGGTGCCGCCGGGCGCGATGCCCCGCGGTGCGGCGCAGGTGATCGCGCCGACGCCCGCCGGGCAGGTCACGGTCTGCTCGGGCAGGCCGTCGAGCTGGGCCGGGCGGCGGCCCGCGAACGACGCCGGTCCGCCGGTCGCCCGCACGCCGGGCGGCAGCAGGAGCGCGGCGCCGGCGGGCTCGGAGGCGGTCTCGCCGGAGTTGCGCACGGTGATGGGCAGGGCGACCGGGTCCGCGCCGGGGGTGAGGCTGAACCCGCTGGGCACGGTCGGCACCAGGTTCGGCGGCGTCGGCTCGGGCTCCGGTTCCGGCTCGGGCTGTGGTTCGGGTTCCGGTTCGGGTTGCGGCCCCGGACCGGGCTGGGGTTCGGGTTCCGGCTCCGGTTCGGGCTGCGGCGGGGCCGGCGGCGCGGGTTCCGCCGTGGTCGTGGGCGCCGGGGTGGTGGTCGTCGTGGGCGCGGTGGTGGTCGACGGGGCCTGCGTCGGCTGCGGCTCGGTGGTCGACAGGACCCGGGTGGTGGTCGTGGGCAGCGGCGAGACCTGCGCGGCGGGCGTCTCCTGCTCGCCGCCCGCGGCCAGGCCGATCACGGCCGCGAGCGCGAGGGCGGCCACCGAGGCGGCCGCGACGAGCAGCTGGCGCGGCGCGGCGGTGAGCAGGTTGGTCACGC